>JAUNKF010000074.1 GCA_030532895.1 Lautropia sp. | reverse complement strand
GCCATCATCGGCCCCAACGGCGCCGGCAAGACCACCGTCTTCAACTGCATCAGCGGCTTCTACAAACCCACCACGGGCAGCATTTTGCTCGACGGCGAGCAGATCGCCCGAAAGCCCAGCCACGTCGTGGCCCGTCACGGCATCGTGCGCACCTTCCAGAACGTGCGGCTCTTCAAGCAGCTGACCGTTCTGGAAAACCTGCTCGTGGCGCAGCACACGCAGGTTCACAGCGGGCTTTTGGCCGGCCTCTTGGGCCTGCCCACCTATCGCCGCGCCGAAGCCGAGGCCATCGATCGGGCGGCCCAGTGGCTGGATTTCATGGATCTGCGCCAATATGCCAACCGCGAGGCCGGCAACCTGGCTTACGGGCACCAGCGCCGGCTGGAAATCGCCCGTTGCATGATCACCAGGCCGCGGCTCCTGATGCTGGACGAGCCGGCTGCGGGCCTCAATCCCCAAGAAAAGGTCGATCTGCAACACCTGATCCGCCGGCTGCGTGACGAGTTCAAGGTGGCGGTGCTGCTGATCGAACACGACATGAAGCTCGTGATGGGCGTATCGGAGCGCATTCTGGTGATGGAGCATGGCAAGCCGATCATGACGGGCCTGCCCGACGAGGTGCGCAACGATGAGCGCGTAATCAAAGCCTATCTGGGAGAAGCCTGATGACCGCCTCCACCCCCATGCTGCGCCTCGAAGGCGTCGATACCCATTATGGCCCGATCCAGGCGCTCTCCCGCATCACGATGGAAGTGCGCCAGGGCGAGATCGTGACCCTTATCGGCAGCAACGGCGCGGGCAAGACCACGCTGCTGATGACGGTCTGCGGCCACCCGCGTGCCAGCACCGGGCGCATCCTCTTCGAGGGCACGGACATCACGCAGCAGGACAGCCATCAGATCATGCGCAACGGCATCGCCATCTCGCCCGAGGGCCGGCGCGTCTTTGCCGACATGAGCGTGGAAGAAAACCTGCAAATGGGCGGTTTCTTTCTCGACCGGCACCAGATTGCCGAAGGGCTGGAGCACGTCTACACACTGTTTCCGCGCCTGCGCGAGCGCGCCCACCAGCGCTCGGGCACCATGTCGGGCGGTGAGCAACAGATGCTCGCCATTGGCCGCGCGCTGATGAGCAAGCCTCGCCTGCTGCTACTCGACGAACCCACGCTGGGCCTTGCCCCGCTGATCATCGCGCAGATCTTCGAGATCATCGAAACGATCCGCGCCGAGGGCGTCACCGTCTTTCTGGTTGAGCAGAACGCCAACAAGGCACTGCAGATCGCCGACCGCGGCTACGTGCTGGAGAACGGCCGCATCGTGCTCGAAGACACGGGCGACAACCTGCTGGCCAATGACGAGATTCGGAAGGCTTATTTGGGGGTGTGATTGATGAAGCAGAAGCTGGTCATTTTTGGTGCAGGCAAAACGGCTCAGCTGGCCCATTTTTACTTCAGCACCCAATCAAACCATGACGTGGTTGCATTGGCAGTAGACCCACAATGGGTGCCAGCA
>JAUNKF010000043.1 GCA_030532895.1 Lautropia sp. | reverse complement strand
TTGCGGATGCCGTATTTCCGCATGCCGTCCTTGATCAGGTTCACGCGCATGTGAACCCAGCCGCCGATCATTTCGATGGCGCCGCAGAAGGTGATTTCCCCATCGCCCTGGCTGAAATGCAGGTCGCCCACCGACAGGCCCGCACCATCGACATACACCGGAAAATAAATCCGTGAGCCACGTGACAGATCCTTGATGTCACAGTTGCCGCCATGCTCGCGGGGCGGCACGGTGCGTGCGCCTTCCTGGGCAGCCTGCTCGCGGGCCTCGCCTTGCATCTTGCCCATGTGGGCATTGGTGGGGTTGGGCGGGTTGGCCAGCGCCGGCACGCGATGCGGGTCGGTGGCGATCAGCGTGGCTTCCCGGTCATTCCAGGCTTCGAGCAGGTTCCGATCCGGCAGACAGCCGATCAGGCCAGGATGGATCAAGCCTGCAAAATTCACGCCCGGCACATGGCGGCTGCGGGTGAACATGCCGTCGAACTCCCAGATCGACTTGCAGGCATGCGGGAAATGTTCGTCCAGGAAACCACCGCCATTTTGACGGCTGAAGACGCCATTGAAGCCCCAGTGGTGCCCATCGAGCGCGCCGATGTCGAGCAGGTCGACCACCAGCAGATCACCGGGCTCTGCGCCTTTGACCCCCACCGGGCCGGACAGGAAATGCACCCGTGACAGCTCCACATCGCGAATGTCATCTGCACTGTCGTCGTTGGCAATCGCGCCGCCCGTCCAATCATAGGTTTCCAGTTTGAAATCGTCGCCGGGCGATACCCAGACCGCCATCGGGATGTCGGGGTGCCAGCGATTGTGGACGTTGGGGTTTTCGTAGGGGGATTGCTTCAGATCCACCTTGATCAGGGTTGCCGTCATGATTGTCTCCTCCTTCCCGTGATGGAAGTGTGCCTCCACTCTAAATCACGAAAAAATAGCGAACGGATTTACTGGAGAACGATGACTGGTCTTTGTGCATCGTGTCATGCTGTTTGCTGTCTCATGTTCGTCGGTTTACGTTCATGTCGCTCAAGCACCTAGGGCTAACCCTGATTGATGCACAGGCTGATGCAGGGTCAGATAAAAGTCAGGAGACGCGCACACCATGAGCAAACACGTCAAGATCGATCTGGCCTCCACGGGGGGCGCGAGGGGCGGCAAACTGGCGCTTGATCTGGCCTCGGCCTCGAACAGTCCGGCCACGGCGGCCGTGGCGGACATTCTGGCCACTTGGCCTTCCGAGGTCGATCCGGGCGAATTGCTGCCGATGCTGCATGCCATCCAGGATGCGCTTGGCTACATCCCTGAAGAGAGCGTGGCGCTGATCGCGGCCACGGTATCGCGCTCCCGCGCCGAAGTGCATGGGGTCATCACCTTTTATCCGCATTTTCGGCTGGCGCCGATTCAGGGGCGGCATCTGGAAATCTGCCGTGCCGAAGCCTGCCAGGCGCGTGGCGCCACGCAGTTGATCGAGCACGCCGCTGAGCAGATGGGTCTGCCGATGGGTGGGGTCAGTGCGGATGGGGCTGTCACCACCACGCCCGTGTATTGTCTTGGGCTGTGCGCTCAGGGACCAGCCATCATGCTCGATGGCAAGCCGCATGCTCACATCACGCCGAACCGGCTCGCCTCGTTGCTGGCGGCAGCGCCTGACAAGGAGGTGGCCCGATGACGAAGATCTACGTGCCGCTCGATACGGCCGCGCTGGCGGCTGGGGCCGATGCCGTGGCAGCTGCCATCGAGGCGGAGGCAAATCGATGTGGCTTGGTGGTGCAGCTCATCCGTAATGGTTCGCGTGGCTTGTTGTGGCTGGAACCAATGGTGGAGATCGAGACGCCCGAGGGGCGTGTGGCCTATGGGCCGGTGTGCGTGGCAGACGTGCCGGCATTGTTCGAGGCCGGCTGGCTGGATGGCAAGCCTCATGCCCGATGTCAGGGGCTGACCGAGGAGATTCCCTTTCTCAAGCATCAGGAGCGCCTGACCTTTGCGCGGGTCGGCATCCTCGATCCGCTCAGCCTGGACGATCATGCGCAGCATGGCGGCTGGGCTGGTCTCGAGCGGGCCATGTCGATGACGCCCACGCAAATCGTTGAAGAGATCACGCATTCGGGCTTGCGGGGCAGGGGGGGCGCTGCCTTTCCAACCGGCGTCAAATGGAAAACCGTGCTCGACGCCCCGGCCGAGCAGAAATACATCGCCTGCAACGCAGACGAAGGCGATTCGGGCACTTTTTCCGACCGGATGCTGATGGAGGGCGATCCGTTCACGCTGATCGAGGGGATGGCGATTGCCGGCATGGCCGTAGGTGCCACCCAAGGTTATATCTATGTACGATCCGAGTATCCACAGGCCATTCTGATCCTGAAGCAGGCCATCGAGAAGGCACGGGCAGCAGGCTGGCTTGGCACCGATATTCAGGGCAGCGGGCGGCATTTTGAGCTGAGCGTGCGCAAGGGCGCCGGTGCCTACATCTGTGGCGAAGAAACCGCCATGCTGGAGAGTCTGGAAGGCAAGCGCGGCGTGATCCGCAGCAAGCCGCCACTGCCGGCCATCCAGGGCCTGTTCGGCATGCCCACCGTCGTCAACAACGCCATCTCATTGGGCACCGTGCCCATCATCATGGCGCGTGGCGCAGCCTGGTATCGGGATTTTGGCGTGGGGCGTTCGCATGGCACCTTGCCTTTCCAGTTGGCGGGCAACATCCGTCAGGGCGGTTTGGTGGAAAAGGCGTTTGGCCTGAGCCTGAACGAGCTGCTGCATGATTTTGGCGGTGGCAGTGCCTCGGGCCGGCCGCTTCGGGCCGTGCAGGTCGGCGGGCCGCTGGGTGCTTATCTGCCGCCTTCGCAATGGGATCTGCCCATCGATTACGAGGGCTATCAGCAGGTGTCGGCAATGGTCGGACATGGCGGCATCGTGGCCTTCGATGACACGGTGGACATGGCGCAGATGGCTCGTTATGCGATGGACTTTTGTGCCGAGGAATCCTGCGGCAAATGCACGCCTTGCCGGATCGGCTCGACACGGGGCGTGGAAGTCATCGATCGCCTGATGGCTGCTGAGGGCGACGAGCAGCGCCAGCAGCAGCGGGTGCTCCTGGAGAGCCTGTGCGACACGATGATGGGCGCCTCCTTGTGCGCGCTGGGGGGCATGACGCCTCTCCCGGTGCTGTCGGCGCTCAAGCATTTTCCCGAAGATTTCGGGCTGGACGAAAGCGGGGCGGATCAGGGCGGAGAGGCGCAACCGGCACCCAAGGCGCGTGTGGCCTGATATATCAAGGCATCTGCATCAACAGGGTGCAAGAAGGGTGCTAAAAGGGCGTGGATCGTGATGATTCGCCTGGTGAAGGAATTGATTGGAATACGGGATGGGGAGGGGACATGCCAGACACCATTGCTTTGAAGGATATCGACTACGGCACCCCTGCGTCCGTATCGGATCGAAGCGTCACGCTGACGATCGACGGTCATCAGGTCGAGGTGCCCGAAGGCACCTCGATTTTGCGCGCGGCAGCCGAGTGCGGCATCCAGATCCCAAAGCTGTGTGCCACCGACAGCCTGGCGGCATTTGGTTCCTGTCGGCTGTGCATGGTACAGATCGACGGCAGGCGCGGCTATCTGGCCGCCTGCACGACGCCGGTTGAAGCGGGCATGGTCGTGCATACCGAAACGGTGCGTCTGCACGAGCTGCGCCGCAACGTGATGGAGCTGTACATTTCCGATCACCCACTCGATTGTCTCACCTGTGCGGCCAACGGCGACTGTGAGCTTCAGGACATGGCTGGCCGGGTCGGGTTGCGCGAGGTGCGTTATGGCCAACAGGGCGCCCATCACCTCGATGCCGTCAAGGACGAATCGAACCCGTATTTCAGCTATGACCCGTCCAAATGCATCGTCTGCAGCCGCTGCGTGAGGGCGTGTGAAGAAACGCAGGGCAGCTTTGCGCTGACCATTTCGGGGCGTGGTTTTGATTCGCGCGTCTCGCCAGGGCAGAGCGAATCCTTCATCGACAGTGAATGCGTGTCGTGCGGTGCCTGTGTGGCCGTTTGCCCCACCGCCACCTTGATCGAAAAGACCGTCATCGAGCGCGGGCAGCCCGAGCATGCGATCAGCACCACCTGTGCGTACTGTGGGGTGGGCTGCGGGCTGAAGGCCGAGATGAAGGGGCAGGAGCTGGTGCGGATCACACCGTGGAAGGATGGCAAGGCCAACCGAGGCCACACCTGCGTGAAAGGGCGTTTTGCCTGGGGCTACGCCACGCATCCTGACCGGGTGTTGAAGCCGATGATTCGTGCCCGAATCACGGATCCGTGGCAGGAGGTGTCCTGGGAAGAGGCCATTCAGCATGCCGCCTCGGCGTTTCGGCGCATTCAGGCCAAATACGGCCGTGATTCGGTGGGAGGCGTCACGTCTTCGCGCTGCACGAATGAAGAAACCTGGCTCGTGCAAAAGCTGATCCGCGCGGCCTTCGGCACGAACAATGTCGATACCTGTGCCCGTGTCTGCCATTCGCCCACCGGCTACGGCTTGAAGCAGACCATTGGCGAATCGGCCGGCACCCAGACCTTCGATTCGGTCATGCATGCCGATGTCGTGATCGTGATGGGCGCAAACCCGAGTGCCGCCCACCCGGTGTTTGCCTCGCGGCTGAAGCGCCGGCTGCGCCAAGGTGCGCGACTGATCGTCATCGACCCACGACGCACCGAGCTGGTGGATTCACCGCACATCAAGGCGGATCACCACTTGCAGCTTCGGCCCGGGACCAACACGGCGCTGCTGAGCGCGATGGCCCATGTCATCGTGACCGAAGGGCTGGTGGATGAGGCTTTCGTGGCAGAGCGCTGTGATGGCGCGAGCTTTGCGCATTGGCGCGCCTTTGCCGAGCAGCCTGACAATTCACCCGAGGCGATGGAGGCCGTCACTGGCGTGCCTGCCGAGGCCGTTCGGCAGGCGGCAAGGCTTTATGCCACGGGGGGCAATGCTGCCATTTATTACGGGCTGGGGGTCACCGAGCACAGCCAGGGTTCCACCACCGTGATGGCCATTGCCAACCTGGCGATGGCTACCGGCAATGTCGGACGCGAAGGCGTGGGCATCAACCCGCTGCGCGGGCAGAACAACGTGCAGGGTTCTTGCGACATGGGGTCTTTCCCCCATGAATTGCCCGGCTATCGGCATGTGTCGGATGCCATCACCCGCGCTCAGTTCGAGGCGGACTGGGGCGTGACGATCCAGCCCGAGCCAGGGCTGCGGATACCGAACATGCTGAACGCCATGCTGGAGGGCAGCTTCAAGGGCATGTATTGTCAAGGTGAGGACATCGTGCAGTCCGACCCCGACACCCAGCATGTGGCCGAGGCGCTGGCCTCGCTCGAATGTCTGGTCGTGCAGGATCTGTTCCTGAACGAAACGGCCAAGTACGCGCACGTCTTTCTGCCTGGCTCGACCTTTCTGGAAAAGGACGGCACCTTCACCAATGCCGAGCGGCGCATCTCTCGCGTGCGGCGCGTGATGGCCCCTCGCAGCGGCATGGCCGATTGGGAAATCACGATGGCGCTGGCCAATGCGCTGGGCTATCCGATGCATTATGATCATCCGGCCGAGATCATGGCAGAAATTGCACGGCTCACGCCGACCTTTGCTGGCGTGAGTTACGACAAACTCGATGAATTGGGCAGCATCCAGTGGCCTTGCAACGAGGAGGCACCGCAAGGCACGCCGATCATGCACGTCGATCAGTTCGTCAACGGCAAGGGGCGCTTCATGATCACGCAATATGTGCCGAGCGACGAGCGCAGCACGCGGCGCTTTCCGTTGCTCCTTACCACGGGGCGGATACTGTCCCAATACAACGTGGGCGCACAGACGCGTCGCACGCCGAACGTCGCCTGGCATAGCGAGGATCTGCTCGAAATCCATCCGCAAGATGCCGAAGACCGTGGTATCGTGCAGGGCGATTGGGTGGGGGTGCAGAGCCGTGCCGGTGATACGGTGTTGCGTGCCGAAATCACCGACCGTGTGGCGCCAGGTGTGGTGTACACCACCTTCCACTTCCCTGAGTCGGGCGCCAACGTCGTCACCACCGACAGCTCCGATTGGGCCACCAACTGTCCCGAATACAAGGTGACGGCCGTGCAGCTGACGCGTGTGACGCAACCCTCGCAGTGGCAGCGAGACTGGAGCCGCTTCGACCAGATGCAGACGCAACTGCTGGAAGAGGCTGGGCGGGCAAGGACGGAAGAGACCTCGCTGGAGAAATCAGGATGAGCGATGCGGGAAGGATCAACGAGACGGGCAGGATGAATGACAGCCTCGACAATCTGGTGCGGATGGCGAACCGAATCGGGGATTTTTTCCGCTATCAGCCTGATCATGCGGCGGGCGTCGAAGGCGTTGCCAGTCATATCGAAAAATTCTGGGAACCCAGAATGCGCCGCCAGATCCTGGATTTTTTGGCGGCCAGTCCTGACGGCGTCACCCAAGGCGGCACCGCCATGCACAACATCGTGCGCGAGGCGCTGAGCGTCAACCGAAGCCGCCTGATGCCGGGATGACCATGACCGACAAAGCGATAAGCGACTCGATCCAGCCACTGCCGCCACGGCACACGAGGACAGAAACGCAACCGCAGATCTGGCGTCGGCGGTTGCTGAGTTTTCCGCTGATGCTGCTGCCGGCCAGTTGGGTGCTGGCCAGCGAAAACGGGGCCGTCGGGCAGGCAGCGGGGGGGCGGCCTGGTGGCAGTGGGGCTGCCACCGGAGGGGCGGCGAGCGCCGGCGGGGCCAGTGGTGCGGCCAAGGCAGGCGCGCCGGCAAGCGGCTCGCTACCGCAACTGGGCAAAGCCAAGCTGTCTGAAGTCATCGCCGCCATGACTCTCGAAGAAAAGGCGGCACTGCTCACGGGCAAATTACCGCCCGGTGTGAAGTCGCCTGCCGATGAACAGGCGGCGTCTGCGCCCGGATCGACATCTGCGCCCGGATCGAACAAATCCAACCCCGAAACCAAATCCGAATCTCAACCTGACCCCGAACCCGACGAAACCGCAGCCCAGTCTGCCGTCACCGCCCCCGTCATCGGCCAGACACAGGACAAGGTGCCCGGTGCCGCTGGCACAACTTATGCCATTCCCCGGCTGGGCATTCCATCCTTGGTCTTTGCCGATGGGCCGGCGGGGGTACGGCTGGCGCCCGAGCGGCCCGGCATGCCTGAGCGGCGCTATTTCGCCACGGCTTTCCCAGTGGCAACCGCGTTGGCGAGCACCTGGGATCTGGCGCTCGTGCAAAAGCTGGGGGCAGCCATCGGGGCCGAGGCCAGTGCCTATGGCATCGATGTGCTGCTTGCGCCGGCCTTGAACCTGCATCGCTTTCCGCTGGGTGGGCGAAATTTTGAGTATTACGCCGAAGATCCGTTGCTCAGTGGCGAGATGGCGGCTGCCATGGTACGCGGTGTCCAGTCGCAGGGTGTTGGCACCTCGCTCAAGCATTTTGCCGTCAACAACCACGAATGGAATCGGAACACGATCAATGTGAAGGTGGATGCGCGCGCACTGCGTGAGCTGTACTTGAAGGGGTTCGAGATTGCCGTCAAGGCTGGCCGACCGTGGACGGTGATGTCCTCCTACAACCGATTGAATGGCCCCTACACCTCCGAGCACCCGTGGTTGCTGCAAAGCGTCCTGCGTGAGGAATGGGGCTTTGACGGAGTCGTGATGTCCGACTGGTTTGGCGGGCGCGATGCCGTGGCACAGATGCAGGCTGGTAACGACCTGCTGATGCCGGGTACCCGTGAGCAGCAGTTGGCCATCATCGAGGCTGTGCGGGCAGGGCGACTGGACGAGGCTGTACTCGATCGGAACGTGGCCCGGATGCTGGGCCTCATTCAGCGCTCACTCGTCTTCCGCGGTTACCAGCCAAGCGATGCCCCCGATCTGAAAGCACATGCCGCCCTGGCACGCGAGGTGGCGGCCGCTGGCATGGTGCTGTTGAAGAACGAAACCCCATCGGAAAAGCATGAAACCTCAACAACGCATGGGCAGCATGCTGACACGAAGCGCGAGACCACCCCGCTCCCATTGTCCTTGGCAGCCAGCATCGCGCTCTTTGGTAACAGCGCTTATCACACGCTGATTGGTGGCACGGGGAGTGGAGATGTTCACGAAGCCTATGCCGTGTCGCTGTCAGCCGGTTTGCGGGCGGCGGGTTGCCGCTTGGATCGTCCTTTGGCACGCGCCTATGAGCGTCATGTGGCGAGCGACCCGGCCCGTAAAAAGAGCGGTGTCTGGCACGATGTCTCGCCCGAGCATGCGCCGCCCTGGCCTGAGCGGCGCGTGGCGCAGATGGAGATAGAGGCAGCCGCCGCAGAGCAGGATCTGGCGTTGATCAGTCTGGGCCGGCATTCCGGGGAATTCGCCGATCGCAAGATCAAGGATGATTTCGAGCTGAGCCAGACCGAGCGTGACTTGCTGACGGCCGTGTCCAAGGCTTTTCGGGCACGCGCCAAGCCGGTGGTGGTGGTGCTGAATATCGGAGGTGTGATCGAGACGGCAAGCTGGCGCGAGCTGGCCGATGCGATCCTGCTGGCCTGGCAGCCGGGGCAGGAGGCGGGCCATGCGATCACCGATGTGCTGTTGGGCAAGGTCAATCCGTCGGGGCGGCTGCCTGACAGCTTTGCAATGAAACTGGCAGACTACCCGGCCGCGGCGAACTTTCCGGGGCGAACCTTGCTTGGGCCAGACCCGGCTCAACGGTTGCGTCCGGGGGAGGTCGCCGATCGCGAGGCCGAAATCGTCTATCAGGATGGCATCCGCGTTGGCTATCGTGCTTTCAACCTCGATGATCAGCCGGTGGCTTATCCCTTCGGGTATGGTCTGTCTTACACCCGCTTCTCGTTCGAGCAGATGAGCGTGAGCCATGCGGTGTTCGATGAGCCATTGACGGTGAGCCTGCGTGTGGTCAACACGGGTGAGCGGGCAGGGCGCGAAGTCGTGCAGCTCTATCTCTCGGGGCCACCACTGTCGGATGCACCCAGAACCGCGCCTGAGCTGCGTGCTTTTGCCAAGACGGATCTGTTGCAACCGGGAGAATCGCAGCTCATCCGGCTTACCCTCGGCATTCGGGAGCTGGTCTCTTTCGATGAAGGGCTCGACGCTTGGGTGGCGCCGGCGGGCACCTATGAAGTCCGCGTAGGCGCGTCCTCGCGGGATATCCGTCAGCAGGCTAGTTTCAAGAAGGCATCGACGACACGGATCACCCGATTGATTTAATGGCCGTCATGATGCCTGCGCCAGTAACGCTACGCCGGCGATCATCACGAGGCAGCCAACCAGCCGCCAGCGGCCCACGGCTTCCCGCAGGATCAGCGCGCCCAGCAGCGTGCCGACCATCATCGACATTTCTCGCGTGGGGGCGGTGAGGCTGAGCGGTGCGCCGAGCTTCAGCGCCTGCAACACCAGAATGTAGGAAAGTGGTGAAAGCACCCCGACGCCAATCGCCAGCCACCAGTGGCCCTGCATCTTCACGAAAACCTGCCGGCGGTGCTTGAGAAGCCAGGGCAGCATCGACAGCAGCCTCACGATGTTCGAGAGCCAGTCCAGCACCACCGGTTGCAAGCCCAGCACCTTCACTCCATAGGCATCCACCACCGTGTAACCGGCAATGGTCGCACCGGTGATGCCGCCCCATCGCACCCCGGCCAGCGAGGCCGGCTCCTTGAACTTCGAGAGCCGGCCCTGGGTGGAGATCAGCAGGATGCCGCCCACGATGGCAAGCAGCCCCGCCAGGCCCGCCGCCGTGGGCGTTTCGCCCAGCAGCAGGAAAGCCGCCAGCGACGAGAGCATCGGCCCGGTACCACGGGCAATCGGGTAGACCACCGAGAGGTCTGCCACCTGATAGCCGCGTTGCAGGAAGAGGTTGTAGGCAATATGCAGGAGGCCACTCAGCACGATGCAGGCCAGGGTCTGCGCATGCCAGGGCAGCCCTTGCGTCGCGAGCAGATAGGCGACCCACGGCGCGTAGACCACCCCTGTCACGACACTATAGGCAAAGACGAAGGCGGGACCGACCGAAGCCGCCCGCTTGGCCAGCAGATTCCAGCTCGCGTGAATCAACGCGGCCAGCATGATCAGCGACAAGGCAAGCCAGGACATCGTGTCAGTCGGCAGGCGTGAGCGCCAAGCGGCTGTCAGGCCATGTGCTGTCGGGGCATGCGGAAGCCTGTGGCCGCGCGCTGACATGCCCCCGTGCCCGCTGGAGGACAACGGGGGTGAAACGGTGCGGCCCGTAGGGTCGCGTGCTCGGTGCGGTCAAAACCATAGACCCAACGGCCGAGGAAGGGCTGCCTCAGGCACCGAGCGCGGCCGACACCACCTGGCGCGCCTCGGCCTGCACCTGCGCCAGATGATCCGGTCCCTTGAACGATTCGGCGTAGATCTTGTAGACATCCTCGGTGCCCGAGGGGCGGGCCGCAAACCAGGCGTTTTCCGTCACGACCTTCAGGCCACCGATCTTGGCGCCGTTGCCCGGTGCTTCGGTCAGTTTGGCCGTGATCGGTTCGCCTGCCAGGGTGGAAGCCTTTACGTTGTCGGGCGAGAGGGCTGCCAGCTTGGCTTTCTGCTCGCGGTCGGCCGGTGCATCGACACGGGCGTAGGCGGGCGCGCCAAACTGGTCGGCCAGCACCGCATAATGCTGGCTTGGCGTCTTGCCGGTGCGAGCGAGAATTTCCGAGGCCAAAAGCGCGAGGATGATGCCGTCCTTGTCGGTGCTCCACACCGCGCCGTTGTGCCGGAGGAAGGAGGCGCCCGCCGATTCTTCACCGCCGAAGGGGCCGCTGCCATCGAGCAGACCGGGCACGAACCATTTGAAGCCCACCGGCACCTCGACGAGCTTGCGCCCGAGCGATTGCGCCACCCGGTCGATCATCGAGCTGCTGACCAGCGTCTTGCCGATGAAGCCGTCGGCCGGCCATTGCGGCCGGTTCCCGTACAGGTACTGAATCGCCACGGCCAGGTAGTGGTTCGGGTTCATCAGTCCCGCGTCGGGCGTCACGATGCCGTGGCGGTCGGCATCGGCATCATTGCCGGTGGCGATGTCGTACTTGTCCTTCTGCGCCACGAGGCTCGCCATCGCGCTCGGTGAGCTGCAATCCATGCGGATCTTGCCGTCCCAATCCAGCGTCATGAAGCGCCAGGTGGCATCCACCAGCGGGTTGACCACCGTCAGATCGAGCTTGTGGCGCTCGGCGATGGCCCCCCAGTAATCGACGGCTGCTCCCCCGAGCGGATCGGCCCCGATGCGGACGCCGGCCGAGCGGATGGCATCCAGATCGAGCACGCTCGGCAGATCATCCACGTAGCGGCCCAGGTAGTCATAAGGCTTGGCCACCTTGCGGGCACGTTCGAAGGGAATGCGCTTCACGCCCTTCATGCCGGCCGCCATGTATTCATTGGCCTTGGCGGCAATCCACTTCGTGGCATCGGTGTCGGCCGGCCCGCCATGCGGTGGGTTGTACTTGAAACCGCCATCGGTGGGCGGATTGTGTGAGGGCGTCACCACGATGCCATCGGCCAGCCCCCGGTTGGCGGGCAGGTCGTTCACCCCACCGATCTTGCCCTGGTTGGCCTGCAGGATTGCATGTGAGACGGCCGGTGTCGGCGTGTAGCGGTCGTTTGCGTCGACGAAAACCGTCACGTCATTGGCGGCCAACACTTCCAGCGCCGAGGCCCAGGCGGGTTCCGAGAGCGCGTGCGTGTCGCGCCCGATGAAGAGCGGCCCGTCGAAGCCCTGCGCCTTGCGGTAATCACAGATGGCCTGTGTGGTGGCCAGGATGTGATCCTCATTGAAAGACGTCTTCAAACTCGTGCCGCGATGGCCGGAGGTGCCGAAAGCCACCTGCTGATCGATGATCTGCGGATCGGGCTTGCGCACATAGTAGGCCGTGACCAGGCTGGCCAGATCGATCAGGTCTTGGGGCTCGGCCAGTTGGCCGGCGCGGGGATGCGACATGACAGGGTCTCCTGCAATCAAGGATGGGAATAGCCTTGATGTTACGAAAAATTCTTCCGACTGGCAGGCAAGTCAGCGTAGTTCATGATCCTTCCCGACCAAGGACATGAGTTGTCAAGTTTCTCCCTGGATGGTGGCAAAGGAGAAGCTCATCCACGATGCGCTCACAAAAAAGTTGAACAAAAACGCGCCCAGCTCGTCTTGACGGGTATGTAGCCCCCACTGCAGGCAATTGGGCCGTCAGTGAAGCGGGTTGTTGCCTGGAGACTGTGTCATGAGCACCAGTTGCTTCGACCGAGAAGACGAAACCTTCATCGTCCTGATCAATCACGAAGAACAATATTCGATCTGGCCCCATTGGAAACCCGTGCCTGGCGGCTGGACCGCTGTTGAAGGCGTCAAGGGTGACAAGAAAACGGTTCTCGACTACGTCGACAAGACATGGACTGACATGCGTCCGCTGTCGTTGCGCAAGTGGATGGCTGAGCAGGAGGCGGCCAAGGCAGCAGGTGGTGCCCATAGGGATGCCTCCGTCACGCTCAGGTCATGATGCGCTGGCTGCACAGGTAAGCAAGGCGTCGTCGGTGTCGTGGCTTCGAGCTGCCATCTCACCGCCCACGCCACCTATCGTTTCACATCGATCATGGAGACATGCCCATGCGTCCATCGAGTCAGTCGCCCATGTCGGACTGGCATGAACCGGATGACTTCGTCCAGCATCTTGAGCACCTCGCTCGCACACGACCTCGGGACACGGCGCTGATCGTGGTACGTGCCGAGCAGGGCGACACGGTCGAGACACGACTGGACTACGACACCTTTGCACGGCGAGCCAGAGCCATCGCCGCCACGTTGCAGCAGCGGTTTCAGCCCGGTGATCGGGTCCTGATCATGATGGACAACGACGAACACTATGCCGCCAGCCTCTTTGGCTGCTTCTACAGTGGGGTGATCGCGGTGCCCGTCTTTCCGCCCGAATCGATGCGTCTGCAGCATCTGACACGGCTGGAGAGCATTGCGCGTGACGCTTCGGCGCAGGGTGTTCTCACGGTGTCGGCTTTGTTGCCGCTCGTCATCGAAGGGGCGCATCAATTCGGTATCCAGACGGTGCTGGCAATCGACAAGATCGATCCGTTTGAGGCTGGGCGCTGGCAACCTCGTCATCCCCGCCTTGAAGAGATTGCCTTCCTGCAATACACCTCAGGATCCACCGGCAACCCAAAAGGTGTGATGGTCACGCACGGCAACCTGATGGCCAACGAACGGGCCATCAAGACCGTGCTGTCGATTGGGCCTGACGACAGCTTTGGCGTCTGGGCGCCGCTCTTTCATGACATGGGGTTGATTGGCGGTTTGCTACAACCTGTCTATAGCGGTATCCCTTGTGTGCTGGCCTCACCTCGTTTCTTCCTGGAAAACCCGTTGCGTTGGCTGCAGATGATCTCTCGCCATCGAATCAGCCTGAGTGGTGGCCCGGACTTTGCCTTCCGCTTGTGCCTCGACCGGATCAAGGACAGTCAGTGCGCTGACCTGAACCTCTCCTGCTGGCGGCTGGCCTACACGGGAGCAGAGCCGGTGCGCAGTGACACGATGGCGGCTTTCATCGAGCGCTTTTCGGCGTACGGATTCCGCGGTGATGCTGTCTATCCCTGCTACGGCCTGGCCGAAGCGACGCTGCTGGTCACGGGCGGGCAGCGTGGTGCAGGCATGAAGACAGTCGGTTTCGATGGCCTGGCACTGGCTCAGCGACAGGTGCGCACCAAACCGGATGGTGTCGTTCAGGTGGGATGCGGTGCCATCGCCCCCGAGCATCAGCTAGGTCTGGCCACATCGGATGGGCAGGCATGGGTGGCGCCGGATCAGATCGGCGAAATCTGGGTGGCTGGCCCCAGCATCGCGGCCGGATACTGGAACAATCCCGAGGCCACCGCCGCCACCTTCGTGGAGCGGGATGGGCAGCGCTGGCTCAGAACGGGCGATCTCGGTTTTCTGCATGAGGGGCAGCTCTATATTTCCGGGCGGCAAAAGGACATGATCATCGTCCGCGGTCACAATCTTTTTCCGCAGGATATCGAGCGCGTCGTGGAGGAAGAGGTAGAGGCTGTCCGGAAAGGGCGTTGCGCAGCTTTTGCCGTCGACGTGGAGGGGAGCGAGGGCATCGGCGTGGCTGCCGAAATTTCCCGTGGCCTGCAAAAGCTGATCGCACCCGCCACCCTGATCCAGGCCATCAAGGTGGCGGTGAGTGAGGCCTTTGGCGAAAGCCCGGCCACCGTCGTGCTGCTGAATCCGGGCGCCTTGCCCAAAACCTCCAGCGGCAAGGTGCAGCGCTCGGCCTGCCAGCAGGGCTGGCTGGCCGGATCACTGGATACCTATGCCAGTGAAGTGGCCGGTCGGTTCCGGCTGGCAGATGCAGACGAAAAGCCCGTTGACTTGGATGGAACCCCGGATGACGATGGGCCTGGAGGCGGCGGCAATCCTGTAGGCGGTGCAAGTCCTGCATCCAAGGGCGAGGGCAGAAACGAACGACGACAAGACTTGTCAACGGATCGTGTGCGATTGACGGCCTTGTGGCAGGAAGCTCTTCGGCATTCGGCCGACACGGTCTACCACGATGACGCCCACTTTCTGGCCGAGGGCGGCAACTCGCTGGCCGCCACCTTGCTGGCAGCACGGATGGCCCAGGCGTGGCAGCTTGACATCAGCCTGCGCGAGGTGACCGAAGCACCCCGTTTCGGCCAGCAATTGGGGCTGATCCGGCAGGCAAGAAAATTAGCCAAAGAACATCCTTCATCGCGGATTCCGTTACTCGACGAGGCTAGCCGCTATCAGCCGCAGCCGCTCACGGCCGCTCAGAAGCAGCAGTGGTTCCTGTGGCGGATGAATCCGTCGAGCAGTGCCTATCACATCCAGGGCGCGTTGCGGCTGGATGGACTGATCGACATCAATCTGCTGGAGCGGGCAGTGCAGCAGCTGGTGTCACGCCATTCAATTCTCCAAACCGTCTTTCAGTCCACGGCGGATGGTGAGGTGATGCAACAGATTCAACCGGGGGCGATACCGGTTCTGGAACGACATCAGTTGGATCGGCTGCCCATCATTGATAGGCAGCACCGCGCACTGGACATCCTGAAAGCACGCAACCTCGAGCCCTTCGATCTGGAACAGGGGCCACTGTTTCGCCTGATCGTGATCAGGCTCTCGGCCCAGACCCACGTGTTGGGCCTCATTCTGCATCACATCATCGCGGATGGCTCCTCCGTGCAGATCCTGCTCGATGAGCTGGGGGCAATCCATGCGGGACTCTCCGCAGGACAGGCACCAACCGAGGCTGGCAAATCCGTCGCCAGCGTGCCGTATTCCGACTACGCCGCCTGGCAGGCTACGCCCGAGGCCCAGGCTGGTCTGGCGGAAGAGGCCCTGTATTGGGAAGCGCAGCTTGGGGTGGCAGGAGGCGTGGCGCAGCCCGTCCTGATGCTGCCCACCGATCATCCCAGACCCGCCGTGGCGACCTACCGGGCCGGGCAGGTGGTACAGCCCTTGCCCCATGCGCTGAAAGGTGCTTTGGATGCGCTTGCCCAGCGCCTCGGTTGCAGCCGTTTCGTGCTGATGCTGGCCGCCTTTCAGGCCTTGCTGAACCGTTACACGGCGCAGTCCGACATCCGCGTGGGCGTGCCGGTGGCCAACCGTCCGAATCTGGCTGTTAGCCGCACGATCGGTCTGTTCGTCAACACGGTCGTGGTGCGTGGACAGCTGGATGGCCGAGAAAGCTGGCAGACACTGATCCGCCAGCTGAACGACACGGTGCTGGCCGCTCAGGCGCATCAGCGCCATCCTTTTGAGCAGCTCGTCGAGCGTCTCGCCCCGCAGCGGGATCTGGCCCACTCACCCCTCTTTCAGGTGATGTTCAACCAGCTGGCGCTGGATTTTCGGGGACTGGGCGAGGCACTGAAGGTGCGTGTGCAGGAAATTCCGATCGCGCCGGAACATGCTCAGTTCGAGCTGAGTCTCGATGTGATCGACGAACTGGGTGGTGATACCCGTTTGCGCTTCACACATGCCCGTGAGCTGTTCGACACCGTCACCATTGAGCGCCTGGCCGCGCATTATCTGCGGCTGTTGCAGGCCATGACTGAAAACCCGGCCCAAGCTTTGGGCGAGGCCCCGATGTTGGCGGAAACGGATCGGAGCAGCCTGCAAGGCTGGGGCACAAACGACGACCTGGCATCTGAAGGTGCCTTACCGGTTCATTCCCTGTTCGAGGAACAAGTTCAACAGGGCGCACAGTGGGAGGCGCTGGTTTTCGGGGCACAGACGTTGAGCTACGAGCAAGTGAATCAATGCGCCAATCAGTTGGCTCACCACCTTGTTCGTCTGGGTGTGGGTCCAGAGGTACGTGTGGGCATTGCGCTTGAGCGTTCTGTCGAGATGGTGGTGGGGTTACTTGCCATCCTGAAGGCAGGCGGCGCCTACGTGCCGCTGGATCCCGAGTATCCGGCTGAGCGCCTGCGCTACATGATCGAGGACAGCGGTATTGGGCTGCTGTTGACACACACCGCGGTGCAGCCGAAGCTGGACGAGCTGGGGTTGAACATCGGCGTCGTATCCGGTAATGCCGCGTCAACAGACTGCCCAGCTGGCGATGTGGCTGTGAGCCTGCGGGCCGATGAAACGGGCCACGGATGGGGGGATGCCACAACAGCGCTTCGAGTGCTGAATCTGGATGCGGTGGATGTCAGCCAGTATCCGGTGAGCAATCCTGCCGTGGCGGTTCATGGGGAGAATCTGGCGTATGTGATCTACACCTCGGGGTCGACAGGAAAGCCCAAAGGAGCGGCCA
>JAUNKF010000003.1 GCA_030532895.1 Lautropia sp. | reverse complement strand
AGGCAGGCAGGCAGGAGCATAACAGCCTTTGAAGACCTGTCAATCATCGGGCTGGATCAGCTGCCCCACACATTTCCCCCGGATGAACATGAGGTTTTCATTGCCATCACTTACGCAAAAAACAATCAGGCCCGTCGCCGTACATTTCTGGCCTTGAAACAGATGGGCTATCGGCTCGCCACCTTTCTCAGTCCCCATGCCCATATCGCTGCCAATACCATCATCGGGGAAAATTGCCTGATCCTCGAAGGCGTGACCCTTCAACCATTCACCCGAATTGGTGATGATGTCTTTATCTGGTGCGGCAGCACCGTCTGCCATCACAGCACCATCGGCGAGCACAGCTTTCTGGCCTCCAATGTCACCGTGTCCGGCAATGTCGAGGTTGGCGAAGCCTGCTTCCTGGGCGCCAACGCAACCCTTCGAGACGACATCAAGATCGACTCAAATACCGTGATTGGCGCGGGCACACTCCTGCTTCACGATGCTCCTGGCGACAGCCTGTTCATCGGCCAACCGTCCCAAGCCGCCGATATCCCCGCATCACGGCTCAAGACCATCTGAAAGCCAAGACAGTCACTGAAACCAATTTAAATTGCCCGACAAGTACGTGGACCGAGGTCAGGGACTGAAAAAATGATTTGAGCACTTACCATACAAACCGGACAAGTAATGTACTGCCCACTCAATTGCCCCCATACGGCACAAACACATGCCCATCCGCCTTCAGCAACTGCATCAGCCGCGGATGGATGAACAGCTTTTCCTGCCCCTGCGCTTCTTCCTTCAGCACACCGATCGACACGAGCTCATGCAAATAGCGTGAGGCGGTCTGCCGTTTCGCAATGCCCTTGGCCACGACATTGCTGATCCGACAGTAAGGCTGCTCAAAAATCACATCCACCAATTCCCGACTGTAGATTTTTGGCCTCTGCGTTTTGACGTGCTCGGTAGTCTGGATCAGCAGCTCACGCACGGCATTGATCTTGGCTGTCGTCCAGGCAGAGGTTTCTGCCACGGCTTTCAGCATGTAGATCACCCAAGAGTGCCATGCCTGATCGCGTGTCACCCCCAACAAGAGCCGGTAATAATCCGCCTTGTGGGCCATGATGTAACGACTGAGATAAAGGATCGGCAGGCTCAACAAACCTTGCTGCACCAGAAACAGGTTGTTCAGCACTCGCCCCGTGCGGCCATTGCCATCGGTAAACGGGTGGATTGCCTCAAACTGATAATGCCCCACGGCCATCCGCACCAGCGGATCGATGTCTTCAGCCTCGTGCAAGAAGCGCTCCCAGTTGGCCAGCAATGAGCGGATCGTGGCCTCGCTTTCGGGCGGGGTGTAGATGACTTCGCCAGTACGATCATTGGCCAACTGCGTGCCCGGCACGCACCGGACATCCATGGCAGCCCCCTTGATGGCGGTACAGACTTCAACAGCCGTTGCCGTACACAGGGGCTTTTGATGGAGGGAGGCAAACCCGCTGTACAGAGCCTGACGGTAGCGCAGTGCCTCCTTCGTGGCGGTGTCTGGATGCCCTTCACCCGCAGCATGCCGGAACTGGCGAAAATTTCCGCCAAACAGGGGTGCTAGGCGGCATCATCGGCTGCACAAGCCCAGTCCATGTTCATGAAACACGATTTTTTCGACATATCGACCAGTCTATGTCGATGGTATCGACATGTCCATCCTGACATGTCGATGAAACCACTTTTTTCGACATATCATCTCTTTCATGTCGATGACATCGACACGTTCGATCAGACGTATCGGTACAGGGGCTTTAGCACGTGTGATGAACTTGTTCCCCATGCACTCACGCCGCTCAAGCCCGTCCGCTGACAAGATGCCGACATTCAGCCCGCAGTCGTTCTGACCGAACAGCCCTCCTTTCAATCGTTCCAAATTCAGAACGATATAACCCACTTTCACCGGCTTATCACCAGCATCAGCCTTCTGTAAGATTCAATCCATCGCAACAACGCAGTGATTGAACGACAGCAGCCTCCGCTGCCAATGCACCACCCAACACTGCCCAACGGGACAACGCCCAGGAGTCACATCATGAGCACCACCACCCTCAAAACCGTTCGCAACGTTGCCAGCGCCCCCGGCCGCCACTGGGTGGGCGATGGCTTTCCGGTTCATGGCATGTTCGGCTACAACGGCTCGGGCGTGGCCGAGCGCAGCCCCTTCCTGATGCTCGACTATGCCGCCCCCACCACCTTTGCACCGAACACCGGCCACCGTCGTGGCGTGGGTCAGCACCCTCACCGTGGTTTCGAGACCGTCACCATCGTCTATGAGGGTGAGGTCGAGCACCGCGACAGCACCGGCGCCGGTGGCGTGATCGGCCGGGGCGATGTGCAGTGGATGACGGCCGGCGGCGGCATCATCCATGAGGAATTCCACTCCGAGCGCTACAGCCGTGAAGGCGGCCCCTTCGAGATGGTGCAGCTGTGGGTCAACCTGCCAGCCAAGGACAAGATGACACCGGCTCACTATCAGGGCATCACCGATGCGCAGATTCCGGCCGTCGCCCTGCCGAATGATGCCGGTCAGGTTCGGGTGATCGCTGGTGAGTTCGGCGAAGGCCAGGGGCCAGCCAAGACCTACAGCCCGATGAACGTGCTGGACGTGCGGCTGAAGGCCGGTGCCACGGCCGAGCTGGATCAGCCCGAAGGCTGGAGCACGCTGCTCGTGGTACTGGACGGCACCGTGATGGTGAATGGCGAGACGGTGCTGCGCAAGGCCGAGATGGCCACGCTCTCGCACGAAGGCAGCGGTGTGCGCATCGAGGCCAACGGCGACGCCAAACTGCTGTTGCTTGCCGGCGAGCCAATCGATGAGCCGGTGGTGGGCTATGGCCCATTCGTGATGAACACCCAGGCCGAAATCCGCCAGGCGATCGAAGACTTCAACAGCGGCCGCTTTGGTCAGGTGGCCTGATCATCCCCTCGGGCCCGGATGACGCCACGCATCCGGGCCCAACATCGCGTAGTCAAAGTGCTCGAGCTGTTCAAGCATTTGTCGACCCCCATCAAACGGCCGATTCGACGAAAGTGAACATGCACTCACAACCCTGTGTCTGAAAGCCTACGCCACCTCCGAGGCCAAGGCCTTCAGACATTGCAACAGCCAGACATAACAACGACCGACCGTTTCTATCTTGACCGCCTCATCCGGCGAATGCGCACCGGTGATCGTCGGGCCGAAGGAAATCATTTCCCAGTGCGGATAGTGGATGGACAGAATTCCGCATTCCAGCCCGGCATGAATCGCCTTGATCGGTGGCTTGTGCCCAAACAATTTTTCCCCGGTCTGCTGGAACACCTGCACCAGCGTCGAACCGGGCTGTGGCTGCCAGCCACCATAATCGCCCGTGTAGGCCACCTCGCCACCGGCCAGCCGCACGACGGATGCCATGCGGTCGGCCAGGTCGGCCTTCTGGGATTCGGAAGAAGAACGCAGCAGGCAGTGGATCGTCAAGACCTTGCCATCACAGGCAATCGCTGCCATGTTCGTCGAGGTCTCGACCAGATCGGCAATCTGCGGACTCATCCGATCCACCCCGTGCGGCAAGCCCCGCAACACGTCGAGCAGGCGCTGACGCTCCACGATGACCGCGCTGACGGCTTCGGCAGGCTCCAGCAGCAGCCTCAGATCATGATCGGCAGCGCTCAGGTTCTGGCGAATCACCGTTTGCAACGCCGCCAGCTTCGCCCGTACGGCAGCCACGGCCGCCTCATCCGGCAGGCCGATCAGCGCCTCGGCCTCTCTCGGAATGGCGTTGCGCAGATTGCCCCCGCGCATGTCGGCAATGAACTCGGCGCCGATCGCCACCAAGGCACGGGTCAGGATCCGGATCGCATTGCCGCGCAACCGGTGGATGTCCACCCCCGAGTGCCCGCCCCGCAAGCCACGCACCTTCAACCGGTAGCCGGGCATCTGTACAGGGCGTGTGGTATACGGAATGGTGTAGCTGCCATCCACCCCGCCCGCGCAACCAATGCACAGCTCGGCCTCATCCTCAAAATCCAGATTGATCAGAAAACGGCCATCGAGCCAGCCCGGCTGCAAGCCCTTGGCCCCATCCATGCCCGTTTCTTCAGTGGCCGTGAAGAGCGCCTCCAGCGGTGGATGCACCAGGTTTTGATCCGCCAACGCCGCCAAAATGATGGCCGCCCCGATGCCATTGTCGGCCCCGAGCGTCGTGCCATCGGCCGTCACCCAGCCATCGGGGCGCACGATCGTCGTGATCGGGTCGCGCTCAAAATCATGCACCTTGTCGGCATTTTTCTGCGCCACCATGTCGAGGTGGGCCTGAAGGATCACCCCCGGCGCCCCTTCCGCCCCAGCGCTGGCCGCCTTGCGCACCCGGATGTTGCCAGCGTCGTCCCGCTCCGCCGGCAGCCCCAGTCGCTGCGCCTCATCCAGCACAAACTGCTGCACCGCCGCTTCATGGTGCGAGGGTCGTGGAATCTGCGTGAGCTGATGGAAATAGTGCCAGACCGCCTGTGGCTGCAAATCGAGAATCGTGCTCATGGACTTCTCTCCCGTCGTCTTTCTTCTTTGTTATAGGCAGACGGGGGGCTGGCGTCAAGTCGGCTGGTGGAACATGGCCTGAATCTCTGCCTGCCCTATCACGTCGAAAATCAGAGAAACCCAGGAAAGGCCAGTCTGATCTACCAACCTAGTCTGGAAACCAATCCTCATCCCTCACCTGCTCAATCGTCCACGGGCAGGCTTCAGGGAAATAGCCGATACCGGTCTGATCGGCAGCACGCTTCACGGCTTCATCCCAGACCTGTTGCAGCCAGTTTTCACTGGCAAGATCCACTTTCAAACTGGGCGTCTGCTCGATGGCGCGGGTAATACCCTTGCGCTGTTTACGAATGCTGATTTCCCAGCTGGCGCCACGTCGCTCCGGCTGAAAATGCCATTTCAGCAAATGGGCCAGCAACTCGGCCATGCGACTGATCAGTTCCCGCTTTTCGCTTTTGCCCACGTCTTCAATCTCATCGGCAATATGCTCCAGATCCAGCAGATCGAAGCGACCAGCTCGGATAAAAGCAGCCTGCTGGTTGGCCCAGGCAACGATATCCTGCTCATAAGCAACCCGTTCTTTCATCACTGGCCTCCTGTATCTGCAAAAATCCGGGCAAGGACAGCGCGTGTCGTGCTGAGCCATGCCGGCAAGTGGCCCCCCTGCCGGCTTCGGGCATCACACGTTGATCGACTTGTACCGGAAGCGCTTGGGCTTGGCTTCTTCCTCACCCAGACGGCGGCGCTTGTCTTCTTCGTATTCGCGGTAATTACCGGGGAAGAAGGTCCATTGCGAATCGCCTTCGGCTGCGAGAATGTGCGTGGCGATGCGGTCGAGGAACCAGCGATCGTGGGAGATCACGAGGCAGCAGCCGGCAAATTCCAGAAGTGCGTCTTCGAGCGCCCGCAACGTTTCCACGTCGAGATCGTTGGACGGCTCGTCGAGCAGCAGCACGTTGCCACCTTCGAGCAGCGTTTTGGCCAGGTGCAGGCGCCCCCGCTCACCCCCCGAGAGCTGGCCCACCAGCTTCTGCTGATCCGGCCCCTTGAAGTTGAAGCGGCCGATGTAGGCACGCGACTGCATCTCGAACTTGCCCACGTTCATGATGTCCAGCCCGCCTGACACGTCTTCCCAGACGGTCTTGTCGCCTTGCAGCGATTCGCGCGACTGATCGACATAAGCCACCTTCACGGTGTGACCGATCTTGATCGTGCCGCTGTCGGGCTGCTCGCGCCCGGTGATCATCCGGAAAATCGTCGATTTGCCGGCGCCGTTCGGGCCGATGATGCCGACGATGGCCCCGGGCGGAATCGTGAAGCTCAGGTTGTCCACCAGCAGCCGGTCGCCATAGCCTTTGGAGACGTTCTGGAATTCGATCACCTGGTCGCCCAGGCGTTCGGCCACCGGGATGAAGATTTCCTGCGTCTCGTTACGACGCTGATATTCGTAGGACGACAGCTCCTCGAAGCGGGCCAGACGGGCCTTGCTCTTGGCCTGACGGCCCTTCGCATTCTGGCGAACCCACTCCAGCTCCTTCTTCAGTGCCTTCTGGCGAGCCGATTCGGAAGCCTCTTCCTGCCGCAGGCGATTGCTCTTCTGATCAAGCCAGGAACTGTAATTGCCGCGCCAGGGAATGCCACTGCCGCGATCCAGCTCCAGAATCCACTCGGCTGCATTGTCGAGGAAGTAACGGTCGTGGGTGACGGCCACCACGGTGCCGGTGAATTTTTGCAGGAACTGCTCCAGCCAATCGACACTCTCGGCATCGAGGTGGTTGGTCGGCTCGTCCAGGAGCAGCATGTCGGGGCGCGACAGCAGCAGTCGGCACAGCGCCACCCGGCGCTTCTCACCGCCCGACAGGTTGCCGATCTTGGCATCCCACGGCGGCAGCCGCAGCGCATCAGCCGCCACTTCGAGCTGCAACTCGATGTTGTCGGTGCCAGCCGCCGCGATGATCGCCTCGTACTTGGCCTGCTCATTGGCCAGCGCATCGAAATCGGCGTCCGGCTCGGCGTAGGCCGCATAGATTTCTTCAAGCTTCTGCTTGGCCTCGACGATATCGCCCAGACCACCTTCCACGGCCTCGCGCACGGTCTGGTCAGCATCGAGCAACGGCTCCTGCGGCAGGTAGCCCACCTTGATGCCCGGCATCGGCATGGCCTCGCCATCGATCTCCTTGTCGAGGCCGGCCATGATCTTCAGCAGGGTCGATTTACCCGCACCGTTGGTGCCAAGCACGCCAATCTTGGCGCCGGGTAGAAAGCTCAGCGAAATGTCCTTGAGGATCTGACGTTTGGGTGGCACGGTCTTGCTCACCCGGTTCATCATGTATACGTATTGGGCCATGTGCGGCGGCAGCTTGGGCTGCCAGGGTCTTGTGGATGCCTGCTCGGCAAGCCTGCGACACGGCTCGAATGAGAGCCGCGCGCAAGACGATCAACCGGCGATCATCGACACCCGCTGATGGAGCGCAATGATCCGGGCACCCTTGGGTCTAAGGATTCGGAAGTTAATCCTGGATTATCGCAGACCTGTCCCCAGAATGGGCAGACCCAGGGTTACTGGCTGCCGCCCCCGCCGCACCAAAGCGCGTGATGCACGCATTCGCCCAGCACACGCCGCCCGGAAAGCGTGTCATGAATTGGTTGGTGCCCGCACTGACCGCCCCGGCTACCCCGCCGGTTGCAACAGTTTGATCTCCCGTAGCGGTGAGCGATTCAGCCGCGGCGCCTCGGCCGCACCTGCCCCCCGTTCGTCCAGCCCCTTGGCCGATGCGCCCGCACCGGCTTGCGAGCCGCACCTCCCCGTCTGACGGTGACGAAGCGCCACACTCAACAGCGTTTCCTTCGGGTCTCCCAATGTGTTCGTGCCCTGCCCCAGGCGGTCGGTCACGGCACAAGTAGGCGCAAGACCATCAAAATAATCGCCTTCACCCTTGTGATTGAAGCCTGTGAACAGGATTGGCAGATAGCTAAGGCCGCAATTGTCTCGCGCCGTGCTACCGAAAGGCTTGCCGCAGGTGGTGCCCCCAACCAGCACCACCTCCACGTCGATACCACGAAGCCCATTGATGAAAGATTCGCTGGACGAGCAGGTGTCCGGCCCGGTCAGCACATAAACACGCTTCAGCCCCAGATTGGGCAATGGCCTGCCTCCCGCTACCCCCGTGCCACGGCTCCCCGAGGTCAGGTGCATGAAGGACTGCTCGCGTCGCGCAGCAGGCATCTCGGCCTGCAACAGGTTGTTGAACTGAAAACGCTCGAATACCTTGCCCGCCGACAAGCGCGTATCCGCCACCATGTAGGCCAACTGTGCGGCCTGGTACACATAGCCGCCCCCGTTGTAGCGAAGATCCACCACCAGATCCTGGATGCCCTTGGCCTTCAACTCGGCAAAAGCTTGCTGCATCGCCCCTTCCAGCGGCAACGCAAAAGCATTGATGAACAGATAGCCCACCTTGGCCCCATCGGCCGCCGTCAACACCTTCAAGGCGGACACCGGCGGCTCCTGATATTGGGTCGACATGAGCGTCACCCGCCGAGGTGTGCCATCGGCCTTGTCGAACACCATCACGACACGCTGAGCCGGCACGAGGTGTGCCAACAACCTTCTCATCAGTGCCAGATCGGCCTCACGACTGGCATTGAGCACATCGATGCTACGTCCATCAGCCGTTTCGAGCCGACGCAGCCGCTCGCCCCGCAACACCCCGGCCTTGGCCGCAGGGCTTCCCTCATGCACCAGCGCAACCCGCACGTCGCGCGGTGTTTTGTCCGTGAAGCCCTGGAACACCAGCCCGAAATTGCGCGCACCACCAGCCTCGCCCACCAGTTTCCAGACCGTGCTCGGCAACATGTCGCTGAAACGATCCTTGCGCTGTCCCTTGGGCGTCAGCGCCGGACTAAGCAACGCCTCGAAATGCCGCCTCATGCCCTGCGCAAACGAGCCGTTCTGATAATCGGGCGCATTCGGGTCAAGCAAGGGCATGTGCTCACGCCACAGATAGACCTCGTCCAGATACGCACGCATGAAACGCAGCTCATCCGTCCGTGAGCCTTGCCGAACCTGCGCGATCAGCTGCCCCTCGGCATCCCGCACCAGGGGATTGTCAGGCGCGCAGAGATTGGCCAACGATTCGACGGTAGCACTTCGCGCATTGGTGTCACCATCGCCCCCGCCACAGGCCGCCAGCCCCAACATCAGCCCCACCAGCGCTGAACCGCGCAACGCACCAAACCCCTGCTGCATGCCTCTCCTCCCTGCTCCGATCACACGCCGTCACCGGCAAACGAACGGCAAGAGATTACAGGATTCACCGGCAGCGTTCGGCCATGTCGCCACAAATGATCAGGGAACCATCCAGTCACTGCCCCTGCGGGGACTGGCAACGGCAGTTGGGTAGCAGCGTCGAAGCGGGCACCGGACGAATGGCCGACGCCTGGGCCGGCACGACCACCATGCAGCCACGCGGGCCAAAGCGCAGCTGCATCACGAAAGGATCGGGCAGCCCCAGACGCTTGCCATCGGCCAGTTTCCCGGCACGATCACGGCCCAAAGGCTGATCAAGCACCAGCTCGCTCTTGCCCACGAAGGCCGCCTCACCCAACATCACCCGCCGGCCGCTGTAACGCTCGGCCATCGCTTCGATATCGGCCAAGCAAGCAGCGCTGTTCTGCTGTGGCAGCCAGGCAGGAGGCAACTCGGACAACGACACTCCTACCTCGGGCACGGACACCGGCGCTGGCTTCGGCTCAGCGTCCTTTTGCATGGCAGCGGCCACCTGCTGCTCATCACGGGTCAATGCCCCACCCCCATGATTGCCCGGTGCCTTCCCGGCCGATGAGCACCCGGCCAGCACCACTGCCATCAACCCCAATCCCAGCACACGCCTGCCAGCCATCGACGGGGGGAACAAAGGGCGGACAACAGCAGCAATGGATGGTTTGAGCATCATGGCAACAGGAATTTGGAAGTGTGCAAAGGCCCACGCACCAGTTTGGGTGACACGGCCCCCGGCGCAGACGACATCATCGATTTGGTCGTGGCCTGTGTCCCCGCAGGGCAGGCGCCATACTGACGGTGATGCAGCGCAGCGGCCAGCAGCCCCTCATCGGCATTGCCCAACTGATGCGCAAAATCATCAGGCACGACACAATCGGGCTTGAACCCATCGTCGAAATCCCCTACCCCCTTGGCGTTGACCCCGACGAACTCGATGGGGAAGTATGACATACCGCAATTGTCACGCGCCGTGAAGCCGTAAGGCTTGCCACAAGTGGTCTCACCGATCAGCACCACCTCCATGTCGACGCCACGCAAGCCGTTGATCAGCGACTCACTGGCCGAGCAGGTATCCGCGCCCACCAGCACATACAACCGCTTCAAGCCAAGATTCGGCAAGGCTTCACCAGCCTTCGTACCGGAACCGGCCCGACCCGTCGCGGTCGACAGGAAGCGGATCGTGCTCTCCTGACGGTTGCTGTCGGCCCCGCGCTTGTCGTTGTACTTCAGCCGCTCGAACACTCGGCCACGGGTCAATGCCGGATCGGCCAGCATGTAGCCCAACTGTGCCGACTGGTACAGGTAACCACCGCCGTTGTAGCGCAGATCCAGCACCACGTCCTTCACCCCCTTGTCCTTCAGTGCCGTCAACGCCTTCTGCAACTGACCTTCCAGCGGCAGGTTGAAGCTCTTCACCACCAGGTAACCCACGTCATCGCCCTGTGCCGTCCGGATGGTGTCGCTCGTATGAACCGACAGCTGCTCATATTCCCCCGCCTTCAGCCCGGTCGACAGCGTCGAACCATCGTTTCGGCTGAATGCCATCTGCACCTGCTCACCATCGCTCGGGTTGAAGAGCAAGCGCTTCATCTCCTCGATATCCGCGGGATCGTCCGTGTGCACCACGTCGATCACACGGCCACTGGCCGTACGCAAGGTCAACAGACGATCACCACGTGACAGGTTCTGCTCGGCCGCCGGTGTGCCCTCATGCACCAACGCCACCCGCAGATCCCGCGGCGGGGTGCCCGACAACACGGCAATATCGGCACCATAACCATGCTGGACCCCCGCTTCCGACAGTGCTTTCCACGCCACCGTGCTGGTGGCAAAACTGAAGCGATCCTTCGGCTTGCCCGAGGCCGAGACGGCTGTGGTTCGCAAGTCCTGGAAATAATTCGTCATGGCCTCCTCGAAAGGCGTGCGCCGGTAACGTGGCAAGGCCGGGTTCAGCGGTGTCATCTCCTGGTACCAGAGATAGGCTTCGTTCATGTAGGCGCGCACGAACTGCTGCTCGGTCTCGACCGAACCGGCACGATAGCCATCCAGCAAGCCACCTGAAGCATGTCGGGCAAGCGGGTTTTCCGGCGCGCACTGGTTCGCATACTGATCCGAATACCCGATGGCGGGATCGACGTTCGGCGCGGCCGTCTGACGCCCACTCGGGCCGCCTCCGCATGCAGCCAGCAAACCTGCGCACAGGGCCAGAATGGAGAGATTCGTTGCTTTATTCATACACTCATCATGTAAAAAAGCAACGAATCCGGCAATGACAACGGCCGCCATGGCAGCCGGACGGTTGACGCTTGCCGACAAGAAAAAAGGCGCCTCCATGCGCCTTTGCGTGTCGAGTCCCGTCAGGACGGGGGAGAGGGCCAGGGATGCCTACAGCCCCCGGTGCTCATCCGTGGCACCGGACAGGTGGCGGACGGACGCTCAACCGAGCTTCCATGACGCCACGCGCCCCCCATCAACGCAGCGGCGGCGGCAGGTTCTCCGCCGGTGGCAGCGAACGGCCCAACACCAGATCAGCCCCCTTCTCCCCGATCATCAGGGCCGATGCGTTGGTATTGACCGAGGGCATCGTGGGCATGATCGAGGCATCGATCACCCGCAAGCCTTCCAGCCCATGCACACGCAATTCGTGGTTCACCACGGTATTCGGTTGATCGGCCGGCCCCATCCGGCAGCTGCCCACCAGGTGGTAGACGGTTGCGCCAGTGCGACGCGCAAAATCCAGAAACTCGTCGTCCGTCTGGCAATCCGGCCCTGGCACCGTCTCCATCTCGAAAGCGCCTTTCATGCCAGTGGTCGTGAACATCCGACGGCCCATGCGCATGCCATCGATCAGCACCCGCTGATCGCGCTCGTCCACCAGATAGTTGGGCTGCACCAGCGGGCGCACGAAGGGGCTGGGATCCACCGCCTTCACATGGCCAAGGCTTTCAGGGCGGCCCTGCCAAATGCCCAGCGTCAGACCGGGATAATCATCCAACACACCGATGATGCCGTCCCGGAAACTGGCCGGTGAAGCCACACATTCGATATCGGGCCGCTCGACCGACGGGTTGGACTTGAAAAACACATGCATCAGCGACGCACTGACACCCAGCGCACTGGGGCGGCCCAACACCCAGTTGGCCGCCTCACGCCACAAGCCCAAACCGCGCACGAGCTGGTTGATGCTCTTCACGCCCTTGAGCCGTGCCACCATGCGGATGCGGTAGTGATCACGCAGGTTCTGACCCACCCCAGGCAGTTCATGCACCATCGGCACGCCGATGGCCTCGATCACCTCACGAGGGCCCACGCCTGAAAGCTGCAACAGCGTGGGCGAGTTCAACGCCCCGGCCGACAACAGCACCTCCCGGTTGGCCCGAACGATTTCACGCTTGCCATTCGGGCCGCCACGCACATATTCAACCCCCACCGCGCGCTTGCCCTCGAAGAGGATCCGCGTGGCCTGCGCGTGGGTTCTCACCGTCACGTGCGGCCGCTTCATCGCCGGTCTCAGAAAAGCCTTGGCCGAGCTGAAACGATAACCACCACCGATCGTCCGCTGAAAATACCCGCTACCCGCATGGGTGGCCCCGTTGTAATCAGGCGTGCGCTCGATGCCCAACTCCTTCAGGCTTTCGAGAAAGGTCTCGCACACCGGCAACGTCCAGTCGGGTTCGGTGATGGGCAGCTCACCGCTTCGACCACGAAAACGATCGTCCCCTTGCCCGACCTTTCGCTCCGAGCGCATGAAATACGGCAGCACATCGGCATAAGACCAGCCCGGATTGCCCGCCTCGGCCCAACTGTCATAGTCCGCCCGCTGGCCACGCACATAAGACAGGCCATTGATCGAGCTGGAGCCACCCAGCACCCGGCCCTGGGGCAGGTTCATGGCACGGTCGATCACCTTGCCGGGCGGTACCTCGAAGTCCCAGGTGATCGACTTGTTGTAGATCGTTTTCACATAACCGGCCGGCAGATGGATGAAGGGATGATGGTCAGGCGGCCCCGCCTCCAGTACACAAACACTTGCCCCCGTGGCACTTAGCCGATTGGTCAACACGCAGCCAGCCGTGCCAGCGCCAATCACGATGTAGTCGAAGCGGCCACGCTCCTCTACGGTTGTTTTCATCACTGCTCCGTCCTGTCAGACGGTACATCCAGCCACGATGCACCGCTGCCGATAACAACATGTCATTAAAAAGTCAGACAGGGAATCTGCGCGGAAAAATACGCCCCCATGCCGGGAAGCGGAACGGCCATGTCTTTGAGAGAGAGGCGCAAAACCCTTTTGTTGACTGGGTGTATCAATTTACAGAATGGTAACCCAATGCAGGCCCAATGTTTTCAGCCAACAAAACCCAGGCGCCCCATCGCGGTAAACAAATGAAAGATCGATACAGGATGTTTCGATCAGCGCAGCACCAGATTGTCCCGATGAATCAGCTCAGGCTCCTCGATGAAGCCCAGAATGGCCTCGATGCGTGACGACGGCTGACGCACGAGCCGCCGCGCATCAGTGGCTGCGTAATTGGCCAGACCACGGGCAATTTCACCGCCGGCCTGCTCCCAGACCGACACCAGCTCGCCCCGGCCAAAATCCCCTTCGACGCCCACCACGCCAACCGGGAGCAGGCTGCGCCCACCCGAACGCAGTGCCTTCGAGGCGCCGGCATCCACCAGCACCCGACCTCTCACCTGCAAGTGATCGGCCATCCACTTCTTGCGGGCAGCCAGCCGCTGCGTCTGCGCGATGAAGCGCGTACCAATCGATTCGCCGGCCATCAGCCTCAGCAACACATCCGGCTCATGGCCCGAGCAAACGATGGTGGAGGTGCCACTGCGCGCCGCGCGCTTGGCCGCCAACACTTTCGTCAGCATGCCCCCCGTGCCCACACTGCTGCCGGCACCGCCGGCCATCCGTTCCAACGCCGGGTCGCCAGCAGGTACCTCCGGCAACAGCATGGCAGACGGATCCTTGCGCGGATCGGCCGTATAAAGGCCGGCCTGATCCGTCAGGATCACCAGCCATTCGGCCTCCGTCAGATTGCCTACCAACGCCCCCAGCGTGTCGTTGTCCCCCACTTTGATCTCATCCGTGATGACCGAGTCGTTCTCGTTGATGATCGGCACCACGCCCAGCGCCAGCAGCCGGTTCAACATCGAACGCGCATTCAGATAACGTCGTCGGTCGGCCAGATCCTCGTGCGTGAGCAGCACCTGTGCCGTGACGATCCCATGCCGCCGGAAACTGCTTTCATACGCCTGCACGATGCCCATCTGGCCGATGGCCGCCGCTGCTTGCAGCTCCGCCACTTCGCGGGGACGACTCGTCCAGCCCAGACGCTTGACCCCTTCGGCAATGGCTCCCGAGGACACCAGCATGATCTCGGGCAGGATGCGTGCAGCCTCGCTTCCTTCATCGGACGCTCCGGCCCCCCCATGCTCGGCCATTTGCCGCCTCAAGGCCGCAATCTGATCACTCCAATGATCGATCGCTGCCTGATCCACCCCCTGTCCGCCTCGCGTCACGAGCGAGGAGCCGACCTTGATCACCCAGCGCTGGGCCGGCTCCTTCATGCCTGCCCCTCATCGGCCGAACGGTCGAAGCGCACGTCGAAGGCCCGCTCCCCGTCATCCGACGGTGCACCATCGCCCCCTTCATCAGCCGGCGCTGCATCGAAACGTACATCCGGATCCGGCATCTCGGGCGGACGAAGCGCCTCCAGATAGCGCCAGATGTCATAACACAGCTCCCGACACCCCTGCCCGGCAATGGCCGAAATCTCATACACCGGCCCACGCCAGTCGAGCGCCTTCACCAGCCGATCACGTACCTCGGCCACGTCTTCTGGCGCCATCATGTCAACCTTGTTCAGCACCAGCCAGCGCGGTTTCTCGTACAGCTCGGGGTCATACTTGCGCAGCTCGTCGATGATCGTGAGCGCCTCGCTCACCACATCGCGCTCAGGATCGAAGGGGAAGACATCGACCAGATGCAGGAGCAAGCGGGTCCGCTGCAAATGCCGCAGAAAACGGTGCCCCAGCCCAGCCCCTTCAGCGGCGCCGCCGATCAGCCCCGGTACATCGGCCACGACGAAGCTTCGCCCCTCATCGATACGCACCACCCCCAGATTCGGGTGAAGCGTGGTGAACGGGTAATCGGCCACCTTTGGGCGAGCATTCGAGACCTGCGTGATGAAAGTGGACTTGCCCGCATTGGGCATGCCAAGCAACCCCACATCAGCCAGCACCTTCAGCTCCAGCTTCAGCCGACGCTCCTCGCCCGGCCAACCCTTCGTTGCCTTGCGGGGCGCCCGGTTCGTGCTCGACTTGAAATGCAGGTTGCCGAGGCCACCATCGCCCCCCTTGGCCAGCACCACACGCTCACCGTGCGTCGTCAGGTCGAAAAGCAGCTCGCCCGAGTCCTCATCCCGGATCTGCGTGCCAACGGGCATCCGCAGCAGGATGTCATCCCCGCCCTTGCCATACTGATCCGAACCCCGCCCGTTTTCACCCCGGCGCGCCTGATACTTGCGCGTGTAGCGAAAATCGACCAGCGTGTTGATGTTGCGATCGGCCTCGGCCAGGATCGAACCGCCCCGGCCACCGTCTCCACCATCAGGGCCACCGAAGGGAATGAACTTTTCGCGGCGGAACGAAGCCGCCCCGTTGCCACCAGAACCGGCAATCACCTCGATACGGGCTTCATCGATGAATTTCATGTGCTGACTCCTGCCCGAAGGCACTGGGGACGGCGTCCTGGACGCCAGGATTCATGCGCGCGCCTGGCGCGGTTGACAACGTGGTGTCACACGGCCAGAGGGGCTTTCACGAGGACTCGCGGGGGCGACTGGCGCATCACACGCCCCAAGACGCTCAAGCATTGTAACGGCCAAAAAAAATGGCCCCGAAGGGCCACTTGTCGAGCGATCAGAACGCTCAGCCTCAAGCCTCGGCCAGTGCCGGGGTGATGCTGACGACCTTGTTGCTCTTCGGGCCAGCCACGCCGAAGGTGACGATGCCGTCGATCAGCGCGAACAGGGTGTGATCCTTGCCCACACCGACATTACGACCGGCGTGCACACGGGTGCCACGCTGGCGAACGATGATCGAGCCGGCTGAAACCTGCTGACCGCCATAGGCTTTGACACCCAGCATCTTCGGTTTGGAATCGCGGCCGTTACGTGTGGAGCCGCCGCCTTTTTTCTGTGCCATGACTGATTACCTGTCACGAAATGCCCTGCCGATGACAGCTGACAGGGCTGGGTTGATTCGTTGCTTCTGCGCGCTATCAGGCAGCAGCGACGGCCGGTGCATCGGCCTTGGCCGTGCCCAGCTCGGACGACACCTGCGTGATGAACAGCTCGGTGTAGTTCTGGCGGTGGCCCTGACGCTTCTGATAGTGTTTGCGACGGCGCATCTTGAAGATACGCACCTTCTTGTGACGACCTTGAGACAAGACAACAGCCGACACCGTGGCGCCACTCACCAGAGGAGCGCCGATCTTGACCTTGTCACCGTCGTAGACGGCCAACACCTGGTCGATCTCAATGCCAGCTCCGATGTCTGCGGGTATCTGTTCTACTTTGAGTTTTTCGCCAGCAGCAACCTTGTATTGCTTGCCACCGGTTTTTATGACCGCGTACATTGAAAGCTCCTGAAAACACGCCTTCACACAACAGAAAGCGCAACAGAAAATTATAGGATCAGGAAGCATCGCCGTCAACGCACCATCCACCGACCTCCCCCCTGCCGCCCAGGCGCCGTTCAACGGGAACGGCGGCAGGCACACTGGCCAAAGGCCGTTTGAGACACTCGCCCGCGCCCTTCCGACTTTGGAGGCACGAAGCCAAGTGCCTTGGCGCAGACCGCACATCAAGGCCAACATGATGGCCGAGGTGGCGCAACGACACCGGGCGCACTCACTCTAAGCGACTGAATCGAGGCCCCTCCCCAGCAACCTTGGCCTCATACGGCGCCATCAGCCTACGATCTTGCGCCAACCTGGCGGCAAAACCGTGCATGACACACTCTATAATCCGTGTTTTTCAGACCCTGGCTGGTCTACCCCCCGGAAGCGACACCTCGGGCCATCATCTCATCCTTCTCGATGCCCCGTGTCAGCCCTGATGGCCGATGGCCTTGAAAGCCAACCGGCCGATGACCTTGAAGGCCAACCTCGCTTCTTTCCGGTTCCTGACCAGCCCCGTACCATCCGCACACATCTTGAAGCCCTACGACGCCTACCCGATCATTGCCCAAGATCTCGCCGAAGTCGATCGGGTCATCAAGGCACGTCTGGACAGCCCTGTCGTCCTGATCCGAACGATTGCCAGTTACATCATCGGCGCCGGCGGCAAGCGACTGCGTCCCGTCCTGCTCACCCTGTTTGCCCGTGCGCTGGGCTACGGCGACGACCCTGCTCACCAGAAAAGCGGCCACCACTGGCTGATGGCCGCCGTCGTCGAGTTCATCCACACCGCCACCTTGCTGCATGACGACGTGGTCGACGAATCCACGCTGCGCCGTGGCGCCGCCACCGCCAACGCCGAGTTCGGCAATGCGGCCTCGGTGCTGGTCGGCGACTTCCTCTACTCGCGCTCCTTCCAGATGATGGTGGAGGTCGAGCAGCTCAGCATCCTGAAGACCCTGGCCGATGCCACCAACGTCATCGCCGAGGGCGAGGTGCTGCAACTGCTCAACTGCAACGACCCGGACGTGGACGAAGCCGCCTACCTGCAGGTCATCCGCTTCAAGACCGCCAAGCTCTTCGAGGCATCGGCCCGCATCGGCGCCATTCTGGCTGGCGCCACGCCCGAACAGGAAGAGGCTGCCGCCACCTATGGCCGCCATCTGGGCACTGCCTTCCAGGTCATCGACGATGTGCTCGACTACTCGGGTGACAGCGACACGCTGGGCAAGAACATCGGTGACGACCTCCGCGAAGGTAAAGCCACCCTGCCACTGATCCGCGTGATGGAAGTCGGCAACGCTGAAGACCGCGAGATCGTCCGCCAGGCCATCCTGAATGGCGAAACCGAGCATTTCGACCAGATTCACCAGGCCATCCTGCGCTGTGACGCGCTGGGATACGCCTATCAGCTGGCCGAACAGGAAGCCAACAAGGCAAGAGACGCCCTGAAACACATGCCCCCTTCGCAAGCGCTCGACGCTTTGTTATACTTGTCGGCTTATTCGGTGTCTCGCAACAAATGAGCGGGAAATCGGGTTACAATCATCAGGCTGTCGAACCTGCCCGTCGGGTGCAGCAGCCACCAAACCCTCGGGGTGTAGCTTAGCCTGGTAGAGCGCTACGTTCGGGACGTAGAGGCCGGAGGTTCGAATCCTCTCACCCCGACCAGGATGCCAAGAGCCAAACAAGCATCACGCTTGTTTGGCTTTTTTCATTTGAGCGGCCTCATTTGATCGCTCCCAAAGTACCCGACCGTCAAAGTGTAAAAAATATTGTCTTAAGCCGACAATTGCGTGAAGATGAGATGACAAGAGAATGCCCCATCAGCATGGGCATTCAAGGAGGAGCTTACTCATGACACGCATGACACACATCAGCCGTTTCGGTCAGCGTCCCCGTGAAAGTCTTGCCCTGTTGCCGGCGTGCTTTCTGCTGACCAGTACCCTCTGCGGCATGCCCGCCGCGTTGGCCGTCGAACAGACCGCCATCCAGCTCGTCGATCATCCGGTGCCCGAGGTCGAGAGCCTTCCGCCCGGCACCTACAAGGATCTGGTGCAGTACGGCCAGCAGCTGAGCAATCGCACCTTCGCCTTCATCGGCCCCGAAGTCAAGGATGAAAAGATGCGCTTTGCCGGCAACAACCTGGCGTGCACATCCTGTCACCAGCTTGACGCCACCAAACCCTTTGCCATGCCTTGGCGCGGTGTCACAGCAGCGTTTCCCCAGTATCGAGGCCGTGAAGACGCCATCAGCACGGTGGAAGAGCGCGTCAACGGCTGCATGGAACGCAGCATGAACGGCAAGGCGCTGCCGCTGGATTCTCTTGAGATGAAAGCCTATGTCACCTACATCGCCTTTCTCTCAAAAGGCATCCCGGTTGGCTCGAAGGTTGAAGGCGCGGGCATGGTCAAGAGCCAGATGCCCAACCGGCGCGCCAACCCGGAAACGGGCGCCAAGGTCTATGCCGAGCGCTGCGCTGTCTGCCATGGCGACCACGGCGAAGGTCAGCGTCACGGCAAGGTTGGCGATGCGCAAGGCTATCTGTTCCCGCCACTCTGGGGGCCAGACACCTTCAACAATGGCGCCGGCATGAACCGGATGATCATGGCCACGCGCTTCATCAAGCACAACATGCCGCAAGGTGCGAGCTTCGAGGCCACACAGCTGACCGATGACGAGGCTTATGACGTGGCGGCCTACATGCTGTCCAAACCACGGCCTCAAAAAGCCCATCTCGATCGAGACTTCCCGGCCCGCTGGAACAAGCCGGTCGATTCGGCCTTTCCGCCCTACATGCTGGGCGCCACGCCTGAACAGCACCGCTACGGCCCCTTCCCACCGCTCTTGAAAAAGCAGAAGGAGATGGAGGCCGAGCTGCGTGCCAAAACCACCAAAGAGACCAGAGAAGTCCAGGCAGGCACGCAAAAGTAGCACGCCGATGCCCTGACCCATCCCCGCAGCGGCCCCAAAACCCGTGCGCAGCGCCTTGTTCTGCACGCCCAGAGGGGCTTTCGCGGGGACGAATAAGTGCATAACACACTCTAGGATGGAAGCTCACCTCGACGCCGCATCAAGACTTGGCTCGACAAACCAGACAACGCCGTCAGCGCTCGATACGTTTGGAGGGCAACGCGACGGGACATGGCCGAGCACGCCACCGGGCATCATCGGCCATGCCTCACAGTATCACTTCAAACCACCCATGTCAGCGCGCACGCCCACCCAGATCTGGCGGCCCAGATCCTGATAACCATACACTGGCTCGATCTGCCGATCGGTGGCATTGAGCAGCTTGGCCTCCCATTGCCAGGTACCCGACATCCGCCAGGCCGCCTTGAGATCCACCGTCGTATACGCCTTGAGCAGCCTCTCCTGATCCGGGCGCTTGCCCACGTAAAGCACAGAAGCGCCCAGACGCCAGCCGTCCATCACATAATCGGCCGAGAGGCTGGCCTGATGCTTGGCCCGCCGCGGCAGCCGCTCACCCGTCTGCTCGTTCGTGGCCTTCAGCCAGTCATAAACGGCCTGCCACTGCCAGGCGCCTGACTGCGCGGCCAGATCGACAGTGAAGCCCTGAAGCTTCGCACGCTCGGTGTTGGCAGCACAGCCAAAATAACCGGACGGGCAGATCGTACCGCTTGAATCGGCATCATAGGCGATCATGTTGCGCAGTTTCGTGCGATAGAAGCCGAAGCCCGCGCGGCTGCCCTGCTCCTGCCAGTTCAGCCCCAGCTCCAGGCTCCTGCCCTCTTCCGGTTTGAGCGCTGCCACCCCGTAGCCAGGGTAATACAGGTCATTGAAGGTGGGCGCGCGGAAGCTCGTCCCATAGATCGTGCGCAGCTTCCAGACGGATGACATGGTGTGGTTGAAGCCGATACTGCCCGTGGTCTTCTTGCCATAGGCCGAGTTGTCATCACGACGCACACTGCCCGCCAGCACGGTCGCACCGAAATGACCGGTATAGCCGGCCAGTAACGCCTTGTTCGTCCGTTTGGGCACCACCCCCAAACGCTCGGCCGACACCGTCTCGTCCTGTTTCTCGTAGGCCAGCACCAGCTGCTCACCGGCCGACAGCTGCACCGTGTTCTGCCAGCTCAACTGATCACGATCCGTCTTGTAGCGGCTCATCGTTCTACCGCCCGAGTTCGCATCATCCACGCTGTTGGCATAGCGCAGCGTCGTCATCCATTGTTCATTCATCCGCCCCCGGTATTCCAGCCCACGCATCTCGGTATCCAGATGATTGCGGAAATCCGCACCGGGATCCGGCGTGAAATCGGGAGGCAGATAATCGGCGCCGTCATATTGGGCATTCAGCCTGCCCCGGCTTGCCACCAGACCGATCCGATGCCCTGCCGCCGGCGCATAGCCCAGCCGCACCTGAGCGGTCTTGCGCTTGAAGCCATCCGCATCCGGGTTGTACTGCACCTGATCCGCAGCGGCCCGCACGGCCGAGACGCCCTTGCTCTTCTCATGACTGAGGCCCAGCGCATAATCGAAAGCGCCTTGCGCTCCCCGCAATCCCACGGTCATCTCGCGTGAGCCGTAGTTGCCCAGCGCCAGCCGGCCGCTCAGGCCGGGATCTCCCTCGCCGTGACGGGTGATGATGTTGATCACCCCACCCACGGCATCGGCGCCATACAGGCCGGATGCCGGGCCACGCAGCACTTCGATCCGCTCGATCTGATCGATGCTGAGCGAGCCAAAGTCGAACTGCCCCAGCGTGGCCGATCCAACCCGCATGCCATCGAGCAGCACGACGACGCCACTGCTGCCCACGCCCCGCAGGAAATACCCCGCGCCCTGCCCAGGCCCACCGTTGCGCGCCAACTGCAGCCCCGCATGACGCCGCAACACCTCATCCACCGACGAATGCCCGCTGTTTTCCAGCATGGCACGGTCGATCAGCACCACATCCCCCGTCGCCTGGCTCAACAGCTGCGGCTCACGCGCTCCCACGACCACGACCGCCTCCAACGCCTCCGGCTCGAAGGCAAACACAGGTACACAGACGGAAGCAACGGCCAGCGCACAACAGGCACGGGCAAAGGGTGGCAAAGGCAGCGAAGTCATGGAACGTGAACTCAAGTCAAGAACAAGAAGCAACAAAACAGGAAGGCACCACCGGAAACGCCCCCCCGGCAGCCGCCCATCTCCCTGCGGCACATGTCAGGCCATAATAGCCCATCCCCAGAACTCGGCCGAAAGACAGGAAGCCGTGAGTTGCATCGGTGCCGCATCCCCCATCTGCCGGATGGCCGCCCTCTGATAGACATCATCGCCAGGCGCCCGGCACCGCTTCAGTCACTTGTCACCAGGCTTGGCGCGCGTGATGGCAATCATGTGCCCCGTGCCTCAGCGAAGACGCTGCCTGCACCACACACGTCAAACACGCAGCTCACCCGGACAAAACGCCATGCCAACCACCCATACCACCTATTTCACCCACATCAGCAGTCCGGTCGGCACGCTGATGATTGCAGCCTCGGACGAGGGGCTGCACGCCGTCGAATTCCCTCAGAGCCAACACCCTGTGCCCCGGCGCGGCACATGGCAGGCGCTTGCCCCCCACATCTTGAAGTCCTTTTCTGATGATTCCGCCGCGCCCACGGCGTCGAGCCGCGCCCTTGAGCACCATGCCTCGAACAACCGATCGAACGCCCAACCGAGTGAGCCGACGCCCTGCAGCACCGCCCCTCAAAGCCCTGGCAACACAGCCCTTCGAAGGCCCGGCGGCGCAAACATGCCAAGCACGAGCATGCAGCCCCCCCGTGATACGGACATGCTGCCGCCCAACATGCATGTCATTAGCCTGCTCATCAAAACACAACAACAACTCGACGAATACTTTGCCGGCCAACGCCAGCAGTTCGAGCTGCCACTTGCCCCGCAAGGCACGCCCTTTCAGTTGCAGGTGTGGCAGGCGCTTAGCGCCATTCCTTATGGCAAGACCTGGAGCTATGCCCAACTGGCCGAGCACATCGGCAACCCGCGTTCGGTGCGCGCGGTGGGCGCCGCCAATGGCAAGAACCCGATCGCCATCATCATTCCCTGCCACCGGGTGATTGGCGCCAATGGCTCACTCGTCGGCTTTGGCGGCGGGCTGGCTACCAAGGAAAAGCTGCTGGTTCTGGAATCCTCGCAACACAGTCTGGCACTGGGAGAATAATCGCCCCCGATCACAGAATGCCCCCTCTCAACCCCCTTTCCGATCCGCCAGATTGGCCCGCGCCTCGTGCGATGATTCATACACATGCGGGGCCAAGGCGCGCTGCCACAAGGCATCGCCAAGCTTGAGCCGGACGAAGGCCGAGGTCGTGTGGCGCGTGGCGCTTTCGTAATAGCGCCCCACCATCTCCTTGACCAGATCCATACAGTCATCGACCAGATCGGGCGCCACATCGAAGTGGTCGTAATTCACCACCGTGTTCACCTTCTTGCCGAGCGGTTCAAGCATCGCCTCGATGGCCTGACGAGCGTGTGCCCCTCGTTGACGATCGACACCTTGCCATCTTCCACCGCCACCAGCAGCCCACCTGCCGTGAAGGTACCCGTGAACACCACCGCCTTCGCATTCTGGCTGATGTTGATGAAACCCCCGGGGCCCGCAATGCGCGGGCCGAATTTCGAGACGTTCAGATTGCCCTCACGATCGGCCTGAGCCACGCCGAGAAAGGCGCAATCGATGCCACCGCCATCATAAAAATCGAATTGATAGGGCTGGTCGATGGCAGGTTGTAGGCTTCGATCTCGTTGTCGACCGCAAGCTTTGCCATTTTGGGCGCCATGCTCCAGTGCCCACCGATGGCACGTTTCACCAAACCCTTGTGCCCGAAATGATTGAGTCCACGATCACGCATGTCGCCCTGACCCGACGCGTAGACGAAGCTCAGGTTTCGGGGCGATCCGATGCCGTCCGGACTGCTCTGTGCCGTGCGCAGGAAGCGGTTTTCAAGTGCCACGGCCAGGTTCTCAGGAAAACCGATTGCCCCGAAGCCTGCCGTGGCCACGGTGTCGCCATCACGAATCAGCATCACGGCATCATCGGCCGAAACGACCTTCCCATGCACCAGCGCATGCGCCGTCGACAATTTGGGACGTGGCTGTTTGTTGCCCATCTTCTTCTCCTGATCAACCAAAGAGCATAGAGGAAGTTTCCCTCATCAATGACTAGGGGAAAACGATAGGCCGTCCGCCCACCTCAGCAGACGACGCCGTCTCTCCCCTGAGAAACGGGACTTTTTGACACCCCAGATGCCCGCCTCCCCGGCTAAAAACATGGGCCTGCACCCCTGAAAAATCCCTCGCCGGTTCCATAGGCATCAGAAAGCCATGTTTAGAATCGGCACGAAGCACTGCCAAAAAGCTGCACAAGAAATCGCACAGGAGGAGACATCTTGAGTGCCACCGACTCATCAACCGACGCCGCATCAGCCGCTGCGGCTTCAGCGCCGTCCGGCCCTCATCATGACAATGCGCTGATCAAGCCAGACTATGATCCACGCCTCACCAACGAGGATCTTGCCCCACTGAAGCGCCAGACCTGGGGGCAGTACGACATTTTCGCATTCTGGATGTCGGACGTTCACAGCGTGGGCGGTTACATCACCGCCGGAAGCCTTTTTGCACTGGGTCTGTCAAGCTGGCAGGTGTTCATCGCCCTGATCATCGGCATCTGCATCGTGCAGTTCTTCTGCAATCTCGTGGCCAAGCCCAGTCAGGTCACGAGTGCGCCCTACCCCGTCATCTGCCGTGCCGCTTTCGGCGTGCTCGGCGCCAATATTCCGGCCATCATCCGCGGCCTCATCGCCGTCGCGTGGTACGGCATTCAGACCTATCTGGCTTCAGCCTCCTTCATGGTGCTGGCGCTGCACTTCTTCCCCGAATTGATGCCTTATGCCGATGTGAAGCAGCACGGTTTTCTGGGCCTCTCTCACCTGGGCTGGGTGGCCTTCATGGTCATGTGGATCCTGCAAGCCTTCGTCTTCTGGCATGGCATGGAGGCCATCCGCCGCTTCATCGACTGGGCTGGCCCCGCCGTCTATGTAGCGATGGTGATCCTCTGCGTCTGGCTCCTCTGGAAAGCCGGCTGGGAAAATATCGACATGAACCTGGGCGGCATCCAGTTTGAAGGCTGGGATGCCGTGCCGGTGATGCTCTCGGCCATTGCGCTCGTCGTCAGCTATTTCAGCGGCCCCATGCTGAATTTCGGCGATTTCTCCCGCTATTGCAAAACCTTCGATGCGGTCAAGAAAGGCAATTTCTGGGGGCTGCCGATCAACTTCATCTTTTTCTCGCTGCTCACCGTCATCACCACCGCGGCCACGCTGCCCGTGTTTGGTGAGCTGATCACCGACCCGGTGCATACCGTGGGCAAGATCGATTCGACCACGGCCGTCGTGCTGGGTGCGCTCACCTTCATGGTGGCCACCGTCGGCATCAACATCGTGGCGAACTTCGTCTCGCCCGCCTTCGATTTCTCCAACGTGGCGCCTCAACTGATCAGCTGGCGCACCGGCGGCATGATCGCGGCCGTGGGTTCGGTGTTCATCACCCCCTGGAACCTTTACGACAATCCGCAGGTGATCCATTACACGCTCGATGTGCTCGGCTCCTTCATCGGCCCGCTCTTCGGCATCCTGATCGCCGACTACTACATCGTGCGGCGTCAGAACATCGTGGTCGACGACCTGTACCGGATGGATCCGGCAGGCACCTACTGGTATCAGAACGGCTACAACCACAAGGCCATCGCCGCGATGATTCCAGCTGCACTGATCCCGATCCTGTGCGTCATCATCCCGGCCTGGCGCGGGGCCTCCAACTACGCCTGGTTCATCGGCATGGGCCTCGGTTTCCTGATCTTCGTGGCCCTGAACCGCAACACCCCCCAACGTAGCCCGCGCTGAACGAACACGACATGTACATCAAGATCATCAACCCGAACACCACGCAGCGCATGACCGACAAGATCGGCGCCTGTGCCCGTGCCGTGGCACGCCCCGACACCCGCATCGAAGCCGTCAGCCCGGCCATGGGGCCCGTATCGATCGAAAGCCATTATGACGAGGCACTGGCCGTCCCAGGCTTGCTGCTCGAGATCGGCGCCGGTGAGCGCGACGGCGTCGATGGCTACGTCATCGCCTGTTTTGGCGATCCTGGCCTGAAAGCCGCCCGCGAGCTGGCCCGTGGCCCAGTGCTCGGCATCGCCGAGGCCGCCATGCACGCGGCCAGCATGCTGGGCGGACGCTTTTCCGTCGTGACCACGCTGGCCCGCACCATCGGTCAGGCCGAACATCTGGCCGAGATCTACGGCATGCAACGCTTCTGCGCCAACGTGCGCGCCTGTGAGCTGCCGGTGCTCGATCTGGACAAACCTGGCGGCGACACGCTCGAGCGTGTGCTGGCCGAGTGCCAACGGGCGCTCGACGAGGATGGGTGCGACACGATCGTGCTGGGCTGCGCAGGCATGACCGACCTCTGCCACGAGCTGAGCAGCCAGCTTGGAGTACCCGTCATCGATGGCGTGGCCGCAGCCGTCACGATGCTGGAGGCGCTGATCACGATGCGACTTGCCACCAGCAAGCGTGGCGAGCTGGCACACCCGCTGCCCAAGGAAATGACGGGTATCCTCTCCGGATTCAGCCTCACTTGAAAAACATCTGCCAGGCCGGCTGTTGAAACCCCCACCACCACACCATGACACACTGCTTCGACACCACCCAAGCCTATCCACGTGATCTGATCGGTTATGGCCGGTACGCTCCCCATCCCCAATGGCCTGGCGGCGCGCGCGTGGCCGTGCAGTTCGTGCTGAATTATGAAGAAGGCGGCGAGAACTGCGTGCTGCATGGTGATGCCAGCAGCGAACAGTTTCTCTCCGAGATGTTCAACCCGGCCGCCTATGACACGCGCCACATGAGCATGGAAAGCATCTATGAGTATGGCGCCCGTGTGGGCGTCTGGCGACTGTTGCGAGAGTTCGAAAAGCGCAGGCTGCCGCTGACCGTCTTTGGTGTGGCCACCGCCTTGGCTCGCCACCCGGAAGTGACCGCCGCTTTTGGCGAGCTGGGCCACGACATCGCCTGCCACGGCCTGAAGTGGATCCACTACCAGAACATCCCCGAAGACGTGGAGCGCGCCCACATGATGGCGGCCATCGACCTCATGACGAAACTCACGGGCGAGCGCCCCCAGGGCTGGTACACCGGGCGGGACAGCCCCAACACCCACCGGCTGGTGGCCGACGCGGGCGGCTTTCTCTACGACAGTGACCATTACGGTGACGACCTGCCTTTCTGGATGAAACTGAAAAAATCCGATGGCCAGGATGCGATGCAACTGATCGTGCCCTACACGCTGGACTGCAACGACATGCGTTTTGCGCTGCCCCAGGGCTATTCGCATGCCGATCCGTTCTTTCAGTACATGCGCGACACCTTCGATGCCCTCTATGCCGAAGGCGACCCGAATGGCGACAACGCCCCGAAGATGATGAGCATCGGCATGCACTGCAGGCTGCTCGGCCGCCCCGGCCGCATCCGAGCCCTGCAGCGCTTTCTCGACCACATCGAGCGGCACGACAAGGTATGGGTCTGCCGCCGTGTGGACATCGCGCGGCACTGGCACGCACATTTTCCGGCGCCGGATCTGGGGTGACACCTGCGCCGGCTCGCGCCCACGACAACCCCGGACGAGCCATGCTGCCGCCCCCGTTCCGAGCCATCCCGACCATTTGCCAAGGCTGACCCCCGGCATCATGCAGACGAACAGCAGCACGCCACATGCCCGATCAGCCCTCCCCCAGAAACCCGAACAGCCCCAGCACCGTGACCGCTCCAACGTCTCCCCGCCAACCTGGCCAGTCTCCCGAAACCCCTACCACCTCCATCGGCGCCGAATTATGGGATTGGCACGAACGGTTTGCCGTACACAGCGAAGCTGAATACGCCGCCCGTGGAGAGCTGACCGTCACCTACCTGACGGATGCACATCTTGCATGCGCCGCCACGCTGCAAACGTGGATGCACGAGGCGGGCTTCGACGAGGTGCATGTCGATGCGGTCGGCAACGTGGTCGGCCGCTATCACGGGCAAAAGCCCGAAGCACGCTGGCTGCTCACCGGCTCACACTACGACACGGTTCGCAACGGCGGAAAATACGATGGCCGCCTCGGCATCATGATCCCGCTGATGGCCGTGCGCGAGCTGCACCGCCAAAGGCGCCGGCTGCCCTATGGCATCGAGCTGGTCGCTTTTTCCGAAGAGGAAGGCCAGCGCTACAACGCCACCTTTCTGGGATCTAGCGCACTGCTCGGCCAGTTCGACCACCAATGGCTCCAGCAACAGGATGCCCACGGCCACCGGATGCAGGACGTGATGCAGGCCGCCGGCCTCAACCCTGACGAGATCGAAGCCATCCGCCGCGATCCGGCCCACTATCTGGGCTTCGTCGAGGTTCACATCGAGCAAGGCCCGGTGCTCCACGACATGGGTCTGCCACTCGGCGTCGTCACGTCCATCAACGGCAGCGTGCGTTACCGGGGCGAGATGACGGGCACCGCCTCACACGCCGGCACCACGCCGATGAGCATGCGTCAAGACGCCGCCTTGGGCGTGGCCGAGCTGGCACTTTATGTGGAAACACGAGCGCGAGAGGACGGCGATTCGGTCGGCACCGTGGGCGAACTGACCGTGCCCAACGGCTCGATCAACGTCGTGCCGGGACGATGCCACTTCACGATCGACCTGCGTGCCCCCACCGATGCACAGCGCGACGCCCTGGCTCAGGACGTGCTTGAACGGATGCAGCACATTGCCGAACGCCGTGGGCTGAGTGCCTCGGCCCACTGCATCATGAAGGCAGCGGCAGCCCCCTGCGCCCCCCAATGGCGCGAACGCTGGGCCGCCGCCGTGGCCGCCCTTGGCTTGCCGGTTCACCGGATGCCCAGTGGCGCAGGCCACGACGCGATGAAGCTGCACGAGATCCTGCCGCAGGCGATGCTCTTCGTGCGCGGGCAGAACCGCGGCATCAGCCATAATCCGCTGGAGTTGACCACACCCGACGACATGCAGCTCGCTTTCGACGCCTTCTTCCATCTTCTGAATCAACTTGCCGCCGACACACCATGAACCAAAGCACGCAGCCTGATCACGCCGCCCTCGATGCCTGGATCGATCAGCATTTCGATGAAGAAGTCCGTTTTCTTCAGTCACTGGTGCGTATTCCCACCGACACGCCCCCCGGCAACAACGCGCCGCATGCTGAACACACGGCCCACTTGCTCAAAGACTTCGGGATGGACGCCGAAGCCCATGCCGTGCCAGATGACGAGGTCAAAGCCTACGGCATGGAGACGATCACCAACCTGATCGTGCGTCGTCGTTATGGCGAGGGCGGCCCCACGATCGCGCTGAATGCGCACGGCGACGTGGTGCCTCCCGGTGAAGGCTGGACACATGACCCCTACGGTGCCGAGATCGTCGACGGCCAGCTCTATGGCCGCGCTGCCGCCGTGAGCAAAAGCGATTTTGCAAGCTTCACCTTTGCCGTGCGCGCCCTTGAAGCCGTGGCCCGTCCAAGCCGGGGCACGGTGGAACTGCACTTCACCTATGACGAGGAGTTCGGGGGTGAACTCGGCCCTGGCTGGCTGCTCAAGCAAGGGCTGACCAAGCCTGATCTGATGATCGCCGCCGGCTTCAGCTACGAAGTCGTCACGGCCCACAATGGCTGCCTGCAAATGGAAGTCACCGTGCATGGACGGATGGCCCATGCAGCCGTGCCGCATACCGGTGTCGATGCACTGCAAGGTGCCGTCGCCATCATGAATGCACTCTATGCAGAAAACACCCGCTACCAATCGATCTGCTCATCCATCGAGGGCATCAAGCACCCTTACCTGAACATCGGCCGCATCGAAGGCGGCACGAACACGAACGTCGTCCCCGGCAAGATCACGCTCAAGCTCGATCGCCGGATGATCCCCGAAGAAAACCCGAGCGAGGTCGAGGCCAACATCCGTGCACTGATCGCCAAGGCCGTGGACGATTTCAACCAGCATCGGGGTTACACGGGCGACAACGCCATCCGCATCGACATCAAGCGGCTGATGCTGGCCAACAGCATGAAACCGCTGCCCGGCAACGCCCCGCTCGTCTCGGCCATCCAGCAGCATGGGCAAGCGCTGTCGGGCGAAGCCATTCCTGCGATGGGCACCCCGCTCTACACCGATGTGCGCCTCTACGTCGAGCAGGGTATTCCCGGCGTGATTTATGGCGCCGGCCCACGTACCGTACTGGAATCCCATGCCAAGCGGGCCGATGAACGCCTCGATCTGGAAGACCTGCGCCGCGCCACCAAGGTGATCGCACGCAGCCTCGCGGATCTGCTTTTACTGAAAAACCCCTCATGACCGCCAGAACCCCATCCCTCACCAGCCGGCTGCCCGATGTCGGCACGACGATCTTCACCACCGTCTCGGCACTGGCCCAGCAGCACCAGGCCATCAACCTCGGCCAGGGTTTTCCGGATTTCGAGCCGGATCGGCGCCTGATCGATGCGGTGAACCGCGCCATGCTGGACGGCCATAATCAGTATCCGCCCATGGCCGGTGTGCCCGCCCTGCGCGAAGCCATCGCCCAAAAGACCGAAGCACTGTATGGCCATCATTACGACCCGGCCACCGAGATCACGATCACGGCCGGTGCCACGCAGGGCTTGCTGACGGCCATCCTCGCGGTGGTGCAACCCGGCGACGAAGTGATCGTGCTCGACCCCGCCTATGACGACTACTACCCCGCCATCCGGCTGGCAGGTGGTGTGCCCGTACGCGTGCGCCTCGGCGCGGACAACTTCGCACCTCCCATCGAGCAGATTGCCGCCGCACTCAGTCCACGCACACGGCTCCTGATCCTGAACACCCCACACAACCCGAGCGGCACCGTCTGGACACAAGCCCAGATGCAGGCGCTCGATGCGCTACTCGCCCCCACCGACATCCTGCTGATCAGCGACGAAGTGTATGAGCACATGGTGTACGACGGGCACCCCCACCAGAGCGCCGCACGTTTTCCGGGGCTGGCAGCACGCGCTTTCGTCGTCTCCAGCTTCGGCAAGAGCTTTCACGTCACGGGCTGGAAAGTGGGCAGCGTGGTGGCGCCCGCCCCGCTGATGGCTGAATTTCGCAAAATCCATCAGTTCAACGTCTTCACCGTCAACTCGGCCATGCAGGCCGGCATTGCCGAATATCTGAAAGACCCCACCCCCTACCTGCAACTGCCCGCCTTTTATCAGCAAAAACGCGACCTCTTCCGCGAGGGGTTGGCTGGCACGCGCTTTCGCCTGCTACCCTGCCAGGGCACCTATTTTCAACTGGCCGATTACAGCGCGATCAGCGATTTGCCCGATGGCGATTTTTGCGAATGGCTGATCAAGGACGTGGGCGTGGCCGCCATTCCACTCTCACCTTTTTACGGCGACGGCTTCGACCAGAAGATCATCCGCTTCTGCTTTGCCAAAAAAGAAGAAACGCTGAAAGCGGCGCTGGCCAAATTGCAGAGACTCTGAGACGACTGCACGTGGGCGGATTCGCTCAGGCAGGCTGATGCAGGCAGCCGTGATGGCACTCGCCCGCGCTTGCCCCGCCGTAGCCATGCGCGGCAGGACGCGGGTGCAGCCGTCCTGAAGGGGCTTTCGCCGGGACAAAACCACTGCATGACACGCCGTCGCAATCGATGAACGCCAGTGAGCACGCTCGCATCCGGAGATGAAGCGTCGTGCCGGGTAGGCAGCAGCGTTATATATGCATGTATATTACGGGATGTCGAATCCGGAGATCCAAGCCATGACCTTCACCCATAAAACCCTGCTCGCCGCCCTGGCCCTCGGTGGCCTGATCGGTTCCACCCAGGCCGGCGAACTGACCGTCTCGGCTGCGGCCAGCCTCACCAACGCCTTCAAGGACATCGCCCAGCAATACGAAGCCAAATACGGTGATGCCAAGGTGCATCTGAATTTTGGCGGCTCGGGCGCGCTGCTGGCGCAAATGGCCAAAGGCGCCCCCGTCGATGTCTTCGCCTCGGCCGACCAGGCCACGATGGACAAGGCTGAAAAGCAGGGCCTGGTGCGTTCGCATGCCCGTGAGACCTTTGCCCGAAACTCGCTCGTCGTGATCGTGCCCGCCAACAGCCAGCTGCGCCTTGGCACGCTCGACGATCTGACGAACGACAACGTTCAGAAGGTGGCCATTGGCAACCCGGCCAGCGTGCCAGTAGGCAACTACGCCAAACAGGCACTGGAAGCTGCCAAGCTGTGGGAAGCCATCTCGGCCAAGGGCATCACCACCCAGAACGTGCGCCAATCACTTGATTACGTGGCCCGTGGCGAAGTGGATGCAGGCTTCGTCTACGGAACCGACGCCGGCATCATGAAAGACAAGGTGCGCCTCAGCTTCGAGGTGCCCACCGAGACGCCCATTTCCTACCCCATCGCCTACACGGCAGACACGGCGAACACGGCCGAAGCCAAACGCTTCATCCACTACGTGCTGTCACCCGACGGGCAGGCCATTCTCGGGAAATATCACTTCAAGACGCGCTGACATGCTGTCATTCACCCCTGACGCAAGCTGGCAACACTGAGCTGCGCGCAAGGCATGCACAACCCCATGCCCAAGCGGCCATCACCGAGACGAATCAGTCCATCGAACACGCTGACACCTGACACATGGATGCTGCCTGGACGGCGCTGGCGCTGTCATTGAAAGTGGCCGTCTGTGCCATTGCCATCGACCTGGTATTAGGCGTTGCCGTCGGCTATTGCCTGGCGCGCACACGTTTTCCGGGCCGGGATCTGCTCGACACGATCCTCACCCTGCCCATGGTGCTGCCGCCCACCGTGCTGGGGTATTACCTGCTCGTCGTCATCGGCCGGCGCGGCTGGCTGGGCGGGTGGCTGCATGACACCTTCGGCATCAACCTGATCTTTTCATGGCAGGGCGCCGTGCTGGCTGCCGCCATCGTCGCCTTTCCGCTGGTGTTCAAACCGGCACGCGCCGCCTTTGAAAGCCTCGATAGCCAGCTCGAACAGGCGGGGCGCGTGCTGGGCTTGTCGGAAACAGCCGTCTTTTTCCGCATCACCTTGCCGCTGGCCTGGCGCGGCATCATGGCGGGTCTCTTGCTCGCCTTCGCGCGCGCACTGGGCGAATTTGGGGCCACGCTGATGGTGGCGGGCAGTATTCCCGGCAAGACGCAAACGCTGTCCATCGCCATCTACGAGGCCGTACAAGCAGGGCAGGACGACACGGCCCACTTCCTCGTCATGATCACCTCCATCGTCTGCGTGGCCGTGTTGCTGTCGGCGGGCAAGCTCGCCCCCGGGCGTGTCGGGCAACGCTAGAGCGTGTCATGTACCCGGTTGGCAGACAACACACAGCCCTTTCCCGGTTTTCGTACCCAATCCACACATCAGGGCTGCCACCGCCATGCCCATGCCCATGCCCATGCCCTCACGTCATGCTAGACCTTGATATCCGAAAAACCCTCGAGTCTGGTGAACGCCGTTTCGAGCTGAATGCCCGGCTGCAATCGGACAGCACCCGCATCGTCATCGTGGGCCCTTCCGGCTCGGGCAAGAGCCTGACGCTCAAGGCCATGGCCGGTTTGCTCACGCCTGACCGGGGCCATATCCATCTGGCCGGACAAACGCTCTTCGACAGCGCCCGACAACTGTGCGTGCCCCCACGCGCGCGGCAGCTTGCCTACGTGTTTCAGGACTATGCGCTGTTTCCGCATCTCACCGTGCGGCAGAACATCGGTTTTGCCGCCCGACGGGGGTGGCTCAACCCCGGCCGCCATCATCATGACGAACGGGTGGACTACTGGCTGGAAGCCTTTTCCCTCACCCCATTGGCTGACCAGTATCCAGCCGACCTCTCCGGCGGCCAGCGCCAGCGCACGGCCCTGGCCCGCTCGCTCGTGGCCGAACCCCGCGCGCTGCTGCTCGACGAACCCTTTGCCGCGCTCGATCCCGGGCTGCGCATCAGCATGCGCGAAGAACTGGCCGAGCTTCAGGCCCGTCTCGGTGTGCCGATGGTGCTGATCACCCACGACATCGAGGACGCGCGCGCCCTGGGCGAGGCTGTCTTTCAAATGCACGAAGGGCAACTCGAACCCAGCTCTCTCGACGCACTGGCCCGGCGGCATTCATCACCTCGGCAGTGCGTATCATGAACTCATGAACAAACGTTGATCATGCCACCCGCGTGTCAGCCCAATAGCATACGATGCACGTTCAGCCTCAGCGTTTGCCCAGACGCTCGGGCGGACAAAGCCCACACGCAACCAGCAGCCCAACCGCGCAAATGTGGCAACACCGTCAGCGCGTGGTTTGGGGCCAGCCCGGAAGGCAAAGACCGCTCATGACCCTGTTTCAAAATACTCCATTTCTACACAATGATTCCAGACCATAAACCCATAGAATGGCAGGCTTCGATCTGGATGACGGTAGGGGGCAGCAAGTTTGGCGGGCAGGATCGCATCGCCCTCCTCGCCCAGATTGCCGACAGCGGATCGATCACCCAGGCAGCCAAGACGCTGGGCATCAGCTACAAGACAGCCTGGGATGCCATCGACGCCATGAACAACCTGGCCAACGAACCGCTTGTCGAGCGGCTCACCGGCGGGAAGGGCGGCGGCGGCACTCGTCTTACCTCACGCGGACGACAACTCGTCGAGAACTTCCGCACCATCGAGCGGGAGCACCAGCGCTTCATGGCCGCCTTGCATGAAGAGGCTGGCAATCTCGCAGAAGACTATCTATTGATTCGGAGAATGAGCATGAAAACCAGTGCACGGAACCAGTTTCTGGGCAAGGTCACGTCCGTCAAGCAAGGCGCCGTCAACGACGAAATCGAACTTGATGTCAATGGCGGTAACCGGATCGTGGCCACCATCACCCGCGAAAGCACCACCAATCTCGGCCTGAAGCCTGGTGCAGAAGCCTTCGCACTGATCAAGGCATCGTCCATCATCGTACTGACCGACGATGCAGGGGCCCGTTTCTCGGCACGCAACCGTCTGAACGGCACCGTCTCACGGGTTCAGCCCGGCGCCGTCAACACCGAGATCGTGATCGAGCTGACGGGCGGCGCCTCAGTGGCCGCCATCATCACGAACGACAGCGCCACCAACCTGGGGCTGGGCGTAGGCAAACCTGCCACGGCACTCTTCAAGGCGTCCAGCGTGATCGTGGGCGTACCGGCCTGAATGCTGGCTCGTGCTCAGGTGCGCTCATCGGTCACGTGGGCCGACAGCCCATGCTCGACCGCATACACCGCCACCTGCACGCGACTGCTCAGATGAAGCTTTTTCATGATGTTCTGCACATGAATCTTCACCGTGCTTTCGGCCACACCAAGATGGCGAGCGATTTCCTTGTTGCTTTCCCCACGTGAAAGACACTGCGCAATCTCCCGCTCCCTGGCCGTAAGCCTTGCCACCTCATCGGACAGCGTGCCGGCCGTCGGTGCCAAACCGGCGGCAGCGCCAGCCCTGGCAGCAGCGCCCGCCACCACGCCAACACCAGTCCTCGGCATCATGCCAGGCGCCCTGTCCATTTGAGACACGGACGACGACAACGCCCCCTCCGCAGCACGTGCCACGGGCGCTGATCCGGCCATTGCCTGTGCCTGTTGCCCAGCCATCGACGCGTTGCCTGCCGCTGATGGCTCTGACTGCCCGAGCACAGGCGCTTTCCCGGCCCTCGGCTGCGTTTGCTGCCGAAACTGCTCCACGAGCTTCAACGTCATCGTGTCGGAAATCACGGGCTGCCCCTGCACCGCCTTTCGGATGGCCGACATCAGCGTCTCGGCCTCGATGTTTTTGGTCAGATAGCCATGCGCACCGGCCTTCAGCGCATCCCCCAACTCTTCGGCCTCTTCCGAGACGGTCAGGATGATCACTCGGGACTCGGGCAGATCCTGGGTGAGCAGGTGCAAGGTCTCCAGCCCCGACAGCCCAGGCATGTTCAGATCGAGCAGGATCACATCCGGGCGCGTGGCCTTCGCACGCTTCAGCCCTTCCAGTCCATCGGCCGCCTCGGCCACGATCTTCAAGTCGGCTTCCTTCTGAAGCAGTTGTCGCACCCCTGAACGAAACAGGTTGTGGTCGTCGATCAGCAGAATACGGATCACAGGATGAGTCATGGCGTCATCAGGGAGCGCGTGATGCACGCCCCAAAGGGATGTTCTCGGGAAAGCACCAGGCACCACAGCTGACAGCGCGGGTTGGCAGCGGTGCGCCGATCTGCAAGCCGCATCACGCTGCATGCCCAGAGGAGCTTTCGGGGGGACGAATCAGTGCATAACACGCTCTAAGCTGGCAAACGATCCTGCTGCGCCAGCAACAATTGCACCTCGGTCCCCTCACCCGGTGCCGTGTGCACGCGCAAGCGCCCGTGCAGGCGGGCAGCCCGCTCCTGCATGATGCTCAGCCCCACGGTCGGTTCGGTGCGGGCTGCCACTTCAAGCGGATCATAGCCTTCCCCATTATCCTGAATGTTCATCTCGAAATCCCGACGATTACGAATCTGGATGTTCACGCGTGTTGCATGCGCATGCTTTCGCACATTCGACAACGCCTCTTGCAAAATGAAAAGAATCTGCAACTGTTCATCCGGGTGCAGCGGTGCGCCCTCTGCCTCATCCATGTGCCACTCGACGAGAATGCCTGTCTGTCGCCGAAAACGGGCAATCGTGTCCTCCACCGCCTCCCGCATCGAGCCATCACTCAAACGCGTGCGAAAATTCTGCAACAGCTCGCGCACATCCTGGTAACTCTCGGCCACCCCGGTTTTGAGCAGCGGCACGATCTCCGCCACCTCCGCCCAGTTGCGCTGCTGAAGCGCCGTCCCCAGCATCTGGGTTTGAAGATTCAGAAAATTCAGCCCCTGTGCCAGACTGTCATGCAAGCCCTGCGCCACCAGGTTCCGTTCTTCGGCCACGGCCAGCTGCTGGGCCTTCGCGCTCAGACGCCGATTGTCGAGCGCTGCCCCCAGATGCCGCCCCAGCATCTCCAGCAACTGCACCTCACGCGCCGGCACATTCGTGCGTGTCTTGAAATGCAGGGAATACGTACCAAGCACTGCCTCTGGCGTCACGATCTGAAAAACCGAGACCCCTTGAAAACCCTCCCGAACACACGCCATCGCGCCGGCCCTTGGCGCCTCGTGCCGGAAATCCTGGATGACCATCGTGCCCTGATGCGTGGCCTCCCCGCAAAAACAGGCATCAGCATGCATGCAGTGCTCCCGCTCCTCCAGGCCGGACGACAAGCCGACCGACACCACGATGTACAAGCGCTCGCCTGAGGGGTCGAGCACACGGATGCTGCCCCCTTCGGCATGAAACTCGTCCATCACCCGTGTCAGAAAGCCCCGGCACAAGCCTTCGATGTCGTTGGGCTGATTCAGAAAGGCCGTCATCCCGTAGAGCGCACTCAGCTGACGGTTTTGCCGGGCCAGCGCCAGCGTCTTCTGCTTCACCCGGTTGCCCAGATCCTGATACAGGCCCTCCAGCTCATCAGCCATCCGGTTGAAGCCTTTGGCCAGCTCACCCAGCTCATCCCGACTCGTGACGGGCAGCCTCACCGAAAAATCCCGCCGGCTCATCCGATGCAAGCCCTCCTGCAACGTGTTCACCGGCGTGATGATCCAGCGATAGAGCAGAAAGATCATCGCTGCGGTGCCCAGACAGGCCAGCACGATCAGCGCCCCCTGCGACAGGCGCAAACGCACCGTCTTGATCGCACTGTCCTTCTCGATCATCTGCACCAGACGGTCGGCCTCGGTCACGAAACCGGGCAAGGCACGCAGATAGGCACCTTCATCACCGCCTCGCATCGCCGCCTCGGCCAGCACCACCAACTGGGTGCGCCAGCGACCATCCACCACCTCGAACTGACGGCGGATGTCGGCCGTGTCCGGCAGAAAGAGTGGCCGGTCGGGCACCCCATTGGCCAGCCGCAACAGCGTGCGGTGCTGGTTCTGCATCTCGACCCAGGCATTGCTTTCATGATGGCCAGGCCGCAGCAAGGCCAATCCCAGCCGATTGGCCCGCATCCGCAGACTGCCCGTGTCGTTGATGGCCGCCGCAGCCCCTTCGAGCTGCCACGACAACCACAAGGTGCCGCCCACCATGCTGGCCACCAACACGAGCGCGACCAGCGAGCTGCACACGATACGTGTGGCCAGACGCCGCGAAGGCCGAGTGCTTGCCGCCTGCATCGGTTGTCGGTCTCCTGGGAACAGGTTGTATGGTTTGGTTGGACATGGGTAGCGCATGCCCTGCACGACACGCAGCGCGTTCGCCGAGACGCCTCCCCTTCTCATCATCCCCGAAGCCCCTGTCACGGCGAACAACATCCCACCAAAATCGGTGGTCATTGGCACGAGCGCTCACCCCCTTGTGCCGGCGCGGCGCAGATGGGCAGCGGTGCGCTGATTCTCCGGGCGCACAACGCGGTGCGCCCGGCGGATGAGGCACTGGCGCAGGGACGAATCCGTGCCTGACACGCCCTACTGCACGAGTGGTGTGTCGGCCCCCGCCAGATCGATGCCCTCGATGCGGGCACGGCCGAGCAGCAATTGCGCATATTGCCGCCAGGCTGCATCCTGGTTGGCCGCCCGAAGTGCTTGCGCAATGTCGCCGGCCACCTGCTCGAAAGGCGGAGCCGCCTGCCCACGGGCCACGGCCCGCGCCACCTGCTGGGTGTAGCAGCGGCGGCAGGCTGCCTCGTCCACCTCAGGCAAATGCAATTGCGTGCTGAGCAAAAAGGCGGTGGCCGCTTCTGCATCGTCGGTGGCCAGGCCCCGCTCGGCGGCCTCAGCCAGCACCAGCCGTTTCAGCACGAGCGTGATCACCGCACTGCGCCAGGGCTGCGGCGCCTCCTGATGGAAAGGCAGCTCCTCGGCCACCTCTGCATCCGTGAGCCTCTCTCCATTCACCTTCACCACCATGTTCAATGGCTCCCTAACTATCACCAAGGCATCCCCGACTCTGCCTGGTCGACTCACCGCTTGCCGAAGCCCTACACGCGCCCTCTGCCAGCCGGGGTGGCAGGCTTGCGCCGGAAGGACGCTGGCCTGCAGGCTGCAACGGGCAGAAATTCCGAGGCGCCACCCGCATGCCGACGCCGCCCGAAGCTCATCGCTGGCGCACGAGCTGCCAGGCACGACCAAGGTAAGCCACCGACGCAAAACCGCTCCAGACATGCACCAGCCGCGTGAACGGGAACAGGATGAAAAGCGTCATGCCCATGAACATGTGCAGCTTGAAAATCGGACTGACACCGACGATCTGCGCTGCCGCCTCACCATTGAAGGTGAGGATGTACTGGCACCAGGTCATCAGCCGCACCATTTCATGGCCATCCAGATGCCCGGCCGAGACGACAATGCTGATGAGGCCCAAGAGCAGCGTGGCCAGAATCCACAGGAGCAGCAGCTTGTCACCGGTGGAGGTGATGGCACGAAGTCGGGGGTTGCTCAAACGTCGACGCAACAGGATCACCAGCCCGCTCAGGCAGATCAGGCCCATGATGCCGCCGGCGGCCATCGCGAACATCTGCTTCGCGCTGTGACTCACGCCCAGCCAGTCCCAAAAAGCCACCGGTGTCAACAAGCCCACCAGATGCCCGAAAAAGAGACCGATGATGCCCACATGAAAGAGGATGTTGCCCTTGCGCAGCTCGCCGGCATGAAGCACCTGCGAGCTGTCGCTCTTCCAGCTGTATTGCTCCCGCTCAAAACGCACCAGACTGCCGAGCAGGAAGATGCTGAGTGCGATGTAGGGATAGATCCCGAAAAAGAATTTATGCCAATAGCTCATGACAGCACTCCTGTGATGATCAGGCAAGGACGATTCGTCCGACCCGAAAGGCCCGCAGACGACAGCGCGCGGTGCGGCAAACGGATGCCGCCCGGCCTGCCCTCGGCCGGCACCATGACTCAACGATAGAAACGGATGGTCTGCACCCTGCTGTTGTCCGGTTTGAGCAGCGGCTCGGTCCCGTCCGGGCCTGGGCCGACCGTCTCCAGCAAGGCATCCATCTCTCTGGCCGGCGCATCCATCATCGGTTGCGGCTTCACCGGCGACAGATCGGTCAGCAGCTCGAACACCACGGCATAAGGGTTGGCATCCTGTCTCAGCCGCTCCCCCACCAGCCCGATCACATGCACGGCATCACCGAGCAGGCGGCCCGCCGCCTCAGCCGGCAACTGCGCCAGAAACTCCAGAAAAAGCGGCAGGTAGTCGGGCATTTCACGACAGCCACCGGCCAGATCATTTGGCTCGAAACCATGCCGCTGGTACTCATGAAGCAGATCGAGCAGGGCCTCGCCACGCTCGCGGCTCTCACCGTGGATGTGCTCAAAGAGATAGAGCGACAGGCGGCGCGAGCGGTCGAAGTTGGCCACATAATCCTCCTGAAGCCGGATGAGCGCATGACGATGCATCTTCAGGTGCTGCAGCAGCGGCGCCAACTGCACCTTGAAAAGCGGCGTCTCATCCAGCACTGCCTCGATGTCCGGCAGTGCCTCCAGCAACGTCTCGTCAGGGTAGCTGAGCAGGGCCGAACAGATGGCGTAGGGCTTGTTCACGGTGTCTTCACCTCCTCAGGCTGTTCGACGTTTGGCGCACTTTGCGTGTGTGCCACCTGTGGCGCGGCAGGCGTTACCGTCGTTCTGGCCATGTCGGCAGGCCGCTTCAACTGCAGATGCACCACGTCCACACGCGGTTTTTTGCCAAAAAGCGACTCGCGCGAATAACCGCTGGAGCAGCCATTGCCGAAGCTGAAGCCACAATCACCGGTTTCACTGAAATTCCGCGCCACCGCCGCCTTGTGCGTGGTCGGAATCACGAAACGGTCTTCGTAATTGGCAATGGCCATGATCTGGTACATGTCTTCCACCGTGGTGGCATCAAGCCCCACGCGCTCAAGGATGCTGGTCGCGCCCTGGCCACTGATCATCTCGCTGCGCTTGAAGGCACGCATCGCGATCATCCGCTCCAATGCCTGGATCACCGGCGCCTCGTCGCCTGCCGTGAGGAGGTTCGCCAGATAACGCACCGGAATCCGCAGGCTCTTCACATCGGGAATGATGCTGCCCGCCACCCTCTCATGCGGCATCTGCCCGTTTTCTGCCGCACTCTGGATGGGCGACAGCGGCGGGATGTACCAAACCATCGGCAACGTGCGGTATTCGGGATGCAGCGGGAAAGCCACCTCCCAATCACACGCCATCTTGTACACGGGCGAACGGCGCGCCGCCTCCAGCCAGGTTTCGGGAATGCCCGCCTCACGGGCGGCCGCCTGCACGGCCGGGTCGTTCGGGTCGAGAAAGCAATCGAGCTGCGCCTTGTAGAGCTGACGCTCATCAGGCATCGAGGCCGCCGCCTCGATCCGGTCGGCGTCATAAAGCATCACGCCCAGATAACGGATGCGGCCCACACAGGTCTCCGAGCACACGGTGGGCTGCCCCGCCTCGATGCGCGGGTAGCAGAACAGGCATTTCTCGGCCTTGCCCGATTGCCAGTTGAAGTAAATCTTCTTGTAAGGGCAGCCCGAAATGCACATCCGCCATCCCCGGCACTTGTCCTGGTCAACCAGCACGATGCCGTCCTCTTCACGCTTGTAGACAGATCCGGACGGACACGAAGCCACGCAGGTGGGGTTGAGACAGTGCTCACACAGACGCGGCAGATACATCATGAAGGTGTTCTCGAAAGTCGAGTACATCTGCTTTTGCACGCCGACAAAGAGCGCGTCCTGGCTGCGCTGGGCAAACTCGCCACCCAGATCATCCTCCCAGTTCGGCCCCCACTCGATTTTCTCCATCCTCTCGCCCGTGATCGACGACACCGGCCGGGCCGTGGGCGGGGTCCTCATCCGCGGCGCATCCTGAAGATGGGCGTAATCGTAGGTGAAAGGTTCGTAGTAGTCGTCGATGGACGGCAGGTTCGGGTTGGCAAAGAGATTGGCCAGAATGCGCAGCTTGCCCCCCTGGCGCGGCTCCAGCTTGCCGCCCGAGGTTCGCACCCAGCCGCCCTGCCATTTCTCCTGGTTTTCCCACTGCTTGGGATAACCAATGCCCGGCTTCGTCTCCACGTTGTTGAACCAGGCATATTCGACGCCATCACGACTCGTCCAGACGTTCTTGCAGGTGACGGAACAGGTATGGCAGCCGATGCACTTGTCCAGGTTCAGCACCATGCCGATTTGCGCGCGCACTCTCATCACACCACTCCTTGTTCGGTTTCAGTCACCGGCTCATCCAGCCAGTCGACCTTGTTCATCTTGCGCACCACCACGAATTCATCGCGGTTGCTGCCGATCGTGCCGTAGTAGTTGAAACCATAGGCCAGCTGCGCATAGCCCCCGATCATGTGCGTGGGCTTCAGCACCGCCCGTGTGACCGAGTTGTGGATGCCGCCGCGCTTGCCGCTGGTTTCCGCCCCCGGCGTGTTCACGATCTTTTCCTGGGCGTGGTACATCAGGCACATGCCATTGGGCACGCGCTGACTCACGACGACCCGCGCGACCACCGTGCCATTGGTGTTGAAACACTCGACCCAGTCGTTGTCGACGACACCGATGCGGGCTGCCTCCTCTTCCGAGATCCAGACGTGCGGGCCGCCACGGCTCAAGGTCAGCATCCGCAGGTTGTCGGAATAAGTGCTGTGAATGCCCCATTTCTGATGCGGCGTGAGCCAGTTCAGCAGGATTTCGGGGTTGCCATTGGGTTTGGCGCCCAGCATCGCCCCCACCGACTTCGTGTCGATCGGCGGGCGGTAGACGCAAAATCCCTCACCAAAATCGAGCATCCAGCGGTGATCCTGATAAAACTGCTGACGCCCGGTCAGCGTGCGCCAGGGGATCAGCTCATGCACGTTCGTGTAACCGGCGTTGTAGCTGACCTCCTCCGATTCCAGCCCCGACCAGGTGGGCGCCGAAATGATCTTGCGCGGCTGGACCTGAATGTCACGAAAGCGGATCTTGTCGTGCTCACGTCCCGCGGCCAGATGCGTGTGATCACGCCCCGTGATCTTGCCCAGCGCCTGCCACGCCTTCACCGACACATGGCCATTGGTTTCGGGCGCAAAGGTCAGCACCATCTCGGCCGCGTCAATCGCGGTATCGAGCCGTGGGCGCCCCTGGCTCACGCCGGCCTCCATCACGACCTTGTTCAGCCCGCCCAGCTCCTTCACCTCATGTTCGGTGTTCCAGCTGATGCCCTTGCCACCATTACCGAGCTTGTCCAGCAGCGGCCCTACCGAGGTGAATTTCCGGTAAATGTCGCGGTAATTGCGTTCAACCACCACCATGTTCGGCGCGGTCTTGCCAGGAATCAGCTCACACTCGCCCTGCTTCCAGTCCTTGGGCGCAAAGGGTTGGCCCAGCTCACTGGGTGTGTCGTGCAGCAGTGGTTGCAGCACGATGTCCTTGCGCGTGCCCAGATAGGGGCCGGCAATCTCGCTGAAGCGTTTGGCCAACAGCTTGTAGATTTCCCAATCGGTCTTGCTCTCCCACAAAGGCTGCACCGCCTCCGAGAGGGGGTGGATGAAAGGATGCATGTCGGAGGTGTTCAGATCATCCTTTTCATACCAGGTGGCCGTGGGCAGCACGATGTCCCCGTACAGACACGTCGTGCTCATCCGGAAATCCAGCACCGTCACCAGGTCGAGCTTGCCCTCGGGCAAGGTCTCATGCCACGTCACTTCCGAGGTACGCACGGCGTCCTTGCCATCCGAGAACAGCGAGCTTTGCGTACCGAGCAGATACTTCAGCATGTACTCGTGCCCCTTGCCGCTGGAGCCGAGCAGGTTCGAGCGCCAGATGAAGAGGTTGCGCGGAAAGTTCTTCGGGTTTTCCGGGTCATCACAGCTCATGCGCAGCGCACCGCTCATCAGCCCCTCACGCAGGTGGTCGACAGGCGACACGCCAGCCTGCTCGGCCGCATCACAGAGGTCGAGCGGGTTCGTCTCCAGCTGTGGCGCCGATGGCAACCAGCCCAGACGCTCGGCCTTCGCGTTCAGGTCGATGAGCGCCATCTTTTGAAGGGGCTCGCGTTCGGCTGCTGGCCCGAGGATCTCATCCACGGCCAATTGCTCGTGCCGCCACTGCCCCGTGTGTGCATAGAAAAAGCTGGTGCTGTTCATCTGGCGGGGCGGACGTGACCAGTCCAGCGCAAAAGCCAACGGCAGCCAGCCAAACTGCGGACGCAGCTTTTCCTGGCCCACATAATGACACCAGCCCCCCCCACTTTGTCCGATGCAGCCACACATCATCAACAGGTTGATGATGCCGCGATAAGCCATGTCGGTGTGATACCAGTGATTGATGCCGGCACCGATGATGACCATGCTGCGGCCCGTTGTGTCATGCGCATTCTGCGCAAACTCACGCGCCACCTGCGTGACCAGATGCGGGGGCACCCCGGTGTATTTTTCCTGCCAGGCCGGCGTGTAAGGCACATCGTCGTCAAAGGACTTGGCCACGCCCTCATCGCCCAGGCCCATGTCCACCCCGTAGTTGGCCATTTGCAGGTCGTAGACGGTGGCCACCAGCACGGTTCCGCCATCGGCGAGCGTCACCCGCCGGGCCGGCACCTTGCGACCGATCAGTTCCGATCGTGACTGGCCAGCAAAATAATTGAAACCCACCGTGACGATCTCGTCGTGCACATCCTTCAGGCTGAGCCTTGGCTCGATATCGGCGCCCGTTCCCCCATTTTTCATCTCCAGGTTCCAGCGCCCCACCTTGCCGGTGTCGGCCTTGTCCTCGCCCCAACGAAAACCGATCGTGCCATTGGGCACCACGAGTGCATTCGTGGCCTCATCGACAAGCACGGTCTTCCACTCGGGATTGTTCTGCTCACCCAGCTGATCAGGCAGATGAGAGGCCCGCAGGAAATGATCAGGCACCAGCATGCCGTCCTTGTCCTTCAGGCAGACGAGCATCGGCATGTCGGTGTACTGCTTCACATAGCGGGTGAAGTAAGGCGACGGATTGTCACGATGAAACTCCGTCAACACCACATGGCCCATGGCCATCGCCAGCGCGGCATCCGTGCCCTGTCGGGGCGCCAGCCAGATATCGCCAAACTTCACCATCTCGCCAAAGTCGGACGAGACGGCCACCGTCTTCGTGCCCTTGTAGCGCACCTCGGTGTAGAAATGCGCATCGGGCGTGCGAGTCATCGGGACATTGGATCCCCACACCATCAGATAGCCTGAGTTGTACCAGTCGGCCGACTCGGGCACATCAGTCTGCTCGCCCCAGATCTGCGGACTGGCCGGTGGCAGATCGCAATACCAGTCATAAAAGCTCAGGCAGGCACCACCGATCAGGCTCAGATAACGTGCCCCCGCCGCATAGCTCACCATCGACATGGCCGGAATCGGCGAAAAGCCGATCACCCGATCCGGCCCAAAATCCTTGATCGTGACGGCATTGGCCGCCACGATCATTTCGGTGGCGGTATCCCAGTCGGCACGCACGAAGCCGCCCTGGCCTCGCGCCTGCTTGTAGCGCGCGGCCTTGACCGGATCCTGGGCAATCGAGCGCCACGCCTCGATGGGGTTCATCGTCTTGCGAGCCTCACGCCACAGGGCCATCAGCTCGCCACGCACCATCGGATACTTCACCCGTTGCGCCGAATACACATACCAGCTGTAAGACGCCCCGCGCGGACAGCCGCGCGGCTCATGGTTGGGCAGATCCGGGCGCGTGCGCGGGTAGTCGGTCTGTTGTGTCTCCCAGGTGATCAGCCCGTTCTTCACGTAAATCTTCCAGCTGCACGATCCGGTACAGTTGACCCCGTGCGTCGAGCGCACGACCTTGTCGTGCTGCCAGCGTGAACGATAGGCGTCCTCCCACTGCCGGTCTTCCTTGACGACCGCCCCATGCCCGCCCGAAAAGGTCGATTGGGTGCGGGACAAAAATTTCAATCGATCCAGAAAATGACTCATGTCAGCTCCTTCTCCTTGTCGCCGGCGTGCGCTCACATCGGCGTTTGAATCCTGGCCACCTGCTTGGCGCCCCCATCACGATGGCCTTCGCGCTACTGCTCAGCAGGGCATCTCTGCCCCTTTGCGCGCGTAAAACCACCAGGTGATGAGCACGCAGCTCAGATAGAACACGATGAAGCCCGTGAGCGCCGCACTCACACCACCGGTCAGCTCCAGTGAGGTACCAAAACTTTTCGGGATGAAAAAACCGCCGTAGGCACCGATGGCCCCCGAGAACCCCAGCACGGCAGCCGCCTCCTTGTTGCCATTGAGCACGGCCTGCCGCTGTGCCTCGGGCGTTTGGCCCGCCTCACGCTGGCGCTCGGTCAGAAAAATCACCGGGATCATCCGGAAGGTCGAGCCATTGCCGATACCGGTCAGCGCGAAGAGCGCGATGAACATGCCAAGAAAAGCCGGAAAACTGCCGCCACCGCTGTCCGAGGGCAAAAAGGCCATCACACCGATCACTGCCAGCATCATCAGCACGAAGGTGTAGAGCGTCACCTTGGCTCCCCCGAGCTTGTCCGACATCCAGCCCCCCACCGGGCGTGTCAGTGCCCCCACCAAGGGGCCTAAAAAGGCATATTGCGTGGGATTCACATCGGGAAACTGCGATTTGGTGAGCAAGGCCAGTCCGGCCGAAAACCCGATGAAGGAACCGAAGGTGCCGATATACAGCCAGCACATCAGCCAGTTGTGCTTGCGCTTGAAGATCACGGCCTGATCCTTGAACGAGGCTTTGGCATCGGCAATGTCGTTCATGCCGAACCAGGCCGCCACCGAGGCGATCAGGATGAAGGGCACCCAGACGAAGCCGGCGTTCTGCAGCCACAAGGTTTTCACCGAGCCATCCGGTGCGGTGAAACTCAGCCCATCGCCCCCCACGCCGACCATCGCGCCACTGATCACGAGCGGCACCACGAACTGGGTGAGGCTCACACCGAGGTTGCCGATACCCGCATTCAGGCCCGTCGCCATCCCCTTTTTGGCCTTCGGAAAAAAGAAACTGATGTTGGCCATGCTGGAACTGAAATTTCCCCCACCTAGCCCACAGAGCAGCGCCAGCACGAGCAGCACCTCGTAGCTCGTGCTCGGGTCTTTCAGCGCAAAGCCCATGCCGATGGCCGGCACCAGCAGGCTCAACGTCGAAATCACCGTCCATTTTCGGCCACCAAAGATCGGCACCAGAAAGCTGTAGAAAATCCGCAGGGTGGCGCCCGAGAGCGCAGGCAAGGCCGTCAGCCAGAACATCTGGTTCTTCGACAGCTCGAAGCCCACCTTGTCGAGGTTCACCACCACCACGCTCCACAGCAGCCAGATCGCAAACGCCAGCATCAACGCCGGAATCGAAATCCACAGGTTGCGGTTGGCAATGCGGGCACCTTCGCGTTGCCAGAAATCCGGATCTTCGGGTGCCCAATGAGTCAGCAGATGGGATGACATGATCAGGTCTCCTGTCGGGCGTGACCGGCACGTGCCGGCGCACGGAAGCTGAAATGCATCCAGACGAGGCTCACGCAGACCGTGCCATAGAGCAGCATGAAGCAGCTCGACCGGATGCCGGTGAGATCGAGCGCGATGCCGAAGAGGATCGGCAGCAGAAAACCGCCCAGGCCACCGGCCAGACCCACCACACCGGAAACCGCACCGATGTTGTCGGTGAAATCGTCGGAGATGAACTTGAAGACCGATGCCTTGCCAATGGCGGTGGCAATACCCACCACGAAGAGCAGGAAGGTGAAAACCCAGGGGTTCAGCCCGATGTAGAAGCTTTGCGGGCCGTTGACGGTCTGAATCGTGAAATCCGTCTGCGGATAGCTGAGGATGAAGAAGCAGACCCAGCACACCCACATCACCCACCAGGTGGTGCGATAAGCGCCGTACTTGTCGGAGATCCACCCCCCGATCGCACGCAGCACGCCCCCCGGTAGCGAGAAGCAGGCTGCGAGCAGCGCCGCCAGCCCGATGTCGAAGCCATATTCACCGATGTAGTACTTCGTCATCCACAGCGCCAGCGCCACATAACCGCCAAAGACCACCGAGTAATACTGGCAATAGCGCCAGACGCGCGGATCCTTCAGCATCTGCAGCTGCGCCCGCATCGAGACGGAATTCGGCACATTGTGGGCGGGGTTCGTGTGCGTGCCGAACCAGAAGAGCAGCGCCGTCACCAGCATCGCCACCGAATACACCTTCGGCACGATCTCCCAGCTGCCACCAGCGGCCACGATCAGCGCCGGCGCCACGAATTTCGTCAGCGCCGAACCCGAATTGCCGGCACCGAACACCCCCATCGCAAAGCCCTGCCGATCCCGCGGGAACCAGCGCGCCACATAGGGCGTGCCCACCGAGAACGAGCCGCCGGCCAGCCCGACGAAGAGCGAGAGCACCAGAAAATGCCAGTATTGGGTGGCATAGCTCATCAGCCAGATCGGAATCACCGTGCTGATCATCAGCAGAAAGAAGACGATCCGGCCACCGTAGCGATCCGTCCAGATGCCGAGTGGCACCCGCACAATGGAACCGGTCAGCACCGGCATGGCGGTGAGCAAACCGAACTGGGTTTCGTTCAGCCCGAGCTGCGCCTTGATCGGAATGCCCAGCACGGCAAACATCATCCAGATCGCAAAACAGATGGTGAATGCAAAGGTGCTGGAGACCAGCACCGAGTACGCCCCCTTGGGGACGGCGCTGGCGGGTGATCGAAGGGCGGTGGCCATGACATGTTCCCCCGTGCAGTGGACTGGATCTTTTGTCCCTCTCACTGTAGCCCGCCTGCGGCGGCCCGAACATTCACCAATGGAAGGGGAAACGGCCGGCACAGGAACTAGTTCGATTGGACTATATGGCGTCTTGACACGAGTTACTCACACCAAGATTGTCCACATCCCCCATTAGCCCAAATCCACGCCCCCTTCGAGCCACGCCTCACACCCCGCAGCATTCCCGTTTGCTCTAGTTGGGCGCATAGGACATGTCGGTCACAGGAGTTTCCTGAAAACGTCCTTCGCCCACCCAATTACTATCCGCAAATCGCTCTCCAACCGCTTTACAAGCTGCGGATCCGAAGGTTTACAATACCCTTTCTTGAATCAAAAGAGCTTCAAGCAGGAAAAAGGTAGCACAGGGAGATTCCACCAACTGTGCCTCGTCAGGGGCAGTTTGATAGTAATGCCCCACAAAAATTCCGGTTTCCACAACTTCCTTTGTCAAAATCTCTTCGAGATGCAGGCAAGACAGTTCACACAACCATAACCTATCCGGCAAGTGTCTCCACAGCCTGAGCAGGGCCACGGATGCAATGGCCAATGCACATGGGTCAGCAGGCCATGCATCCTTGGCTGCCACTGATTTCCCCCACTGCCGGCGCCAATACGTGCATGCGCGTACCGCCGCATCAATATACCGTTCCTGTCCATACACGCGTACAGCCTCGGCAAGCCCCAGCATCGCCCACGCCTGTCCTCGTTGCCATGTAACTGCACTCTCATCAGCAAGACGCGAAACCGGAAGCGCCACGTGACTGCGCCAAGCACCATCATCCCCCTCTAAATGCGTCATACAGGTATCAAGATGCCATTGCGCCATAGCGCATCCTACCCGTCCTCCGTACGTATGCATCAAAGAGAGAATTGGAGCCAGAGAATCCACATTGAGCATGTGGCGCCCGCTCTCTCCGCCCCCCATGCCTTCACCTAGCGGCCACGCGGCTAGAGACCCGTCAAAGCTGTCAGCCATTGCCTGCATCGCACGCTGCGCAAGCCGTGTCGCATCGTCATTGCCATGCAATCTACCACCAAGACCAGGACCATACCAGAATACGAAGCTACGATTTACGCTTGGCTCATCCAGTAGAGTCTCCAACTTTGTGCTCCACCGCACCGCTTGCTCGAAATCCGTACATTGACCTGTGATGGCTGCCTTCAACCACCATAGACCCGCCCAGAACCCACCCATCCAGGACCCTCGTCTTGAGAGCGTCCAGTGCGAGACAGAAGCTGCGCGGAACAGCGGAAACTTGTCATCGCATTGCATTGCCATGCTGTCCATACGTTCAAAGATAGCCGCAATCGCAGCTTGCCTCAGCACGTCTTGCCGCATGGTGTCAAATCTCTTCCTGCCGGTGTCGCAGGCGGTACAGGCCTGCACACAGCAGGATTGCAGCAACTAGTGACCCGAACAGAAACAGCCAGGCCACCGAAAACCCGCCCGGCAGGGCCAACAGGACACCGAACAGCGGCGGGCCGACGGCAAACCCGCCAAAGAAGCCAAGCGACAGCATGCCCGCGGTACTTGCCGGCAAGCCAAAGCGTAGGTCTCGCAGGAGCATGCTCATGGCAATGGCGTTGGTCGCCACCACCGTCCCCCCCATGCCCAGGACGCCCACCCACAACGGCCAGTATCGATCCGGCCCGGCCAGCTGCATCACCAACAGCGCCGCTACAGCCAGTAGAAAGAGCGTTCCGAGCAGCACCGTTTCGTCACGCAGGCGAGCGCCAATCGGGGTCAGCAGCAGCCGCGACAGGATGCCCATGACGCCGAAAGCGCTCACCATCACACCGATGAGTCGGGCGGACACGCCCAGTTGGTGCGCATGGACGCCAAGAAAAGTGACGAACGAGGACAACGCCAGGCCAGCACAGAACTGGATGGCCATCAACATCGCGAGCCGGCCATTGGGTCGATCCACCCTGAAGGAGCGGGGTCCCCCGCATCCGGCGGCCTGATGAGGGATCAGACGCATCGAGAGGCATGCCAGCAGCAGCGCCACCGGCACCCATACCGCGAAGGCACCGCGCCATCCCAGCCCCAAAGCCAGGCTGGGCAACACTAGCCCGGCCACCAGGGCGGACGCCTGCACCCCCGATTGCTTGAGCCCCACCACCGCGGCCCTGCGCTCGGCCGGGACGGCTTGCGCAATAGCCTGGTTAGTGGCCGGATTTGCCAGTGCCTGCGCCGCGCCACAGAACAGCAAGGCCACCACGATGCCCCTGAAGCCGGGCAACAAAACCATCAGGGTGAAAGACAGGGCGACCAGCAGGAACAGGGTCTGCAATCCGCGGCGGCTGCCCATGCGCTGAACCCAACTCCCCGCCCAGGGCGAGAAGAGCGCGGCCAGCCCAAACGCGCTGGTGGTCAGCCATCCCAGGCGCTCCCGAGACAGTTCCAGATCGGCCATGAGCTGCGGCCCCAGGATACCGATGGCATAGAACACCATCATCGGCATCCCCATCGCCAGGGTCAGCAGGCCACCCAGGCGAGACTCCGTCTGGCCATGAGGGAATTTCACAGCCCCGTTCATTCCGAAACCTTCGACAGATTCATTGATGGTCGTAACGGATCGAATAACCGATCAGGCTTTGTAGCCGATAGCAACTGTCTTCCAACTGCGCTAATCAGGGCGTCGTCCGCACCATCCATAATATGTGTAGTGCGTGCCACCCTATAGATACCGGACAACGGAGTCCAGTCAGCAAGCCCTTCGGCACCCATGATCTGAATCGCACAATCGACAGCCGCACTCAGCGCATCCGATACAGCTAATTTGGTAACGTTGACCTCAATGCTATTACTCACCCCCTCATCGAATTTCTCCGCTGCGTCTTGCAGCAAGCAGCGCGCTGATGCGATACCACGATAGACCTTATAGACTCGTGCTCGCACCAACTGCTTGTCGGCAAGACGAGCCATTTCGCCCCGCGGAGAATGAATCCGTTCGCACATAATGTCGAAGCAGCGTTGCGCAAGCCCCAGCCATTGCACCGCGCGCAGGAGGCGACCCAATGACAAACGCTGTTGCATCAGGGCGACTCCCTGCCCCTTCATTCCTAATAGGTAGTCCTCGGGTACAGCAACGTTGTTGAAAGACAGCTCGTTTTGCCCCCGCCATCGTCCCAGTATCGACAGAGGACGCACGATCTGGAACCCGGTCGCATCAGTTGGGACAACCAACATTGACAAGGCGCCGCTCACTGGGCCATCCGAAGTTCTTGCCACTACGGTGGCAAAGCTCGCAACCTGAGAACGGCAGATGAACCACTTTCGTCCATTCACATGCCAGTATCCGTTCTGAAACTGCGCCCGACATGTCATCGTCGCCGGAATGGAGCCGATGCTGTCAGGTTCCGACATGGCGTAGCTTGATACCGCGGCCCCCTTTACCAGAGGATGAAGAAACCTCTCCCTAACGACGGGCCTGGCATAGTGGAACAGCATGTAGGCGTCCAATGTCGCATCAGCCCCCAGGATTCCCGGCGCATACTCTGACCGGCCCTCCTGTTCCGCTACTTGCATATAGTCTGCTAGCCGTCCGATCCGACCACCGTGATCCATGGGATAGAAAGTGCCGAAGATATCGGCTAGCCGCGCGCGCCTCGTCAACTCGATTGTCAGCGTCCGCGCGTCATTATCATCAGCTGCCAAAACCGATTCATTGGGCAGTATCTGAGTATCAACAAAATGTCGAACTTTCTTGGCCAATGCGCTGGCCGACACCACGTCACACTTCATAGCAATCACCTATGCGCCGTCTGCTTGGAAGAGCCAACCTTGGCTGCGTCCTCCGAAAGCGCACGCTTGTCGACCTTTCCTGCAGGCGTCAGCGGCAAACTTCGATAGAAGCGCAGGTATTCGGGCAGCTTGTTGACTTCCAGGCCCTTGGCGCGCAAAAAGTCCGCGATTTCCGAGAGAGAGAGAACTTCGGCGCTCCATCACGCAAAGTAATGCACACGCATACCTTCTGCCCAAGGTCGGCGTCAGGAACCGGTACGCACGCCACCGTCATCACATCCGGGTGCTCCATGACAAGCCCTTCGATCTGAACAGGGCTGATATTGGCCCCACCGCGGATAATGATGTCCTTCTTGCGACCGGCCAACACCAAATAGCCATTTTCATCAATGTACCCCAGATCGCCGGTCCTCACCCAGCCTTCGGAGTCGCGATAAAAGGTATCCAGCTCTGGCGCGTTCACATACTGCATGGGGCTCAGCGGACCACGCGCGATAATCTCGCCGATTTCTCCCTGTTGGACTTCCCTGCCTTCGTCGTCGACAACACGAATCTCGCAGACTGATGGATTTGGTTTTCCAACACTGGTCAATACCATATCTACGGGATCATCCAAGGTATTGTGACAATTCACTCCATCGGCTGACCCATACAAATTGATGAACCCACAGCCGAAGGCCTCGGTGCAACGTCTCACAGTCGCTTCGTCGATCACCGACCCGCCCACGATCAACCCTAGCAAGCCCGATTTATCGATCGCGCCCAACGCTGGGTCAGCCGCGATTCTCTGGAGCATTGTCGGCACCCCCAAAATGAAGGTCGGTTTAAAGGTGGCGATAGCACCAATTGACGAGGGCACGTCAAATTTGGGAAGAAGAACTAGCGACCCGCCTAGCCAGCAAAGAACTCCGAAAGTTGCAGTCGAGCCAAAAGATGAACCTAACGGAACAAGATACATGCCGCGAAACTCGCCATCAGCAGGCAAGATCCGTTGCAGGAATCGGCCCCGCCCGCCGATTAATGCATTATGCGAATAGGCCACCAGCTTGGGTTCCGCCTCGGTTCCCGAGGACACCAGCAACCGCACAGGGGAGTCAGGGCAAACATCAGGCAAGTCTTCCTCCGGCATCTGTACTGATTCGAGCAACGTATCGAGTGTAATCCAGCCTTCGCGTGGCGGCCCTTGCACGATCAAGATACGCATCGACAGCAATGTAGGACGCAGCGACTCAATCACCTCGCACAGATCGATTCCTGCATATTCATTCGGCACGATGACCGCCCGCGCATCGCAGCGACGGACAAGCGACTGGATGTCAAGCTTGCCACGGCCCGGCGGAAACGGCGCGACGATGGCGCCCAACGCCGCCACCGCCAGATCAATGGCGCAGCAAACCCAGTGATTGGTCAACTGATAAGCGACGACATCGCCAGCCACGATGCCCGCCCGTCTCAAACCGTTGGCCAGTCGTAACGCGGCGTTCATCAAATCGCCATACGTGACGATGCCATCGCTCGATAGCACTGCCGGCTTCTCTGGATTGGACTTAGCCTTCTCCGCGAACAACGTAAAAACTGGCTTATTGGGATAGGTGCCATCTTCCGCCCAACGGCGACGCAATGAAGCAGGAACGAGATCGATGATGCCTGAGGTATTCATAGAAAGCTCCACGGAGAATCGACTGACGAGTAAGACTTCTTGCGAAGATGAGTGGAAAATCGAGCATCGACTGCAAGTTGAGCAAGGTCTTCGACCAACACAAGCGCCGGAACACCCAATGCGTTAAATTCTGATTCCCATTCGGAAGCAGCACGCGTGGGAAGCAGTCGTTCCAGTGCAGAAACGCACGCCTGATCGTCGATTTGCGCACCAAGCCAAGCTGCGATCGAAGCAAGCTGCTCTTCCGTCTGACAGTCAATCGCAATAGAAGCGTCCGCGGCCCTATACACGCCGGCTAGCACTGAGGTTCCGGCATCGGTGCGTGTTACCCGCATCAGATGGTCAGCAGTACCAAGCAGCGAGCTTTCCACTTCAGAACCAGAGCCAAGAATCTCTCGATTAAGCACAGCAGCCGTAACGCCGAGCGCGGAGATCACGCCACCAAGAACATCCAGTACCGTAAATAGCGAGCCGCCGTGAACATCCGATGGATAGCGGAGCACGGTGATAGCCTGGCGCCTGTCCAACTGGACATCAGCGGCAGGAAGGGGTCTCCAGCGACGTCGGGATCCTCGTTACGGGCATCCAGCAGCACGCATTCTGTGCTGGCCTGCCGTTCGGGTGCGCTCAGCACCTCCTTGGCGGAAGGAATCGACGAAAAGCACTGCAGTTCGAGAGAGAGCGATACGGCACCTTCCGCTTGTGATTTAAGATAATGGCTCGCTTGATGGAGCACCTGCCTGTACAGACAGTTGAGATCGGTTCTCTGCGTTTCCGGTTGAACACCGGTGCCTGCACCTCGAAGCAGATTATTCAAAGTCTCCAGAACGGCCCCAAGATCTTGCGTCAACCCGTCATCCTGACTGACAAGGCACACGCCAATGGTTCGCGCCTCCTTTGCTTCCATCACGAAACTCTCCTCCTGTTTTTTACCTGCTCGACACCGCTTCGTACGCGGTGGCTAGTCCGCGGTCAGCATTGCCTCCGCGGTGGTACCAACACTCTGCCGCACCCGCCAGGCCAGCAGGAACGCGCACAGCACACCAACGCTCAATCCAGTCAACATGCCAGCGTGGCCAAATCGATCCAAGATCATGCCCGCCCCCACAGGTACCGCCATACGCGCCACCGTGAAGAGGGTCGATTGCAGCCCGTAGTCCGAGGCGTTGCACTGCCGACGGGTAAAGAACATGGTCAGGCCGAACATCAAGGCCGATACCACGCCCATACTTGCCGCCACGACCAGAGCACTGGCGGTCAACCAGATAGGCCCCAACTGCGCCCATACGGCGACGGTGAGAAGTACCAGCGCACATAACGCCACAAGGAGATAGGCCGGAATCGCCCGAGCAACGCCCAGTACCCGCATCAAGCGCCCACCGATCAGGCTGAACAGAGCTCCAGTGATGCCGCCCGCGATGCCCACCGTCCACGCCACTTGCTCAAAAGGCATGCCCTGGTCAAGCATCAAGGGCTTGAGGTAGAGCCAGACCGCGCCAATGAACGGAAAGCTGGTCAACAGGAGCCATATCCACTGCTTGGCTCCCGGTTGCTCAAAGAAGCTCGCCCAATCGGCAACAAAACCCGGTTGCGCACCTGACTCGGTAGTTGTCTGGAGGGCGGCCTTCTCTCGCAGCGCCGCGAACGGCAGACAACCAATCAGCAATCCCACTGCCATCATCACAAACGGTGCTTGCCAGCCCCAACGTGCTTGCACGATCAACATGGCGCCGCCACCGACGAGCGCCCCGACAAACAGTGCCGCCGATCGAATGCTGCCCGCCCGTAGCTGCTCTGTACGCGGCAGCCACTGCACGGCCAACGCGTTCAGGGGAATGTCCATCCAGGTGGAAGCAATGCTGATGGCAAAAGTCAGCGCAAACAGAGGCAGACGATGTTCGATCAGGCTCTGCCGGCCAATTCCGACATACAGAGCGAGCAACAGCACGCCCAGCAGCCATAGCCAATGCACGAAGTGCCCGCCACCGAATCGCACACGCTGCACCGGTATCGCCAGGATGAACTTGAAGATGGCCGGCAACGCTGCCAACTGGAACAGACCGATCTCCGTACCCGTCCAGCCGTGCTGACGCATCACCAACGGCATGCCCAACATCAGATAGATGCTCGGAACCGCCAACACCAAGTTCATCCATCCAAACAGGAGTTGCAGCCCCCACAACCGCGTTCTCGTCATCGTGACTCTCCACGCGCTTTATGTGCGACCAATGCAGTAACCGGGGTAACAGGAAAGCGCACGTCATCCCACTGCTTAACATCGACAAATCCGGCACGCGACAGACTGTGCGCCAGCTCCCCTTCAGGCAGAACATGTCTGCCCTGCATCCGCAGGCTCAGGTAATATTGCAAGATGCGCCTGGCCTGCGGCGCTGTCGCATGCACTTCCGCGTGACAACACACCAAAACACCTCCTGGCCTCATGGCCTGATACAACCGATCGAGCACCGCCGGAATGTCCTGCACGAAATGCAGAACAGACGAACACCAGATCAGGTCGTAGTCGGCGCCAAAATCATCCTTGTTCAAGTCGCCGCCGACCGCCTGCAAGCGATGCGACAACCCGGCCTCAGCAATACGCTCGGCGGCAGTCGCCGCTACTGCGTCGTATTCGAAGACAGTCCCTGTCAACGCCGGCTGCGACTGCGCCAGGGCGATAGCAACCAGACCAGGGCCACCACCCAGATCCAGCAGCCGCTTCGCGTGCGGAAACTCCGGTAGCTCGGTGAACAGCTTGCACGCCACTTCCGCCGTGACGGCGCGCTGTTCCTGCTCAATCTGCGAGCGCGCAGCCATTGCCCATCCTTGCTGAATGGTGTCTGCATCCGGGCCAGACGTCATGCCGCTTCCCTTCCGTACCAGACCCTCCAACTGCATACCGAACTGCCGCAGGATGTGATGACGGAACAAGAGTGCATCCCCGCAGTAATGATCGGAATCGGTGCTAAGGTAGTGGGCAGCGACGGGTAGATTGCGGTAACATCGCTGAGCGCCGCCCTCGCACTCCAACAGATTCATGCTCCACAGGATCTCCAGCAAATAGCCTGTGTTGGCGTGATCCAAGACCAGCTCTTCAGCAATCTTGTCCGCGCTGACGAACTGCCCCAGGTGAGCGAACAGGTCACACTCCAAAGCCACCCGCAAGGCATCTGCTCCCACCCCGGACAACTGAAGATCCCAGCAAGATTGCAGCGCATGCGGCTCGGTCAGATGCGCAGGTGAAGCGACCGCTTTCAACGATTGACACACCACGTCTTCTCCTTCGATAACCATGACTTGGACATAACAAATTCTCAAACCTAGAATTGATGATATATACTTAATGAGAAGAATTTTTATTAATTAATATGCGAGACGGAGTTGTTCGTATGCAGAACGCTTGACACGGGAGGAACGATGAGCACACGCAAATGCTGCTGCCGTCTGACGACGGATCAGCCTCGGTTATGCTGCGCCCTCGACGACGGTCGAGTGCGTCTGCAATTGCCCGACGATCTTGGCAATTGCTATACCGAGTGCATGGAGCTGGAACAAGGATTCTTGCTGGGCCGCCTGCACTACCATCCCACTCGACCACTGGTCGAAGAAAGCAATGGGCCCCACGCCGGGCGCGTGATGGTGGTCACGATCGGCCTGCACGGGAAGTCTGGTTACCGAGGAGACGACACTTCCAGCCTGCTTTTCAAGGCAGGCCACACCACCATCACAGCGTTCCAAGCCATTCATGGGGCAAGGCACTACGAAGCAGACGATCCCGTCTCGCAACTGCGCCTAGTGGTCAATGAGACTGCGCTGAACAAGTATGTGGGACCGGAACGTGCGGTTCAGATTCTGAGCGGCACCGGTCTGCATTGCTTGTCGTTCCACACCAGCAGCAGCGCGACGATGGCGCACGCCGCCGCGCTGACACGCTACATGCAGCCTTGCATCATGGCGCAACCAAACTGCCACCATCGCCTGGATCTGCATATCCACGCGCTCAGCCTGCTGGCTGAACAATTCAATCTGCTTGCCCCTGCCAAACCGACAGGGAGCACCCCGCTGACCACTGATGACATTGAGCGCATTGAGCGTGCTCGCGACATTCTGACCAACCAGTTGCACCAGGCGCTGACGGTTGAATACTTGGCTACGGCTGTCGGCATGAACGCGCACAAGCTGAAGAAGGGTTTCCACTACCTCTACAACAACACGCCAATGGGCGTACTCCTTGATCTGCGCATGCGAAAGGCGTACACGCTGCTTGAAGCCGGCAAACAGGTGGCGCAGGCCGCATGGCAAGTCGGCTACAAATATCCCAACAACTTCTCGGTCGCATTCACACGCTACTTCGGCCGCTCGCCGAAGTCCATCTTCGGCAATAAGCAGCAGTAGTCTCACCAGTGATGGTAGCTGCTCTCCCTATGGCCTCCTCCGTCTCACGCCATCACTAGCAGGCTATTGAAATACCGCCTGCTCAACCACTGATCGTGATGTTGCTCGTCAAGTCATGTCGTGAAATCAATGACTGACAGCGCGCATGCCGTGATCGTGTGATGAGTGGCGAGGCATTTCAACAGCCTGCTAAGTTCAATGCCAGCGCCGGCATCATGCCTTGAACACCCAAAGTCCACACAAAGATATGAACCCTGAAGGGTTTGCATAGAAATTCCTCCGTCTTGCATATGAAATCAATCCAGAGATCCTATCATCTATGGCGATAATCAAACCGTACAGACCGCCATTTTTTCAGCATCACGCAACCGGATTGAAGACAAGGGAAATCGCCATGTCTAGCCGTCAGAATGCGGAGAAACTGATTGCTTTCATGATCTGGTGGAACAATGACCACAGCAAAGGCTTTGTCTGTCACAAATGATACGCATGGTTGCTGATTCCCGTGCGCCCCCTTGACTCGTTTGATAGAGACCTGGATTCGCCATGTCATCGTTTTCAATAGAGACCGTGAAAAGGCTCCGCCTTAAACCTCCGGTTTTTTCACTCCTCCTATCCGTCTCTTTTGGACAGGCCTACTCACAGGACAGCATCGATCAGAAAAACCCACTCGCGATAGAAAAATTGGGATCACCTCACGAAAGCGATGCCTCAGTCCTTCCTCCGGTTACGGTAACAGCACGCAAGATCAAAGAAGACATACAGAAGACACCCTTATCGGTGACCGTAAAAACGGACATGGACCTGGAAAACAAGCGAATTCAGAAAACTCAAGAACTAGCTCGATGGGTACCAAATTTCAACTTTTCCGACAGCGGCATTCCATTCGCCAACCTGCTTAATATCCGAGGCATTGGCTCGTCTTCAGCACTGATTTCCCCATCCGTCATCTATTACATCGATGACCTCCCTGTCCCAACTCGCATATTTGACCAGCGATTTTTGGACGTGTCGCAAGTCGAGGTTCTACGCGGCCCTCAGGGGGTGTTATTCGGCCTGAATGCACAAGCGGGGGTCGTCAACATCAAGACGAACGTTCCAACCCGCACACCAACCAGCGAGGTCGGCACTGAGCTAAGCTCCAATCAAAGACGTGAATATAACGCAATGCTTTCCGGATCGATTACAGACAAAATACATGCTCGTATCTCCGCAAAAATCCACGACCATGGCGGAGACTTGAGAAATTATCTCTTTGATTCACATGGGCAGGCTATTGGGCGCGATCGCGTTGTTCGCGAGGAATCACTTGGCACTTTTTCAGGTAAAGCTCTCATCGAACCCGACAAAGACACCAAAATTACACTGTTTGGGAGTTACCGGCATGACCACTTACGCCCGACAACAGGTCTATTGCTGGATGACCCATACTTCCCACGTACTTCACTCAACCCCGTTCCGACTTCAACCATTGAAAACGAAACTGTTGGCCTGAAGGTCGAACGACTCCTGAACCACGCCCAACTTACGTCGATCACCGGATATCAGCATTACGACATTGGAATGACAGCCGACTTGATCGACGGCTTCCTTGGCAGCGCCCAAACCGGAAATTCACCCTACCTATCCCAGCCTCCTGGAGTAAACTCCCGAAAAATCAACGAAAAGCACACGCAACTCACTCATGAATTTCGTCTTTCCGGAGGAACCGCAGAAGGCATGCGCTGGGTTTCCGGTCTAAGCGCCCTCTACTCGAACCTCGATAGCACCACTGATGTCACGAGCCTCCGGATCGCCAACGGCTCCTATACGGGAAAGATAAAAACAATGGACCTCGGTGTTTTTGGTGACATCACCCTTCCGGCCACCGAAAAATTGCGCTATATAGCCGGACTGCGCGGCACATATGAGAGTCAGAAATTCAACGGACTGTTTCTCGGCCGTAACGGCGCTAACAGTCATTTTGACGAGAGCGGGAGTCTGAACTATTCGTTTCTTACCGGACGCACGGGTTTGACTTATGACGTCACCTCAGAAGCGACAGCCTTTATCACGATTTCCCGAGGGAAGAAAACCGGCGGATATCTCCATTACAACCAGTCTGCTTCATCCGGAGTTTCTCAACCCCCCTACAAGAGCGCCACAACCTGGTCATACGAGGCCGGCTTGCGCGGCACACTACTCAATCATCGGATAAGGTACTCTGTGTCCGCCTTTCTCAACAACAATAAAAACGAACAACTTTTCACGTACAACCCTTCCATTGGCCTCGTGAGTGCGCAGAATGCTGACACACGAACCTATGGCACAGAACTGGAATTCAAGGCGCACGCCACCAAAAATCTTTCCCTCGGAGCAAACCTCTCAATATTGCATGCCAAAGTGGTCGGCGGTCAAAATACCAGCCTTATTGGCAACGATGTCCCATATGCACCAGAATTTACGGCAGGAATCTTTGCAGAGTACAGACATCCGTTTATGCTCGCCACAATCAGTGGATCAGCCTTTGGCCGTATCGAGTACCAGTATACAGACTCCCGGGAAATCGATCCCGCCAACTCCCGCCGCCTGGCAGGATATGACTTGACGAATCTGCGCGCCGGCTGGCAAACGGGTCGTTTTCAGATTTACATGTTTGTCGAAAACCTCTTTAACAAAGAATACGTCACATCCAGCTTCCTGAACGGCAGGAGCCCCTCTGGTCAAAATGTCTTTGCTGGAATTCCTGGCTTATCGCGCACTCTTGGCACAGGCGTCAAGATTTACTTCTAACATCTGTGCCAGTCGGCTCAAAGCTCATAAGCCTCCGGTGCCCCCCTTGACACTGGCACCGGATTCCCCCGGTGTCAGAGTGATTGTCGCCCCGATAGGATCCACCATGGAGGGGTGAGATGACGAGGAAGGCAGCATACTCCGTCTCGAAGATCATCAGGTTCTGGCTCGGAACGTCGCTGATGCTCACCAGACAGGCGCACGGCTGAAGCTGGCTTGCGAGGAGGCTGGTATCAATATCCGTTCCTTGCAGCGTTGGCAATCCAGCGACAGGTTGATCACCGGCGACAAGCGCCCTAAGGCTGTCCGCCCCAGGCCAGCCCATGCCCTGACGACCGAAGAGCGTCAACGGCTGCTTCAGGTAGCCAATGAACCAAGATTTGCCCATCTGCCAGCGGCGCGCATCGTGCCAATACTGGCAGAAGAAGGGGTATATCCAGGTAGCGAGTCCAGCCTGTCGCGGCTGTTGCGCGAAACAGACGCAACCGCACCCAACTCCGACACGAGGTCGGCACCCGTCCAGTACGGTGGCCCGATCAGCCACTCGGCCAGCCCCTGGCTCGGCTTCACTACAATCAAGGGATTGACATCCTTTTCACGGTCTTTTGCCTCATGAGCGAATCCTCCCTTCAAGCCACCCCGCAACCCGTCGTACAAGGCGCAGGCCGCGCCGCCATGTTCATCGTGATGAACATCGCCAACGACCACGATGCCCCCGAGGCGGTCTGTGCCGCCCTGGGCGAGATCCCGGCGCTGCTGCGCAGTCTGAACCTGCGCGTCAAGGACGCCGACCTGAGCTGCGTGATCGGCATCGGCTCAGACGCCTGGGACAGGCTCTTTCCCGAGCAGCCTCGGCCAGCCCATCTGCATCCCTTCAAGGCCATGAAGGGCGACAAGCACGAGGCCCCTTCCACACCGGGTGACCTGCTTTTCCATATCCGTGCCACCCGAATCGATGTCTGTTTCGAACTGGCCATGCAGATCAGTCAGGCGCTGGGCGACAGCGCCGTGGCCGTGGACGAAGTGCATGGTTTTCGCTACTTCGATGCCCGCTCGATGGTGGGTTTCGTCGATGGCACCGAGAACCCGGAGGGTCAGGAGGCATTCGAGGCCACGATCGTGGGCGACGAAGACCCGCACTTTGCCGGCGGCAGTTATGTGATCGTGCAGAAATACCTGCACGACATGAGCGCCTGGAACGCGCTGCCGGTCAGCGAGCAGGAAAAGGTCATCGGCCGCACCAAGTACGATGACAAGGAGATGCCTGACGACGTGAAGCCGGCCAACGCCCACATCACGCTCAACGTGATCGAGGACGAAGACGGCAACGAGCTGGCCATTCTGCGGGCCAACCTGCCCTTCGGCAGCCCGTCGAAGAACGAATACGGCACCTTCTTCATCGGCTATGCCCGCAACCCGGCCATTCCCGAGCGGATGCTGTCGAACATGTTCATCGGCCACCCGCCCGGCAACTATGACCGACTGCTGGACTTCAGCCGGGCCGTCACCGGCACGCTCTTCTTCATTCCGGCTGCCTCGCTGCTGGACGAACTGCTCGACGCCGAGTAACCCCCCATCCCCACGCGCCCCTGCCACAGGCAGGGGCTTGCCGCCCCACCGCCTTCGGCTGCGTGCGCCCAGCCAGCAGGGGCCGGCCAGCAGATGCCGATCAGGCAACTCGTCCCACGCCAACGGCCGCACCATATCGACCCAAACAAACATCGGGCGCCGTTCGTAAACGAACACTGGCCGTCTGGCCAGCGCCCCGCGCGGCGCCCTACGGCACACGGCACACTGTCGGAAACACCTTCCCTCCGTTTCCTCAAAGGCCGTGAGTTCCGTGTCCGCTCTCAACCCGCCCCCTCAAAAACCCGACCGCACCGACAAGGGTGAAGCATCCGTGCTCCCCGGTCTGGCCAGGGTATTGATCCAGCACCAGATGCTGACGCAGGCGCAGGCACAGGAGCTGCATGCGAAGGCTCGCGCCACCGAAGGCGGCCATCTGCTCGATGAGCTGGTGATCAACAGCAAGCTGATCGCCCCCCAGAAGCTAGCCCGCTTCCTGGCCGACACCTTCGGCACGCCGATGATGGATCTGGCCACGCTCGACTTCAGCATCCTGCCGCTCGATCAGATCGACCGCAAGCTGCTGGCCGAGACGCGGATCGTGCCGCTGCTCAAACGCGGCAACCGGCTCTCGGTGCTGCTGTCGGATCCCACCGATCATCAGGCCATCGAGCGCGTCAAGTTCCAGCAGCAGGCCATGATCGACCCGATCGTGGTCGAACACCACAAGCTGATGAAGCTGATCCAGAACATGGATCAAAGCACGGCCGACAAGCTGGCCGAGCTGATCGGCGAGACGCTGGAAGAGGAAAGCGCCATTCCGGAAGGCGCCGTCGCGCTTGAAGACAATGCCGATGTGGACGACGCCCCGATCGTGCGCTTTTTGCAAAAAGTGCTGATGGACGCCATTCAGGGCGGCGCCTCGGACATCCATTTCGAGCCTTATGAAAAGTTCTATCGCATCCGCTTCCGGGTGGATGGCGAATTGCGTGAAGTGACCCAACCACCGTTGGTGATCAAGGACAAGCTCGCCTCACGAATAAAAGTCATTTCCAGACTTGATATTTCAGAAAAACGGGTGCCGCAGGATGGCCGGATGAAACTGGTCATTTCCAACAACCGCGCCATCGATTTCCGGGTTTCCACACTGCCGACGCTATTTGGCGAGAAGATCGTGATGCGTATTCTCGATCCGTCCTCGGCCAAACTGGGCATCGATGCGCTGGGCTATGATCCGGATCAGAAAGAGGCATTGCTGAACGCCGTGCAGCGTCCCTACGGTATGGTGTTGGTAACAGGCCCCACCGGTTCGGGCAAAACTGTCTCACTTTACACATGTTTGAATATTCTGAACCAACCTGGCGTTAATATCGCTACTGCTGAAGATCCGGCGGAAATCAATCTGCCCGGCATCAATCAGGTGAACGTCAACGACAAGGCGGGCCTGACGTTTTCAGCAGCACTGAAATCCTTCCTCCGTCAGGATCCGGACATCATCATGGTTGGTGAGATCCGGGATCTTGAAACTGCCGACATCGCCATCAAGGCCGCTCAAACCGGTCACATGGTGATGTCCACGTTGCACACCAATGATGCCCCCACCACCCTCACCCGTCTGATGAACATGGGTGTGGCGCCTTTCAACATCGCCTCATCCGTCATCCTCATCACGGCGCAGCGCCTTGCGCGACGGTTGTGCAGCTGCAAGGTCGAAGTCGACATGGACGACGACGCCCTGCTGGCTGCCGGCTTCACCGAAGACGACCTCGACGGCAGCTGGCGGCCCTACAAGGCCGTGGGCTGCGAGCGTTGCAATGGCTCCGGCTACAAGGGCCGGGTTGGCATCTATCAGGTCATGCCCATCTCGGAAGAGATTCAGAAAATCATCCTTGGCTCAGGTAATGCCATGGAGATTGCAGCCCAGGCCAAAAGGGAAGGGGTCAACGACCTCCGCACCTCCGGCCTGATCAAAGTGAAACAAGGTCTGACGACCATCGAAGAAGTCTTAGGCGTAACCAACGAATGAACGCGATCCCTACCCAATTCATCGCACTCACCCACCTGAAGCAGCACTGGGCAGAGCCTCGTCACCTTGACGAGCGCACCGCCGCCGGCAAGACGAGCCTGCGCCTGTCCCTCGCACGCTGGTTCGCAGGCAAGAAAGCCTGATCCCTGTTGCGCGATCCACGTGATTTAGCGCCTAACCAAAAACCTGGAGTTGACCCAAGATGGTTGCCAAGGCCATGACTGCCGGCGCTCGTGCGCCTCAAAAAGAGAAGGTGAAGGAGTTCACCTTCGTTTGGGAAGGCCGCGATCGAGCCGGCAAGACCCTTCGGGGAGAAACCCGTGCCACGGGCGAGACCATCGTCGTCAACTCCTTGCGGCGGCAAGGCATCACGATCACGCGGATCAAGAAGCAACGCTACAAGGCGGCGCGCGGCAAGATCCAGGACAAGGACATCACGCTGTTCACGCGCCAGCTGGCCACGATGATGAAGGCTGGCGTGCCGCTCTTGCAGGCATTCGAGATCGTGGCCAAAGGCACCGACAACGCGGCCGTGGCCAAGCTCTTCACCGACATCAAGACCGATGTCGAAACCGGCACGGCCCTGTCGCACGCCTTCCACAAGTACCCGCTGTACTTCGACGCGCTCTTCTGCAACCTGGTGGGCGCCGGTGAACAGGCAGGTATTCTGGACGACCTGCTGGAGCGTCTGGCGCTCTACAAGGAAAAGATCCAGGCCATCAAGGGCAAGATCAAATCCGCCCTCTTCTACCCGATTGCCGTGCTCGTCGTCGCCTTCATCGTGGTAGCGCTGATCATGCTGTTCGTGGTCCCGGCCTTCAAGAGCGTGTTCGAGAGCTTCGGCGCCGACCTGCCAGCCCCCACGCTGCTGGTGATGGCCATCTCGGACTATTTCGTCAACAACTGGTACATCATCTTCGGCGGCATCGGTCTGTCGATCTATTTCTTCATGCAAGCCTGGCGACGCTCGCCCCGCATGCAGGAAGTGATGGATCGCACGATGCTGAAGCTGCCGATCTTCGGCCCTGTCATCCGCAAGGCGGCCATCGCCCGCTGGTTGCGCACGCTGTCGACGATGTTCGCTGCCGGCGTGCCGCTGGTCGAAGCCCTCGATTCGGTGGGTGGCGCGGCCGGTAACGTGATCTATCTGCAAGCCACGAAGAAGATCCAGCAGGAAGTGGCCACCGGCACAAGCCTCACGATCGCCATGCAGAACGCCAACGTGTTCCCGAACATGGTGATGCAGATGGCCTCGATCGGGGAAGAATCCGGCTCGCTCGACTCGATGCTGGGCAAATCGGCCGACGTGTTCGAGCGTGAAGTCGACGAGGCGGTCGAAAGCCTGTCCTCACTGATGGAACCGCTGATCATGGTCGTGCTCGGCACACTGATCGGGGGTCTGGTCGTGGCCATGTATCTGCCGATCTTCAAGCTGGGTCAGGTCGTCTGATACCCTGCCATCATGGGCATCGACACACAATTCTGGGTTTCTCCCGCTTTCACGCTGGTGTTTGCCGGCCTCATCGGTCTGTTGGTCGGCAGCTTCCTCAACGTGGTCATCCACCGCCTGCCGCTGATGATGCAGGCGCGCTGGGAAGCCGAAGCGGCCGAATTGCAGGCAAGCCTCAACGAACGAACGCTCCCGCCTGCGCCCAAGGAAACCTTCAACCTGATGGTGCCCCGTTCACGCTGTCCGGCCTGCGGGCACGCCATCAGCGCGCTGGAAAACATCCCGGTGCTGTCGTGGCTCTTCCTGAAAGGCGCCTGCCGGGGCTGTGGCACGCGCATCCCGCTTCGCTACCCGATGGTGGAAGTGATCACGGCGCTACTCGCGCTCGCCGCCATCTGGGTTCATGGCCTCTCCATCACCGGCGTGGCAGCCGCCACCTTCTGCTGCGTGCTGCTCACGCTGGCCCTGATCGATTTCGACACCCAGCTGCTGCCCGACAGCCTCACCTTGCCACTGCTCTGGGCCGGGCTGCTGCTGAACCTCAGCCCGCACGGCTTTGCCCTGCTGCCCGATGCCGTGATCGGCGCCGCGGCCGGTTATCTGTCGCTCTGGAGCATTTACTGGCTCTTCAAGCTGCTCACCGGCAAGGAAGGCATGGGCTATGGCGACTTCAAGCTGCTGGCCGCCCTCGGCGCCTGGTTCGGCTGGCAGTCGCTGCCCGCCATCATCCTGATCTCGTCGGTGATCGGCGCCCTGGTCGGCATCGGCCTGATCCTTTTCCGGGGGCACGGCCGAGAGCAGCCGATCCCCTTCGGGCCGTATCTGGCCGGCGCCGGCCTCGTGGCACTCTTCTTTCGGGATGACATCCTGCGGTGGTTGATGCCGGTGGCGGGCTAAAATAGGCGTTGGCGCACCATTTTGGGAGACGCGAATGATCCAGGACAACCGGCCTGTCACGCCACACGCCCAATCCGAAGCCACGCCGTCGCCACATTCAATCGGCTCCTCTGGCCGCATCGAGAACTTCATCGGCTTGTTGGCCGGCCAGACGGACAAGGTCGCCCCCCTTGAAGAAATGAACGAAGCCATTGCCAATGGCTGGGCCGGCCTATCGTCAAAGGCCTGAAAATCCATCCGCGCCCATTCCATCATGTCCACGACAGAACACGCCAGTCACCAAGCCACTGCCCTCATTCCCCTCATCGGCCTGACCGGCGGCATCGGCAGCGGCAAGAGCCTGGTGGCTGATCTGTTCGTGGCGCGAGGGGCGGCGCTGATCGACACGGATCAGATCGCGCATGCGCTGACGGCGCCGGGTGGGCGGGCCATCCCTGCCATCCGCGAGGCGTTTGGCGACGCGGTGATCGCAGAAGATGGCCGGATGGATCGGGCGGCCATGCGAAAACGGGTGTTTGCCGACCTGAGCCTGAAACACAGGCTCGAATCGATTTTGCATCCGATGATTCTGGCTGAGGCACAGGCGGCCATTGACGCGGCCCGCGATGCCGGCGCCCCCTATGCGCTGGTCGCCGTGCCGTTGCTGCTTGAAACCGGACACTGGGTCTCGCGGGTGAACCGCGTGCTGGTGGTGGATTGCCCTGAAGCCATGCAGGTGGCGCGGGTGATGGCGCGATCCGGCCTGCCGACCGAACAGGTGGAAGCGATCATGGCCGTGCAGGCCACACGCGAAGAAAGACTGGCCGCCGCCCACGACGTGATCGACAACAGCGGCAGCATCGAGCAGACCGAGGCGCAGGTGGCGGCATTGCACGAGCGTTATCTGGCGATGTAGCGCCACGCCAACGAGTGATCCCCGTTGACAGCTTGGTTTCCCATTGACCCAACCGGGTCGCCTCCCTGCCACACCCGCCTGCATCACGACGACCAAGAGCGTCCGTCTGTCGGCCAGCTTTACGGCTATCGCCCCGGTCGGATAGATAGCCGGGGTTATCATTGACCGGGACGGCGCTGGCCATCGGCCCCCCGTCTTCGCCCAGGCGCTTGGGCGGCTCGAAGCTGGCGGCTGCATCCGCTCGCCCTGGCTTCGCCTCTAGCAAGCCGTGGGGCGCATGTTTCTCGTTCATGCCCGCCACCCGCGGGTCTATCGATGTGGCTTCCATGATCACCTATCTGCATCCGTTCAACGAGCGCGTCCGCACGATGCTGCGGCTTGATGAACTCTATCGTCGCTTCGAGCGGCTGGTGAGCAAAACGGATGCGCTGTCTCATCACGCGGCGCTGAACACGCTCTTCGAGCTGCTGGAGCTGTCATCCCGCGCCGAGGTGCGGGCCGATCTGCTGCACGAGCTGGAGCGCCAGCGCCAGACGCTGCAAGCCTTTCAGAATGATCCGGATGTGGCGGTGGATGCGCTGTCGGCCATCCTGGCCGAGATCGAGGGGGCTGCCGCGCAGTTGCAGGCCCACGGGGCACGCAGCACGCAAAGCCTGCGGGAGAACGACTGGCTGATGAACATCCGCAGCCGCAGCGTGATCGCCGGTTGCAGCTTTCAGGTGGATCTGCCTTTTTATTACGCCTGGCAGCACCGCCCGGCCGAAGAGCGCCAGCAGAACATCATCGAATGGGCGCAGCCCTTCGCACCGGTGCGTGAGTGCCTGGCCATCGTGCTTCGGCTGCTTCGCGAATCCGGGCAGCGCAACCGCGTGACCTCGCAAAACGGCAGCTATCAGCAGCAGCTGGGCGGCAAGACCTATCAACTGGCCGAGATTCGTCTGGATGAAAACCTCGGGGCCATCCCGGAGTTTTCGGCGAACAAATACATGTTGTGGATCCGCTTCGGTCGTCTCGATCGCGAGTTCAAGACCCGTCCCTTTGAAGGGAACATCGATTTCGAGCTGAGCCTGTGCAGCCTATGAGTGAAAGCAACGCGCCCCAGCCACGGCCCCTGCTCGTGAGCTGCCCCACCTGCCAGCAGGACACGGTCTACAGCACCGAAAACCGCTGGCGCCCCTTCTGCTCCGAGCGTTGCCGGATGATCGATCTGGGCGCGTGGTCGGACGAATCCTATGTGGTGCCTGGCCAGCCGATCGAAGCCGATGATGATCTACTCGCCCTGCCGGACGCCCTTCACCCGCTGAAAAACAGCGCATAGCGAGCACGCCACGGCCCAAGCGTGTGACGCATGGTTCTTGCAGGGACGAATCAGTCCATGACACGCGCTAAACCAAGCACGAAAAAACCGCTGCCGTCCTGCCTGCAAGCTGTCCGCTCAATCCAAAATGGCCATGCTTCGCCGGCCGCTCAAGCACATGCCATTGCGCGCCCAAAGGGGCTTTGCCGGGCATCCATCCATGCCAGAGACACGTAAAAAGCCCCCTCCGTCTCTGGCTGGCGCCCAATCGTCGTAACCTTGGCTGACATTTCTGGCTGCAGCCCCAGAATGCTGAACTGGGAAACCCCTGTGCCGATGTCCTGCTGACATTGGCTGCTTTGTTCAGTCATGAGCGTGCCGCTTGCCGGCACCTCCGCTCGCCTCGACGACATGATGCCTCTGAGCCAGAACCTGCTGCTGTCCAAACGAACGCTGCCATCGACCCCGACAGTCATGGTGCAAGCGCTCTGTGCTGCCTGGATGCTGTTGAGCACCTCTGCCCAGGCGATGCTGACCGAGGCTGTCTATGAAATCCACTCGGATGGCTCACCGGGCTGGGATGGCAATGACGCCCCCGGCATGGACACGGGGCCAGACAACCGGATCGTGCGCACGCACGATTATGTGGATTATCTGGTCTCGCTGAGCAGTGGCGACCAGGGCGCACAGCGCCCCACCATCGAACTGGATCTGCCGCGACGCCAGCCAGGCAATCAGCCGATCGCCCGATGGAACGGGGTGCCCAATCAGTGTTTGGCGGCCGCGAGCCGTGTCGAAAACAACGGACAGCGCCTCGTCTGCACGCTGCCCGATTACCCGCCCTCTCGCTCGGATGCCGTGTATTTTCGGGCCAATGTGCTGGGCAGCACGCCGCACGGCACGAAGATGCCGGCACCAAGCATCAAGATCAGTACGGCCAGTGTGGCGAATTTTCCGCCGAAAGCGTTACCGCCTGAAGTCACCGTGACCGCAGCCCCCTTCTACGATGTGGTGCTGCTCACCGAAAACCCGCCAGCCGCCTACCAACCCGTGGGCGGCCCGACCAACCAAGCCAACGTGTTCTTTCGCCCGATGGTGGGCGTGATGGCACGTCACCCGAACGGACACGGCAAAAAGGGCGTGGAACAGCTCGACCCGACGCAGCCGATCCGCATCGATCTGGATGTGTCCTCCTTCGTGCCATCGGTGGGGCTGGTCAATTGGCTGCCCGCTCACGGCCGACAGGGCAGCTACGCCGACGGTTGCGGCAACAGCCGACAGGGGCAGCCACACCTTACCCTCTTTGGCGGTGGCGTGAGCAACTACGGCAAGATTCTCGATCATGGCCCCACCGGCATCCCGGCGGGCCTTGCCGAGCGTGAACGCAATGCCAGCGTGCAAAACGGCGGCGACTGCGAGGTGCTCAGCAGCGATCGCAACCAGGTCTCGCTGGCGCTGCGCAACGTGGACACCACGCTCGAGCACACGCCTTCGCAATACCATCTCACGAGCAAAACCCCCACGAGCGATCATTGGGTGGCGGCCAAGATCGTGGTGCTGTGGACGGATGTCAAGGATTATCCGCTGAACCAGGAAGTGTTCCCCGAGCTGGTCGTCACCCGCTTTGAGGGCCGCTCGATCAGCCAGCAGCCACTCATCGGTGACCGCCCGGAAAACAACCGCGTACAAAACCGGGTGATCATCAATGCGGCCGGAGAGTCATCAAAAATTTTCACCTACGATGGCACACTGCCCGCGCCCTACCGCACGACACCTGACGGACTGGCCAACAACGGCTATGTCGATTACATGGCGCCCAGGCAAAGTGCCAGTGCCTCCATCCGGTACCAGAACACGGGCGCCATCCCCCATGAAGGCGTGATGTTGTGCGACATTCTGGATCGTAGCGCCTTCGATTTGGCGCCTCACTTCGGTGCCACGCTCACCTTCGGCCTGAAAAGGCCACAGCCCAAGCCCACGCCCCCCGACAACAAGCCCTTCCAGCACATTCAGTACGGCGCGCATAAAACGGGTGGCCCCTATTTTCAGTCGACCGACAGCGCCGCCTCGCCACACGGCGACATCGGCGACGGCAACTCGGCCTATGTGCAGGCGAGCTGTGAGGATCCGAACATTCAATGGTTCGACACGCCCGCCGAGGCCGAAGCAGCCGGTGGACTGGTGTATGTGAAAGGCAGCTTTTTGAATCTTCAGGGCGGAGAAAATGCCCGCCTGCTGATCCAGGGGTTGGTGTTGCGCGAGACGTGGGCCGCCACCGTCGAGGTGCAGACTCCACGCCCCGCCATTCGCCGTGCAGGCGAAGCCATCGAGGCCGGCACCATCATCCGCAATCGTGCCGACATCAGCACGACCAATGGCCTGCGCTTCTCCACCAGAAAAAACCAGGATCACCTGGAAGTGGTGCCGATGAAAACCCTCTCGCGAATCGAGAAAACGGTGACGGAGCCAGCCAACGCGCTGACTTCCCCCGTGGCCGCCGGTACCACCATCACTTACCAGCTCAGCCCCCGTTATTCGACGACCTTCCCACCCTCGGCACGCACCGTGACGGTGACGGACATCCTGCCGCCGATGGTGAATTATGTGGTGGGCAGCGCCAAGATCGGCAACGCCGTGGCCGATCCGCTGATCGAGCCGGACACGCCCGCTGCCGGCATGACGACGCTCACCTGGCGCTATGAAAACCAGATGCCGCATGCAGGCGAGAACATCGACGCCGGTGCAGCGCTGCCGCCAATCACCTATCGGGCGCGGCTCAGCCTGTCGTTGAAGGATGGCAACGTGGTGCGCAACAACGTGCGTATCAGTGGCGGCCCCAGCGACTATGAACGGGATTGCAGCTTCAATGCTGCCCAGCAGCATCATGGCACCTGCGTGAAGGCCGCTGCCACGCAGATCGACGTGCAGTCACCGCCCGGCTTCCAGCTGGAAAAGACGGCCGAACCGCCTGAAATCCAGCCCGGCGATCCCTTCTCCTACACGCTCAGTTTCATCTCGAAAGGGCAGGAGGTTCGCGCGCCGGACATTGCCGACATCATCGATATCCTGCCCTTTCTGGGCGATGGCAGCGGTGCTGCCGACAAGCAGCGCTCGGCCCGTGAACCCGGCTCGGTCTTCACGCCAGGCGGCTACTGGCTGGCGTCCGTCGAGCCGCCCGCCATCGATCCGCAGGCCCGTATTTATTACACGAAGCGGCCGCATGCCGAGATCAACAATGATCCCAAGGATCCATCCAACCGGATACCCGGTGGTGACACGCGTTGGTGTCTAGCCAAGGATTTCGGCACCCCAGGCTGCCCGGCCGGCATCGAAGAGAGCACGGCCGTCCGCACCAGCCCTGCCATCGACGTGCTGCCTGCCAACACCCCCTATTCGGTGCGGCTCAGCATGTTGACGCACACCGTGCTGGCACAGCCTGGCAACATTTTTGCCAACCGCGCCGGCGCAGGCCCGGCGGATGCGAACGGCACGCTGCTCTATGTGGAGTCGCAATCGAACCTGCAGGTACGCATCCTGAAAGGCAACGCATCGAGCCTCTCGGGCCGCGCCTTCATCGACATCGACCAGAACGGCCAGCTCGATCGCGGTGACCAGCCCCTGGCCGGCCAGTGCATCGTCTTGCGTGGCACCCGACACCAGCCCAATGATGTGCTGGCCTCGGTGCGCACCGATGCCCAGGGCGCCTTCAGCTTCAGCCCCGGCCAGCAGGACAGCATCTACACGAGCGAGGATTGCAGCGGCACGCCGCTGCCCGCCTTCGGTGGGCTGCTGGCAGGCGAATACGCGCTGTACAAACCGCAAGTGACACCACAGCACCATCGCGGGGCAAGTTTCGTCGGCAACCTCGGCGGCACGGGTCAATCCGGCTCGATCACCAACATCACGCTGCCTGCCGGTGAAGATGGCCGTGACTATCGTCTGACCGAACTGCCGCCACTGCCCACCCTCACCCTGATCAGCACGATCACGAACGACCACGGTGGCACGGCCTCGATCGCGCAGATCAACCTGCAGGCCGGCAACACCACCAGCCCGCAGCCACTGCTCGACGGCACGAGCGGTACGCCTGCCGTCACCGGGGCCAGCGTGCCGGTCGGCCCGATCAACCTCTCGGCCACGGCCCTGCCCGGTTATCGGGCCGACCGCTGGCAGTGTGTGGTGAACGGTCAGCCCGTGGCCACTGCTGGGCAGGCTGCGAATGCAGGTACAACAGGCAGCACAGCCGGCGCCACGGCAGCCGCCCATACCGTCGGCGCAGCGCCTCAGCCCTACCCGCTCACGCTCGGCTATGGCGATCAGGCCGTCTGCACGATCCATTACGATGACGAGCCAGCCCGGCTCACGCTCGTGAGCACCGTCACCAACTCGAACGGCCGCACCGCCAAGCCCGAGGACTTCGTGCTGCATGCCGATGGCCCCACGACAGGCATCTCGGGCCCGAGCGGCTCGGGCACCGTCACGGGCGTCGAGGTGCTGCCTGGCGTCTACGAACTGCGAGAAGATGAGCTGCCGAATTATGTGGCGGGCGCCTGGCACTGCGATGCCGGCTCGCTCGATGGCCACCGTTTGACGCTCGCCAATGGTGAACACGCCACCTGCTCGATCAACAACACCGATCAGCCCGTCAGCCTCACGCTCGTGCTCGATGTGGTCAACGCCCACGGTGGCACCGCCACCGAGCGCGACACCTCGGTCTCGGCCAACGGCCCGGATTCGATCCACGGCATCAGTGGCACGAAACCTGTCACGGTGGCCCCGGTGCGCCCTGGTGTCTACCAGCTGGCCGAACCGAGCTTGCCCGGCTACCTCACCGGCAAGTGGGTGTGCTCGGCCGGCACCCTGGATGGCAACACGCTCACGCTCGGCAATCACCAGAACGTGACCTGCCGCATCGAGCTGAAGGACATCCCGGCTGAACTCAAGGTGACGAAGGTGGTCGTGGGCCAGGTGCAGCCGGTGGCTGGCACCGAGAGCGACTACCAGGTGCAGTACCGCCTGACCGTGCAGCATCAGGCCGGTGGCGCCGGGCTGTATTCGCTCACCGACACCCCCGCTTTCGACCCGGATGTGAAGATCCTCGGCACGCAGATCACGAAAAACACGCAGCCGATGAACCTTACCGCCGCCAACGACGGCAGCTGGCTGCTCGCCGATGAGGCCCGTCTGGCGATCGGGGCTGAAGACGTGTATCTGATGAACGTCCGCATCCGTGTGCCTTATGGCAGCAACACGGCCAACAACACCTGTACCAGCGGCACGGCTGCGCACGGCAAGGGGCTGTACAACAGCCTCTCGCTACGCAACCTGTCGGCCGATGCGGTGGATGCCGCCCCGCTCACGGGCCAGGCGTGCATCGACACGCCGGTGCCGATCAGCAAGGCGCAACTCTCGATCGAGAAGACCAGCACCAGCCGCTCGGCCGAGGTCGGCGATCTGATCAGCTACCGCCTGCGCATCCGCAACCAGGGCAACGGCCCGGCCATCTCCCCCGTGGTGATCGACCGCCTGCCGGCCGGCTTCCGGCTGGCGCCGGGTTCCGTTCGCGTGCAAGGGGCAGCAGCCGTCGAGATCAAGCAGCTCGGTGCGCGCGAGCTGCACATCAAGCTCGATCGGGTGGACGCACCCGCGGCCCAGGCCCATGGCCGTACCGGGCAGGCCCGCCGCACCAAAGCCCCTGATGCCTCACAGACGGGCGAGGTCGTCATCAGCTACCGCGTGCGCCTGGGCGTGGGCTCGCAGGAAGGCGACGGCATCAACCGCGCCCATGTCGAATGCCTCACCCCCAACGGGGCAGCCACCACGAAGTGCTCCAACGAATCCCGCTGGCAGGTGCGCGTGCGCGCCGGCATCTTCACTGAAGAAGCCTGCGTGGCCGGTCAGGTCTTCGTCGACTGCAATGGCAATTCGGTGAAAGACGCCGAAGAGCTGGGCATCCCCGGTGTGCGCCTCTATCTGCAGAACGGCACCTGGTTCGTGACGGACGCGCATGGCAAGTACAGCCACTGCGGCCTGCGTCCACGCACCCATGTGCTGAAGATCGACCGCCGCACCCTGCCCCGCAAGAGCCGGCTCGTCACCAGCAGCGCCCAGAACTCGGGCGATGCCGAGAGTCTGTTCGTCGACGCGAAAAAAGGCATGCTGCACCGGGCCGACTTCATCGAAGGCTCCTGCAGCAACACGGTCATCGAGCAGGTGAAGGCCCGTCAGGCCCAGGGGGAAAACACCAGCGTGCAGACCGAGGCGAAGCAGCCGGCGCTTTCCTTCGAGAGCAAACGCGGCACAAACGCCCGGCCTCGCCAACAAGGCACCGATAGCGCCAACCAACGGATTGGGCACGGCAGGCATTGACGGACATCCGTCATGCATGCCCACCCGCCAGCGCTTTGATGCGGACGATGGCTCCCCCTCGTCCGCACCAGGTGCGCAGCCTTGCACGGCCCACCAGATGGTGGGCTTTTTCATGGCCCGTCCCCCCAAGCATGGGCCGCAGACCGGTGAAACGCCCCCCGCCGAACGATTCAGCCCAACAAGGACATGTCAGCCACCTGCGCCCGCAGCTCGGCTTTGGAAATTTTGCCGTGACCGTTCTTCGGCAAGGCTTCACAGCGCCGATACTGCTTCGGGCACTTGAAAACGGCCAGCTGCTGGCGGCACCACGCATCCAGCGCTTGGGCCGTCGGGCTGGCAGCCCCCGGCTCGGGGACGATGATGGCCACCACGGCCTCACCCCATTCAGGATCGGGCTGGCTGACGACGGCTGCCTCGGCCACCGACGGATGGCTGACCAACACCTCCTCCACCTCCCGTGGGTACACATTACTGCCCCCGGAAATGATCAGATCCTTGATCCGATCGGTGAGTGTCAGAAAACCGTCTTCATCCATGATGCCGACATCACCGGTTTTGAGCCAACCCTCCTCGATGGTCTCGGCGCTCGTGACCGGATCACGCCAGTAGCCCTGCATCACGACGGGGCCACGCACACGCACCTCACCCATATGATGGGGCGGCAGAATCTGCCCATCCCCATCGGTGATGCAGACATCCACGCAGGCGTGCGGGATGCCGACCGAAGCCCGTCGCTTGGCCGCCTGCGGATGCGCGATGTCCCCGATGACCGACTGCGGCAGCACCGTGATCGTCATCGGGCATTCACCCTGGCCGTAAATTTGCGCAAAGCGGTTGCCCAGCACCGACACGGCCCGATCCAGATCGGCCAAATACATCGGCCCTCCGGCGTAGACGATCGTGCGGATGCCTTCGCCGCGCTGTCCGGTTTCGATGGCCGCCGTCACCAGACGGTTCACCATCGTGGGGGCGGCAAACATCGACACCGAGCCGTGCTGTCGTGCCAGCTGATAGATTTCTGCCGGCACGAAAGCACGGGAGGCAGGCACGATGTGCTGGGCCGCATGCCGCACGAAAATGAAATTGTAGAGACCCGCCCCGTGCGACATGGGTGCCGCATACAGCGTGGCATCGCCCGGCCCTACCGGGTGGATTTCACCCGGATAGCAAAGCGACATGGCCACCAGATTGCCGTGTGACAGCTTCACCCCCTTGGGCTTGCCCGTGGTGCCCGAGGTATAGAACAACCAGGCCAGCGCCTCCTCGTCCAGACGCATCGGCGGCTCATAGTCGATCCGCGCGCAGACATCGCCAGTACAGGCCGTGTTCACGATATGCTGATACACCTCGCCATCCACCGCCAGGCAGCCGGTGTTGCTGCCCTCAACATGGTCGAGCACCGCATTCAGCACCTCTTCCGTATCGGCCACCAGCAGGGCCGCCTCGGCATCATCGATGATCCACCCGGCCTCACGCGGGTGCAGCTTGTGATTGATGGGCACGCAGACGGCGCCGATCCACCAGGCGGCATAAGCCACTTCCAGATATTCGCAGCGGTTGGCCATGAAGATCGCCACCCGATCCCGCACACCCACGCCTTGCTGATGCTTCATCCAGCTGGCCAGCGCCGCCACCCGCGCCGCAAACTCGGCATAGCTGGCGTGCAGCTGCTCGCCAAAGCGCAAGGCAGGCAATTCGGGGTGCAGGCGCGCCGACTGATGGAGCCAGTTCGCGATGTTCATGCTCGTTCTCCTCCTGTGCTGGCCGGCCTGGAGCGTGGCATGCACGCCCCGAGGGCTTTCACGGGGACGAATCAGCGCCTGACACCCGCCAGCCGGCTCTCTGCCCGTAGTTTGTCACATAACGTGGCACATCATCCGCGATACAACCATGCCGCGCACTCGGCGGTCATGGATATCCCGTAGAAAGCGCTGTCTTCAACGGCAGGAATGGGAGGTTTCAGGATGTGTGAACTTGGTGCGCCATGAAGTGGCAAACCAATACGAGCGCCATCAAATACCACAGGCAACTTGTCTTGAGCACCTGCTAAAGACAATCGCAGGCCGTCCTTGCCCGCCAACATTGGCCGACGTGGCAACTCGCCCAGAACAACCAGAACCTTCTCATCGCTCAACCATTGAACATCACCGCCGCAACTGGGCGCCGGCAAAACCTGGTCTGGCTCAAGAAAAGTCACGGCACCGGCACATTCACCACCGATGCGATCCAGCAACGCAAAATCGTTCTGACGAGAAACCTGAAAGCGTTGCGCAATCAAACGACGCATCTGCCCTTCTGGCAAAAGCCCCGCAAAAAAGTTCTTGTGTCAAGTCCTTCGTGTAAATCACGGAAGGCTTGAAACCGTATATGGGACCGTAGGTTAGCTCTTTTCTTGGCCACTTTGGCGAGGTGTGGCCTAGTGGGCTAGGAGCCACATAGGAGCGTCGGGAGAGAATAGGTTTGACCAGCACGTTCACGCACAGGTTGGCACCACTGCCGCTGGACGTATCGCCCACGATCCAGCTAGATGGTCGGTGGTGGCTTGCCCTGAGTGGCGCAGCCCGCGAGGGCAAGCAAGATCACCGGCAAGGCGGATCTACGGAAAAGATCATTCATGGCGTGGCTCCTTCGGACGAATCCAGTTCTCAGCTTCACGACAGGCCGTTGACGTAGATGCCCAGGGGGTTCTTGCGCAGGCGTTCTTCGGTGCGCGGCGGCTGGAGCACGATGGACAGCACGGCCGTCCACCGTTCCAACCCCGCCGCAGCGCCTTTGACGTAGCGACGTTCCGTCCAGCGCACGTTGAAAGACGTGTCGCTGGCGCGCACAACACAGGTGATCTATACCGTCACCGACTCCTTGCCGATGCGCGCGAACGGGTCGTTGACCCGCGCGTAGTCGCTGAGCACAGCCGAGCCCTTGTCGGTCGTGCAGTCGTAGGCGTCGAGCCAGTTCTGGCGGACGACGATGGGGTCGATGACAGCGAGCGCAGCAGCGTCACGAAGCGCGCGATCAGCGTGATGAACAGTTCGATCGCCAGCATGAAGAAGCACAAGACCACGACCAGCCACGCGAGGAACATCACCACGATGAGGTCGCGGCTCACGAACACTTCGGGAAAGCCCACCATCTCACCGATCTGCTCCAGAATCGGCGCACCGGCTCCAGGGGGATGCGTTTGAGAACTAGCAGCGGGGGTGCCGCGCCGGCACCGCCACCATGCGGGAATCTCTCCAAGCTGGTATAGCAGCAATGCTATCGCCAACCTCGCCAAACTGTGCAACCCCCACGTCGTATAGGTCGTCATGCAGGCCCTTGAGCTGTTGCGAGAGTGAAACCTCGAAGAATCCGATTTCAACCTCCGGCTCCTCCTGTCGGCAGTGGGCCGACAATGCGGAAATACGAGACGGGGTCACGCCATCAGACAAGGCCACGCGTAATTGTCGTTGGCAGCAGCTTTCACGCTGTCGCGCGCCTGCTGCAAAGCGGTAAGTACACTCGGCACATGTTCCAGGAACAGCTTTCCGGCACGGGTCAACTGCGTGCTGGGTGTGGTGCGAGCAAAGAGCACTACGCCCAGTTCTTCTTCCAATTCCTTGATGATCCGGGATAAAGGCGACTGCTCAATGTGCAGCCACTCGGCCGCACGTGCGAAGTGAAGTTCCTCGGCAACGGCCATAAAGCAACGCAGATGACGAAACTCCACTAGGAATCCTCCCTAAAAAGACAGTGTTAACTGATCACATCTGCGCTCGGTGACCAATTTGTGCAGTGGCTCGGATCAGGAAAGCTGAAGCCTGGCATGCGGAGCACGAGGTTCTCGCAAGTTGTGTGACGTGCTTCGGAACAATGGCGAAACGTCCAAAATGCCTTCGTATTCATGCGCCAACGACATATAGGGAAGGTGGGGCTTTAGTGATATTTTGATACCAAAATCATTCACTCAGGAATCTTTTGGTACTTCGCTTCGTGCGTAAAGTGATAGACCACCTTTCGGCCTGGACTGGCGGCACCGAATGCTGCCATTCCCAGCGCGCGACGCCCTGAAATCGGTAGATCGATCTTGGCGCAGCTTCCAGCTTGACCGACTGCCGGTTGGTCGCGGCCGTGAGCGGATAAGACCGAAAACCCAATGTGGCTGTACGCCCAAGTGAAATGCCTACAATCGTCTCGTAATGCAGCACGTCCCGGTGCCATCCCAACTGAGTGCCAGGCACGCACTCAGTTACCAGGAGGCGCTCGATCTCTCTTCTCTCAATGCCAAGCCAATCTGCGACGCAATGCCGGATGGGATAGAACCGGAGGTCGAGTTCGGGACTCGGCTTTACGGTATTGGAGCTGAAGTCATAGATGCCGCCATAGCCGATGATGCGATATCGCGATTGGGGCTCTTTGTACTGCACGGCATGTAGCGGCAAGGTGGAAATGATGGCGAGCAGGTCGCGCTCTTCCTGCTCGCTGAGAAATCCAGGTTGATACCGTAGGCCGGGGATCGGCTCGATTTACTCCTGCCCAAATAAATCTGTTTGCATGACGGCCTTGGTGATCTGTCAAGCGAGTTCGCCTGTTCTGACGTTCAATCGCGCCATGAGATACGGCGCGGTTTTACTCTCAGGCGATCCTGCCACGGTCTCCGGCGTGCCGGAGGCAACGATGCGTCCGCCGTTTTCACCAGCGCCCGGACCGAGGTCGATGATCCAGTCCGCCTCAGCGGCCACTCGCATATCGTGCTCAGCCATGACGACGGTATGCCCTTGCTGCACCAATTCGTCCAAGATCATCAAGAGACGATCCATGTCCGCCGGATGTAGGCCTGAAGTCGGCTCATCCATCAAGTAGAGCGTTTTTGTGCGTGGGGACTTTTGCAGTTCATAGGCGAGCCTGATCCTCTGACATTCACCGCCTGACAGCTCCGTGGCGGGCTGACCTATGCGCAGATAGCCCAGGCCCAGGGAGTCAAGTGCCGTCAACGAGCGCTGGATGCCTTCATGCCCCTCAAAAACCGCAACGGCATCCTCCACCATGAGGTTGAGAACATCCGCAATCGATCGACCTTGCCATTTCACTGACAGCGTGTCGCTGTTGTATCGGGATCCGCCGCACGCGCTGCAAGGCGCGGTTGCACTCGGCATGAACATCAGTTCGATCGTGATCTGTCCTTGCCCTTCGCATAACGGACAGCGACCAGCGGGAAGATTGAATGAGAAACGGCTTGCATCGAAACCCAGACGCTGGGCCTGTTCCGTTGCGGCAAATAGCTTACGCACCGCATCAAAGAAGCCGGTGTAGGTCGCCAAATTGGAACGCGGTGTGCGGCCGATCGGGCGCTGGTCGATGCGTACCAGTCGCTTCACTGCATTCGCGCCCACTGATATGGCGCCTTCGACGCCGGTAGACTGTGGCTGTTCCTGATCCAGCGAAGGGTCTTCGTCGGGTCGGGTGCTGCCCACGCGCTCCAGGAGTGTCGGGATGACCCGCGTCAGCAGTGTCGACTTTCCGGATCCGGAGACACCGGTCAAAACGGTCACGCGTTCCAGCGGAATGTCGACATTGAGTCCGAGGAGGTTATTGCAAGATACCGAGTCCAGCTTGAGCCACGACTTGGGGGGGCGGCGCGCGCGCAGACCTTTCGCATTTTCCGAGAAAAGGTATGAAGCGGTGATGGATTGCTTAACATCACGTATCTGGGCCGGAGGGCCGTTGTAGACAATGCGACCACCCTTGACACCGGGGCCAGGCCCCACGTCCACGACCCATTCAGCCTGTCGAATCACGTCAAGATTGTGCTCAACGATGAGCAACGAGTTGCCTGCATCGAGAAGCGCCATCAACGGCTTCATGAGTCCTTCAACGTCACTCGGATGCAGGCCAGCGGACGGCTCATCAAGGACGTAAGGCACGCCGAACAACTTCGATATCAGCTGGGTCGCGAGACGTACGCGCTGTAGCTAGCCAGAAGACAGCATGGTGGTTTTTCGGGAGAGCGACAGATGGCCCAGGCCGATCTCCATGAGTTGCTCGGCGCGAATGCATATATCCGAGCTCATTCGGGCTACCGCGTCACGCAACGCCTGCTCCTGGGGAAGGTCGGGGGAGCTTCCCGCTACAAAGGGCAGTAGCACATCGTGCAGCTGTGTCATCGTCAAGTCACTGAGTTCGGCGATGTCATGGCCCGCGAACCTGACGGCTAGGGCTTCTGGTCGAAGCCGCTTGCCACGACATTCGGGACATTGCTGGATCATCACGAAGCGAGACAGACGCTTCTTTGTCGAATCATTGCCGTTGGCATAGTTCTGGAGCAGCGCGCGCCTGGCGCTGGTATAGGTACCGGTATATGACGGCTCTTCGCCAGCGGCAATGGCTGCTTGTCGCTTTGCGCCTTGCAGGCCTACATAGATGGGTACCGAAGGCTGCTCTTCCGTAAACAGGATTCAATCACGGTCGCCCTTGCTTAGATTGCTCCAAGGGGCATCGATGTCGTACCCCAGAGCGGAGAGAATCGCGCAGAGGTTCTTGGCCTGCCAGCCGTTAGGCCATGACGCAATAGCGCCCCTTCTTATACTCTTCGTCTCGTCAGGCACCATGGCCGCCGTCTCGACGTCGTGTATCATGCCCAACCCATGGCAAGCAGGACAGGCGCCTTGCGGATTATTGGGTGAGAAAGCCTCGGCCGGCAGGATTTCCGAACCTTCAGGACGTTTTCCGCCCCGCGAGAAAAGCAGTCTGAGCGTGACGGAAAGACGAGTCAGGCTGCCGACAGACGAACGTTCCTGTCCTCCAGTCCGGCTTTGCTGCAAGGCGAACGCAGGCGGCAAGCCGTCGATGTCATCAACTCGAGGCGTCGCCGCTTGCTCGATCAGCCGACGCACGTGGGGCGCCACCGATTCGATGTATCGTCTTTGTGCCTCCGCGTAGATGGTGCCAAACGCGAGCGACGATTTGCCCGATCCGGACACACCAGTGAATACCACCAGCGAATCGCGCGGGAACGCAACCGACACATCGGCCAAGTTGTGGGTTCTGGCCCCTCGCACTCGAACGTCGTTACTACTGGCTTCGGTCTCCCGTCGACCGACTGAATTCGGTCTTTGTCGCGTCACGATCCTCTCCAAGTTGCCGCACGAAGGCGCTTACCCACTGTGTCACTTGACCAGGCCGGCCCGCTTCAAGCCTGGCACCCCAATGACGAGCGCCAAAGCTGCCGTTGCGCAAAACGCCCAGCCAGTCCAGATGCCGCCATGTATGCCCGCCTTTACGATCCAGAGACCTGACACTGCCGCCCCGATAGTGATACCTACATTTGCCGCCAATACAAAAAGGCTGGTGGCAAACTGAGGAACCCTCTTGCCGCCTGTCGTCGTTACTATTACCAGTAATGGATAGGCAGGGGGCGGGTTTGCGGCCATGGTTTGGGGGGCAAGAGCCTAAGACCAGGAACTGAGTCGATACCACCAAGCCCAATTGTATCGATCCCCACAAAGGGCATATCACGGCCATTGCCACGATCGGTGGATGGTCCACCAGCATCATCAATAAAAAGCAAAACACAAGAAGGATCACCCCCGCCAAGAGAATCCAACGAACGCTGTTGACAACCGCGCGTCCCGCGAGGTAAGCACCGACAAGGCCTCCCACGCCGAACACAAACATCACAAGACTGGCCCGTCCCCCGTGTACCCATTGGGTGCTAGGTACACCAGCGTGTAGCTTTAGACGGAATAGATGGCCGCTAATGATTGAACATGTGGTACCAAATAAATTCGTTCGTTTCCTGGTCATCACACACGAAATGCTGAAACGCTTACTGAGAGGCAGCATCATGCGGCTCCAGGCGTACCAGTTCTGGGACCAACCGCAGATCAACAACAACGGAGGGCCGTCGCCTCCGACCACCGCGTGAAGGCCGACTTCGCCGGTATCAACACGAATGCTGCGGAATACGGAATTGAATCCGGCTTGTAGCCAAGGAACGCCGGTCGCCGAGCTGAAACCGCTCAAGGTCGGAAATTTGGAGAAAGATGTGTTCGATATGGAATGGTGACTTTTCACTTTGCAGTAGCGGACGCCAGGGAAACGCTGGATCGTCGCAGGCCGCCGCCACATCAGCGTGACGGCGTACCTGCGGGATCCATTCCAGCGCTTGCGACGTCCTGACTGGTTAGCTGGCGACCCAGCCGCCATCGACGTGGATCACTTCACCGTTAATATAGGCCGCGCCGGTACTGGCCAGGAAGTGAATCGTGGCGGCCACTTCGGAGGGCTGACCGCCGCGGCGCGCCGGCACCACCATATCGAGGAATTTCGCGTTGGCTTCGTCGTTGTCGAGTACAGCGACCCTCGGCACCATGTCGCCGAGGAGCTCAGCGAGGTCGCCAGGAGATCGGTGCTGATCACGCCGGAAGCGACTGTATTGGCCGTGTCGCCATATGCACCGAGGTCAACGGCAAGACGTCGGGTCATGCCCTCGAGGCCAGCTTTCGACGCGTCATACGACAGACCATCAGGCGACGTGCGCATGGCGGCGATCGAGCTGATGGTAATGATGCGTCCAGCTTTTTGGCGAACCATCACCTCGGCAGTGGGCTTGATAACGTTGAACGCGCCGGTGAGATTGACCACGATGATGCGATCCCACAGCGGCGAAATGCAGAATCGATTCCTCGGTTAAGACAATTTGTTACTATTACCAGTAATGGATAGGCAGGGGGCGGGTTTGCGGCCATGGTTTGGGGGGCAAGAGCCTAAGACATGGCGCATCAGAAGATGCGCTATATGCCCCTGCCTTATCGTCGTGCCCGCCCTCCAAGAATCATAAGGACTTAGGCATGGCCGAGGTGCCCACCGATAAATTTTCAGCCGGCGAGCAGGGTCTGGGATATATCTACCAGGCACGTCTCGCGCTGCTACAACTGCTTCAGTTGCCGGAAGACACTGCCATCTTCTTGGAAAAGGACGACGACCTCGACTTTGTCGACGGCGATGGCGGCAAGTCTTTGGCTTCACTCAAACACAAGGCGATTGGCGATAGGTTGACCGACCTGTCGACGGATTTTTGGAAATCCGTCAACATCTGGCTGGCGCGGTACAAGCGGGATGGCCGCGCCGCATCGAACCTGCGGTTCTTTCTCTTCACGACTGGTACGGTATCGACCGGCTCGTTCCTTGCCCGTTTCCTCCCCGATCAGCCCGCAGCCTCCTGCGATACGACAACGCTGACCGAACTGGCCGATACCGCACTTGCCGGATCGACATCAAAACTCATCGCGCCGATCGCTACAGCCTTCAACGAGCTGAGTGAACCCGAAAAACAAGATTTTCTCGAACGCATCCTGATCCTCGATGGTAGCCCACGCATCAGTGACATCCCGGCGCTCATAAGGGACAAGCACATGCGAAGCATTCGACGCGAGCATCGTGAGTTCGTCTTCGAGCGGCTGGAGGGTTGGTGGACCGATGCAGTGATCAAGCAGTTGACTGGCGCTAAGTCGGAAGGGATCTTCGGCTACGAAGTCTCGGACAAGCTCTCGAACTTCGCCGAAGAATATAAGGCGGACAACCTGCCTATCACCTTCCGTGGAAAGGTGCCCACCGACGAGATCGACACTGATGCCGACCCGCGCCTGTTCGTGGTGCAACTTCGAGAGATCGGCATTTCCTCCAATCGGATCAGAAGCGCGATTCTGGATTACTACCGGGCGTTTGAGCAACGATCCGCCTGGGCGCGCGAGAACCTGCTTGTGTTGGGAGAAGTCGAAGAGTACGAAGATCGCCTCACCGATGAGTGGGGTCGCTACAAGGATGTCGCTTTCGAGAAGCTGAAGGACGACAGCGCGGAAGAAGCACTGCGCGAAGCCGGCGCAACCCTCTACAACTGGGCGGAATTTGAGACGGGGAAGATCGAATCCCTACGCATTCGTGCACGGGTGACGGAGCCCTATGTCCTTCGCGGCAGCTTCCACATCCTGGCGGATGCGACACCCGAGCCCAAGGTCTACTGGCACCCCAGATTCCTCGATCGCCTTGGCGAGGTACTAGGGGAGGCCTCGTGAAGCGATGGGATTTGCGCCCCTTTGAAATTCGGAACCTGTTCAACCCTGCATTTTGCGGCCTGGTTCTGTTCCGCGCTCTGCACGGCTACGAGGAAGTAGATGCTCGCGGCATGCCATTTTCACTGTCGCTGCTTGTGCTGCCCCTGTGCCTACATAAGGATTCACGCGAGGTGATTGCCAGCAGTCCACGCAGCTACCTGCTCAAGACCGCGGAGAGGAACCAGCAAATCATGGTGGGCTTCACCGACCGGGTTACGCAGATGCTGCCGTATGCCTTCGAGGGGTTCGGCCTGCTGATGGAAAGGGGCTGCGTCGCCGTCACGGACGACGGTCGCATCCAGACCGTACCCAAGAAGGTCCGCAAGAGCGTCGATGGAACTGCCGAAACCGTTGCCTGCCAGAAAGTGGCACGCATCATCGGAAAGGAATTTGCACGCATCGCCGACCGAGCGACCGTTTACACGACTTTCGGGATTCGTCCATGAAGATCAGATCCATCCACATCTACAGCCATGACGGCCAGCGCCGTGACCTCCAGTTCAAGGTAGACGGACTCAACGTCATCACCGGTCGCTCCTCCACCGGAAAGTCTGCGCTCTCCGAGATCATCGAATATTGCATGGGACGCTCCTCGTTCAACGTCCCCGAAGGCATCATCCGCGACAAGGTGGCCTGGTTTGCCGTAATCTATCAGTTCGAGAGAGAACAGGTGCTGGTCGCCAAGCCAACCCCACCCGGCGGAGGCGCCAGCTGCAGCACGGCAATGCTGCGAAGGGGGACTCAATTGCAGGCGCCCGAGTTCAAAGATTTGGTGGTGAACACCGACGACGACAGCATCGTCGAACTGCTGTCGCGCCTGCTCGGCATTCCAGAGAACCGCACGGAGGTCGCGCTTGAACACAGCCGCAACAGCTACGATGCGAACGTCAAGCACACGTTCTACTACCTGTTCCAGAAGCAGGGACTGGTTGCCAACAAGGATCAACTTTTCTATCGGCAGAACGAGCAGTTCCAACCGCAGGCAATCCGCGACACGCTGCCAATCCTGCTCGGCGTCTCCTCGCACGATCGCTACGCGTTGGAATCCAAGCTGCGCAAGGCGCAGCGTGATCTGAGGATCAGCAACAAGAAGCTGGAGCAGGCACGCGACGCCGTCGACACGTCGAATGAACAAGCTATCGGCCTCTACTCGGAAGCAAAGACGGTCGGAGTCATCGGCAATACCGAGGAGAACCCGAATGCCCACGGGATCATCGACGCATTGAGGTTGTCGCTGTCGTGGAAGCCCGAAACGGTGCCAGACGACGACGGCAGCCGGGTTTCGCTTCTGGAAGATGAACTGGCCCGGTTGCGTCAGGATCGCCGTGATACTCAGACCCGGATCGACGCGGCACGACAGTTCGCCAAGCGGGCGGGCGGCTACGAAAACGAAGCCGCCGAACAGATAGACCGGCTGGCCTCGATCAAGGCGCTGCCGAAGAACCCCGACAGCGGTGAATGGCAATGGCCGTTCAGCGAGCGGAACTTGGCGCTGGAGTCCCCGGTCGCCGTCGTCCTGCTCAAGGAACTGGAATCACTCGACAAAGAGTTGCGCATCGCCACCGGCCAGCGCCCCAAGCTCGAAGCCTACCTGGCCGAACTGACCCGCAAGGCAGACGGGATCGCCGGCGATATCAAGCAGAAGGAAGCGGAGCTATCCGCGGCGATCTCGGCCAACGAAATCATCGCCCAGATGGGCTCCCGTAACAACGCGGCCGCACGCGTCATCGGCCGTATCAGCCTGTTTCTGGAAACGATCCTCGCGAATGAGGATCTTGCCAAACTGGAAGCAGAGAATCGGCGTCTAAACAACAAAGTTAAGCAGCTTGAGGAACAGATTGGCGCCGACGACAGCAACGAACGCCTGACCTCGACCCTCAGTAACATCTCCGCACAGGTGTCGCGGTACATCCAAAAATTCAACGCCGAATTCGGTCCTTACCCTGCACGGCTCAACCTGCCGCAGTTGACAATTACCTTCGATCGACCCGAGCGTCCTGTGCCCATGGGCCGGACCGGCGGCGGCGAGAACCATCTGGCTTACCATCTGTCGGCACTACTGGCTCTGCACCTATTCGCGGCGCAGAACAACCGTCCAATTCCACGCTTCCTGCTGATCGACCAACCAACCCAGGTCTACTTCCCCTCCGAGCAGATCTACAAGGATGCCGACGGCTCGGTGCAGAAGACGGAAAAGGACGCCGATCTTGATGCGGTGCGCCGGTTATTCGAGTTGTTGCTGAAGTTCACCCAGAAGGATGTCCCAGGCTTCCAACTGATCGTCACTGAGCATGCGAACCTGCGCGAACAGTGGTTCCAGGATGCGCTGGTCGAGGAACCGTGGACCAAGCCACCGGCATTGGTTCCCGAGGATTGGCCACCAGAAACGGCGGGCAGGCGCATCCTTGACCGACAGTAGCCGGACATAGGCAGCCCACGGCAGCGTGAAGACCTGCGCCAGCTCGCCGATCCGCCTGGATCGCCCTTGTGATAGCGCCAAGGAAGATTCGCCAGACACCGTCTGGCGAATTGACCAGGTCAAGAAGAATGACCGCATCTGCTGCAAGTTCTGGCGGCTGAACCCACGTCCAAACCGCTGGGTCAGGTCGCTTGCCAGCCGCTCGATGAACTGCTCGCCATAGGCAGGACGTAGGGGCAGCCGTCCCGGCGCGGTGCCGCCGAAAGCAGCCGATAGGCTTCCTCGCTCATGGGCTTGGAAATGCCGCCAATCTTGCTGTCGGGCCACACCATGCGCCGGTTCTCGAAGTCGAGCCGGCTACAATGCAGCGGGCAGATTTCAGAGCGCCGTGCCGCGAACTCGAATTGCAGCCGGATCACAAGCGGGATGACGTAGTTTTCCAGGCCTTCCGCCTCCAGCTTCTCCAACTGGCGGAAGATCCGCACCATTTCCTCGTCCACGATGAGACGGGTTTCTTTGCCCGGCGGGTACATCGGGATGTGGCGGCACGGATTCGTGCCGTCCGGGCGGAAGCCCCACACTTCGGCCAGGTTGAATATCTTGCGCAGCACGCCGGAGGTCTTGTTCGCCTCGGTCGGCTTGTAGGCCAGCTTTTCCATCAACCCGGCAATGTCGGGCCGCTTCACGTCATGCACCTTCTTGCGGCCCAGCAGCGGGATGATGTTCCGGTCGATGACTTGCAAAGGAAGCCGGGCGCGGCGGTATCCCCTAGTTCGATGTCCTTCGCCTGGGGTTGCGCCGACTCTACGGCGGTTTTGGTGAGCTTGATCTTTGCCATGATGACTCCTTGGAACGACCTGGATTCCAAGAGCCAGATAGGAGCGGCGCGAGGGAGAACCGGGTCAAGTTTCAGAAAGCACCGGCATATGATGGACGCGCGTAAGTTATTGATAAACCTGCTGTATCGAGCCACGTCGCAGTCCAGCGAACTACCGGACTGGCGTCATCATGAAACAAAAAAGGCCGCGTCCCGTGATCGTCAAACGCTTGAGCTTGAAGGGGCAGCGAGGCGGACAAAGCGATAGCATCCTGGCGTGACAGCCACTCAGGCTCATACCAGAAGCTCAGTCGTCCATTGACCAACGCCAGCGTTCCGACCCGATCGGTAAACAGCCAAACAGCCAGTTCATGCGCCACGGTCACGACCCTCATGTGGGTGAACGGCATGGCCCGAGGGCAACCGGTTTAGGCAGACCTCACCTCCGAGTGCCTCGATGACTCGTAGCGTGTTTTCCAGTTTGAAGGGGTTGGTAACCCAGTGCTGCGCGCCCAGAGGGGCTTTCCCGAAGGGCTGTCCCCAAAACTGCACGGGGATGATGCACCAGTGCATGATGCGCGCTAAACAACAGTGTTCGCCCACGCCCCCCGCTGCATCGCCACCCCTTGGGCACCGGCGCGACGCGCGGTGTCCAGGTCTGCCGCTTTCAGCCCACCCAACGCATACGCGGGCACGGGGGTATGGGCGATGGTGGCCGCGAAACCTTCCCAGCCTGTGACGGATGCGCCGGGATGGCTCTGCGTGGGCTGCACCGGGCCGCAGACCGCAAAATCCACTTCCACCAGGCCCGCCCGTTGCAGATCGGCCACAGTGTGGCAGGAAGCGCCCACCAGACGATAGCGTACCCGCCAGCCTGGCAGCACTTCCACACCGGCCTCGGCGGCCAGGGCAGGATGCGCCACCGTGGCGTCTTCAACCGCCTGCTGTTCGCCAGCCTTTTCGGCGGCCAGCGAAGAGGGCGGCCACACCGTCTGATTGGCATGCGCCTCGGCCACGGCGTTCAGGTCATCGGCTGTCAGGTGGATGCCACCACCGGTTTCATCCGAAGCTCGCTGCGCATACCCATGCGGATGACGGCTGCTCACCAGCACGCGAACGCCCGTGCCACGTACCTGCGCCATCACAGCCTCGAAGAGTGATGCAAAGGCAGCCTCGTCCATGCCCGGCTCACGGAGCAGCAACAAGGGTGAGGTACCCGATCCACCAGCCGCTTCTTGTCCCTCGACGCAGAAGCCCGCTTGATTGGATGACGAAGACGCCTTCCGTCGCGCCTCTTTCCACGGCTTGAGCCAGGCTGCAAGATGGGCCAGCCAGACATCTGTGCCCAGCTCGCTGGCATTCGAGACAGCATAGACACCGGGCAAGCCCAACCAGCGGATCGGCGCCAAAGAAGCGGGCAGCAATGGCCCGACCTCCACCGCGTGGGCGGGCTGCCAGGCCAGTGCCTGACCCTCGGCCGAATGCGGCTCGCCCGTCCAGCCCACGATGCGACGGAAATGCAGCCGGACATGGGCGTGCCCATAAACATGTTCGCGCACAACCCAAGGCCAGGATTCATTCACCTGAATGCCGATTTCTTCCCGCAACTCGCGGGCCACGGCCGTGGCGGCATCTTCGCCGGCCTCGAATTTGCCGCCCGGAAACTCCCACCAGCCGTAATAGCTCTTGCCCGACAGGCGCTGCCCCAGCAACACCTGCCCATCCGGGCGCAACACGACGCCCACCGCCACATCCACCTTGTTTGTCATGGTGATCTCTGTTCAAAAGCCAATACCAGGCACCGGCGTGCATGGCGCGCATGACATGCGCCGGTTTCCCTGCAAGCGCTCCCGTTATCCACGAAGCCGATCGATGTGATGCCAAACAATGACCAGGCCAAATCCGTCTCAACGGCTGCTGCCCACCGCCTGCCTCCCCGCCCAGTGCCGCGCAAACTGCCAGGCCACCCGGCCCGACCGTGAGCCGCGCTCCAGCGCCCAGCTCAGCGCCTCGATGCGGGCCTCGTCCACCTGGGCCTCATCGGCCCCAAAATGGCGCAACCAGTGCCCCACCACGGCCAGATAATCATCCTGCCGGAACGGATGAAAGGACACCCGCAGACCGAAGCGCTCGGAGAGCGAGATTTTTTCTTCGGAGGTTTCACCCGGATGAATCTCGCCATCTTCCTGATGCGTGGCCTGAAGATTTTCAGAGAGGATCTCGGGCATCAGGTGGCGACGGTTGGAGGTGGCGTAAATCAGCACGTTGTCAGCCTGGCCGGCCACCGAGCCATCCAGCACCGTCTTCAATGCCTTGTACGCCCCCTCCCCCTGCTCGAAAGACAGGTCATCGCAGTAAACGATGAAGCGCTCGGGCCGCCCCTGCACGCGCTCGATCAGATCGGGCAGATCGACGAGCCAATCCTTGTCCACCTCGATCAGCCGCAAGCCGTCCACATGAAAGCGGTGCAGACAGGCCCGCACCAGGGACGACTTGCCCGTACCCCTTGCCCCCGTCAGCAGCACATTGTTGGCTGGCTTGCCCTGCACGAATTGCCGGGTATTGGCTTCGACCATCGCTTTCTGACGTTCGATGTTGTGCAGATCGTCCAGCGAGGGCAGCGACGGATGATGCACAGCCTGCAATTCGCCCAAACGCCCCAGTGCACTCTGCCGGCGGCGCCACCGAAAAGCGATGGCCTCCCAATCGGTGTCACGGGGCAGCACGAGCTGATTCAGGCGCAAGGCCAACGGTTCGACGGTATCCAGCACCTGATTCAGGCGCTGGAGCAAACGGTTCATGTCAGTCGACATCATGGTCTCCGGCTCAGAACAAGCAGACAGGACAAGCGGCGTGCCAAGCTCCCTGCCTCGACGCAAGGCGCACACCGCAGCGACGCTTCCGTACAGGCACTCATTGCCACGGCCATCAGGCTACCTCGTTCATGGTGTCAATCTGATTGGTTCACGAACGATAATCGGCATTGATCGACACGTAATCATGCGAGAGATCGCACGTCCAGACCGTGGTATCGACCTCGCCCCGGTTCAGGCACACGCGCACCTGAAACTCGGCCTGCGCCAGCACACGTTGGCCATCTTCTTCCTGATAGGCCGGATCTCGCCCGCCATCCACCGCCACCCGAACATCATCGAGCCAGACCTCGATGTTGGCCACGTCCAGATCGTCGATACCGGCATAGCCGATAGCTGCCAGAATGCGACCCAGGTTCGGGTCGGACGCGAAGAAAGCGGTTTTGACAAGTGGTGAATGGGCGATGGCATAAGCCACCGAATCGGCCTCGGCCTGCGTGCCTGCCCCTTCGACCCGAACGGTGACGAATTTGGTGGCGCCTTCGCCATCACGCACGATGGCCTGAGCCAGCTCGATGGCCGTATCGGTGAGGGCAGACAGAATCTGCGGTGCCCCCGGATCATCATCATTTTCGATGACGACATCGCCTGCGCCAGTGGCGACCAACAAGAAGGTGTCATTGGTGGACGTATCCCCATCGACCGTGATGCGATTGAAACTGGCATCGGCAATCTGACGCACCCAGGCGGACAGCATCCGCTCGGAGATTTTGGAGTCCACGACGATCATGCCGAGCATCGTGCCCATGTTGGGGCGGATCATGCCGGCCCCTTTGGAGATGCCCGTCATCACCACTTCACGGCCTGCCACCGTCACGCGGCGCGACGTGGCCTTGGGCAGCACATCCGTCGTCATGATGGCCTCGGCCGCCTCCAGCCAGTGCGCCGGGTTCAGATCACCCACCGCCTCGGGAATGGCGGCCACGATCTTGTCGACCGGCAGGTGTTCGAGGATGACCCCGGTGGACATCGGAAAGATCTCCTGGGCCTGACAGCCGAGTACATCAGCCACCTCGGCACAGACACGGCGGGCATCACGAATGCCTTCTGCCCCGGTGCCAGCATTGGCATTGCCCGTGTTGACGACGACGGCGCGCAAATGGCCCTTCACCGTCTCAAGATGCTCCCGTGCCACCGTGACCGGCGCCGCGCAGAAGCGGTTGCGCGTGAACACCGCCGCCGCCAGCGTCCCCGCCTTGAAGCGCGCCACCATCAAGTCTCGGCGACCGGGCTTCTTGATGCCGGCACGGGCCGTGCCGAGTTCTACACCAGCCACCGGCAACAGGGCGGCAGCATCAGGGGCGGACAGATTGACGGGCATGGGGTGTCTTCCTCACGGGTGATGGATGGTTATACGCCATCGTATCGATGAACAGCGCGTGGCATCGGCGCCGGACAACAGCGGGGCAAAAGCCTGTTTATTTCACCGATCCGATCAGGCGGCCGGCACCAACAATCAGGGCTTCGATCAGCGTCTGCCATCGTATGGCTGGCGTGTTTGCTTACCCGCTAGTTTAACGTGCCTCGTTGCCCCATGAGCCGCCCGCTCCCATCGACCCGCCGTCATTTTCTGCGCTATCCCCTGGCCCTGTCTGCCTTCAGCACCTGGCTGACAGCCTGCTCATCCGCAAACAGCCCGGCCGCTGGCTCAAACCCCAAATCGTTGAACATATCCGCCACAGCCGGCTCTCAGGACAACACCACGGCCCTGACGCTCTCCACCGATGCGCGCGCCGACACCAAGACCAACACCGAACAGGCACAGGATTATCGGCATCGCCTCTATACGCCCACCTTCATCACGAAGATCGGCCAACGCCATTTCATCGTGGATTGCTGGCACCACCGGATCCTGCATCACCATGATCTGCAACAACCCATCCAGCACTGGCATGTACTCGACGATGACCTGGCCGGCCCTCACTCGATCGCCTCGGATGGGCAGCGCTATGTGGCCGAAGACACCGGACGGCACCGACTGAAGGTTTATCGGGAACAGGGCGAAGGACGCTTCGAGATCGTTCAGATCGTCGATGATGTCGGCCGCCGTCCGCACCGGGTCTGCCATGATTCGGTTCGAGATCGCTTTCTGGTGGTGGGCTCCACCGATCAGAGCCTGCACATCTTCAGCCCGAGCCGACAGGGCTTGCGGCTGGAACACCAGATGGTGATCTCCGAGCTTGAAGGCGAATACTGCCGATCGATCAGATTGCAGGGCGAAAGGTTGTACTTTGTTGGCGCCACCCGCATCGTGGTCTATCGATGGCATGGCAACATGCCCCGGTTCACGGGTGAACAACTGGTGCTAAAGCCGTTGCCTCATACCACCCATGTCAGCAGCAACGACCTCTTCTTTTTTGAAGATGGGCGAGGACTGTTGACCGCCACCCCTCAAAAAGCCTTCTGGTTCAACCGGCTCGACGAACTGGCCACGGGTCTTGCATACGATGTTTCCTCCCTCTTTCAGGGCACGCCTTATTTCATGGACGTTGTTGACGGGCGCCTTTGGATTCCGGAAATCACCGAGTCAAGCGGACTTTATCATTATCGCCTGCCCCGATGCGATGAGACCGCGGAGAGCTGGTTGTCCAACACCAACCAGCAAAGACTGTTTGACTTTGGCTTACCGACAGCGACCGACCTGACTCGGAAAACTGAATTGCCAACTTAGCTGGGGTCATGCACGTGCAACGAGGATTGCTGGCCCCATCACATCACTCATTCGTCAGACATGTGTCTGCCGCTGTCGCAGCGGCAACTGCCACAATGAGAAGATACGATAAAGCGCGCTGATACGCAGATCAGCGCGCTTTATCATCAGACCATCAGCCGATCAAGCCAGCTTGCCGTGGCAATGCTTGTACTTCTTGCCCGAGCCGCAGGGGCAGGGCTCGTTGCGGCCCACGCGCGGGTACTCGTCGGCAGCGTCAGCGGCGTGCTGCGCCCGAAGGGCGATGCTTTCCGGGTCTTCGTCGGATGATCCCAGGCCGCTACCATCGGCGTGCATCATCCGTGCGCGCTCGGTGCGCTGCTCGGCCTCACCTTCCATCTGGTCGGACGCCTGATCGGCCTCTTCGGCCGACTGGATCTGCACGTTCATCAACACGCGAGTGACTTCGGTGCGGATGATCTCCAGCAACCGCTCGAACAGCTCGAAAGCCTCGCGCTTGTATTCCTGCTTGGGGTTTTTCTGCGCATAGCCGCGCAGATGAATGCCCTGACGCAGGTGATCGAGTGCCGACAGGTGCTCGCGCCAGTGCTGGTCGATGGATTGCAGCATCACCGAACGCTCGAAGTTGGCAAACGCTTCCACCCCCACCCGGTCGACCTTGGCCTGATACTGCGCATCGGCCGCCTCGATGATGCGGGCCAGGATGTCCTCATCCGACAGCTCGCTGTTCTCAGCCAGCCAGGTGGACACCGGCACGGCCAGTTGCCAGTCGGCCGCCAGCACCTGCTCCAGACCGGGGATGTCCCACTGCTCCTCGATGGAGCCGGCCGGCACGAACTGGCGGAACACCTCTTCCATCGTGCCATGACGCAGGCTGCCGATGACTTCGGCCATCTGCTCGGCATCCAGCAGCTCGTTGCGCTGAGCATAGATGACTTTACGCTGCTCGTTGGCCACGTCATCGTAGTCGAGCAGCTGCTTGCGGATGTCGAAGTTGCGGGCCTCGACCTTGCGCTGCGCCGATTCGATCGAGCGCGACACCAGACCGGATTCGATGGCCTCGCCCTCGGGCAGTTTCAGCCGATCCATGATCGCCTTCAGGCGGTCGCCGGCAAAGATCTTCAGGAGCGGGTCTTCCATCGACAGGTAGAAGCGCGAGGAACCCTTGTCCCCCTGACGACCGGCACGGCCGCGCAACTGGTTGTCGATACGGCGCGACTCATGCCGCTCGGTGCCGATGATGTGCAGGCCACCGCTGGCCAGCACCGCATCATGTACCGGCTGCCAGGCCGCTTCCAGCTCGGCGATGGCTGCAGCCTTGGCGTCTGCATCCAGATCTTCCCGATCCTGAATGGCAGCCTTCTCATGGGCGATGCTGCCGCCCAGCACGATGTCGGTACCGCGGCCCGCCATGTTGGTGGCGATGGTGATCTGCTGGGGCTTGCCCGCCTGGGCCACGATCTCGGCCTCACGAGCATGCTGCTTGGCGTTCAGCACGTTGTGAGGCAGCTTCTCCTGCTTCAGGAGCTGCGAGACCAGCTCGGAGTTTTCGATGGAAGTGGTGCCCACCAGCACGGGCTGTCCGCGCTCGTAGCAGTCCCGGATGTCCATCAGGATGGCGTTGTACTTCTCCTGGGCCGTGCGGTAGACCAGATCCTGCATGTCGTTGCGCACCATCGGCTTGTGCGTGGGCACGACCACCGTCTCCAGCCCGTAGATTTCCTGAAACTCGTAGGCTTCAGTGTCGGCCGTACCAGTCATGCCGGCCAGCTTCTCGTACATGCGGAAGTAATTCTGGAAGGTGATCGAGGCGAGCGTCTGGTTCTCGGCCTGGATCTTGACACCCTCCTTCGCTTCCACCGCCTGATGCAGGCCATCCGACCAGCGGCGGCCCACCATCAGGCGGCCCGTGAACTCGTCGACGATCACGACCTCGTCGTTCTGCACCACATAGTGCTGATCGCGTTGAAAGAGCGTGTGCGCCCGCAGCGCCACCATCAGGTGGTGCATCAGCGAGATGTTGCTGGGGTCATAGAGACTCGCGCCCTCGGTGAGCAGCCCCTGCTCGACGAGAATGCGCTCGGCACTCTCGTGGCCCTCTTCCGACAGATAGACCTGGTTCGACTTGCGATCCACCCAGTAATCACCGGGCGGATTGATGCCTTCGTTGGGCTTCGGCTCCTCCTCCATCGCCGTGAGCAGGGCCGGCACCGCGTTCATCCGCGTATACAGCTCGGCGTGTTCTTCGGCCGGGCCGGAAATGATCAGCGGCGTGCGGGCCTCGTCGATCAGGATCGAATCCACCTCATCGACGATGGCGTAGAAGAGCTTGCGCTGCATGCGCGACTGCGCGTCATACACCATGTTGTCGCGCAGGTAATCGAAGCCGTATTCGTTGTTGGTGCCGTAGGTGATGTCGGCCTGATATGCCTCGCGCTTCTCGTTGTGGGGCTGCTGCGCCACCACGACACCCACCGTGAGGCCCAGGAAGCGATAGAGCTTGCCCATCCAGGCTGCATCACGCTGGGCCAGGTAGTCGTTGACCGTGACCACATGCACGCCACGGCCGGCCAGCGCATTCAGGTAGACAGCGAGCGTGGCCATCAGCGTCTTGCCCTCGCCCGTGCGCATCTCGGCGATCTTGCCCGCATGCAGCACCATCGCACCCAGCATCTGCACATCATAATGACGCATGCCGAGCGCGCGCTTGGAGCCTTCGCGACAGACGGCAAAGGCTTCGGGCAGCAGATCGTCCAGCGCCTGCTGAACCGGCTTGCCGCCTTCCACCTCGGCAGCGATGCGCTCACGGAACTGGCGGGTCTTGTCCCGCAGCGCTTCATCCGACAGCTTTTCGATCTCGGGTTCCAGGGCGTTGATGCGTGTTACCCGGCGACGGTACTGCTTCAGGAGCCGCGAGTTGCGGCTGCCGAAAATGCTGGTCAGAATGGATTGGAACATGTGTGGTGATGAGGGCTGATAATTGTCTGTCGGCGACACCGCCGACCCGAACGAATCCCTTGGCAAAACAGACTGAAAATGGTATCACGCGACCCAGGATCCCACGGCAAAACCGGCAAGCGGCCCGACACGAGCCACCTGGACAAGCGGCCTGCACCGACCGCCGGCAACCGGGTGGCACAGACGCCACAACCCATGCCCTGGGAACGCGCTCCGGTACAGCGGGGCTTTCAGCGCCAGAACGAGTGGCGGCCCGGTGACTGGCAACCTGGTCACAAGCAGCCCGGCGCCGACGCCAAGGGCCACCAAGGAGGCTGGCAACCCGGCGATGCGCTCGGCCGGCCCTTCATGCCCGAGCATGGGAGCAACAGGGACAACGACAAGGCGTCCGATACCGACGCACCGGCTCAGTCGGGTGCAAGCCGCCGAGCTGGCTGGCAGCCCGGCGGCAGCCGGAACAAGGGCGGCATGACGCGCGGCATCAACCCCGCCCATCGCGGCGCAAATAAACGCCAAAAGTATCAGACCAGCGAATACAGCAACGAACAGCTCAGCCACGACAACCCCGCCTGGCAGAGCCGCAACCTGAACCCGAAGCGCAAGGATCGAGATCGCGAAAGCCGCCCGGCCCTCGAACACCTGCAACGCCGAGGCTCACCGCTGTGGGACACCTGGGAGCGCCTCTCGGCGCTGGCGCGCGACCTGCAAACCATTCTGCCCAACATCGCGCTGCATCCGCTCAAGCTTGAGCAGCAAACGCTGGTGGTGACGGCCGCCTCCAGCGCCATGGCCGCCCGCCTGCGTCAATATGAACCCCGCCTGCTGTCGGGGCTTCAAGCCCGCGGCTGGTTGGTGACCCGCATCCGCTTCAAGCCCACCACGCTGCACCAGCGCCGCGAGCCGCCCCGGCCCGAAAAAGCCCCCGTGCCGCCCAGGGCGATTGAGTCGATGGCGGCGCTGGCCGAATCGCCCGACATCTCACCGGAGTTGCGGGAGGCGTTGCAAGCGTTTGTGGCTCGGCAGCGGGGGTATTGGGGAATATAGATTCACTACTTCAACCGATCCACAACCCCCACCCCGCCCGGCCAGAAGATTTCCTGCACGAACATGACGGCGAAGAAGATGAGGGCGGCGCCGATGCCGAGGAGGAAGGTGCGGCGGGCGCTCACCCAGTATTTTCGGTTGCCGGTGACGAGGTAGGCCACGGCCGAGCCGATCACCACCAGGGCCACGATCAGGGCGAACAAGCGAATGGCGGCAAACATCATGTCCTCCTGGCGGGATCAATCAGCACGTGTTGCGATGTCAGCCCCAATCCAGCGCGAAGGCAGGCGGTGCCAGCCGGCGTTGCGAGAAGGTGGCGATCTCGTAGTTGCTGTCATCGGCCAGCACGGCACGAATCAGCAGGTTGTTCATGTGGTGCCCGGATTTTCGGGCGTGGTAGGCGCCAAGGATCGGGTGACCGATGACGTAGAGGTCGCCGATGGCGTCGAGCGCCTTGTGTTTGGCAAATTCGTCGCTGTAGCGCAAGCCTTCGTTGTTCAGCACGCGGTCATCGTCGACGACGATGGCGTTGTCGAGGCTGCCGCCGAGTGCCAGGCCGTGCTTGCGCAGCAGCTCCACTTCGCTGGCCATCACAAAGGTGCGTGCGCGGGCGATTTCCTTCACGTAGGAGGTGGTGGCAAAGTCGATTTCGATGCGCTGGCCGGTGGCGTCGATGGCAGCCTGGCCAAAGGCGATCTCGAAACTGAGCTTGAAGCCCTCGAAGGGTTCGAGGCGCACCCATTTGTCGCCGTCGGTGATCTGCACCGGGCGCTTGATGCGGATGAAGCGCTTGGGCGCCGACTGCTCGACCACGCCGGCCGATTGCAGCAGGTAGACGAAAGAGCCTGAAGAGCCGTCGAGAATGGGCACTTCGATGGCCGTCATCTCGATATCGGCATTGTCGATGCCCAGCCCCGCCAGGGCGGACATCAGGTGTTCGATGGTTTGAACGCTGATTTCCCTGCCTGGGCCATCGACGGCCGCCGACAAGGTGGTGTTAAGCCGCGTATCGGTGATGTGGTCGGCCTGCGCTGGGATGGGTATCTGCGGATCGAGATCCACGCGCCGGAAGACGATGCCGCTGTCTGCCGGGCCGGGCTTGATCGTGAGCACCACCCGCTGCCCCGAATGCAGGCCAATGCCTGTGGCCTGCACCGGTTCGCGCAGGGTTCGCTGTCTCAACATGAATGATCCGACTCCATCAAGGTGACCGACAGTCATCCTGTGGCGCAGCGGCAGACGTTCAGGGCTGCCGCTGCGCCGATCAGGAGGGTGTCAGGTCAGACGATCAGTCGGCCTGACGACGCAGGAATGCCGGGATGTCGAGACGCTCAACGCCTTTTTGCGACATGGCGTTGACACGCTCGGCCGCCTGACTGCGCGGGTTGCGGAACACGTTCGGCTCGTCCAGGCCGGCGATGGCGTCCACCGTGTCGAGCGCCAGATCGTCGGTACCGGTCTTGACGGCCGGCTGCGACACCAGCTGCGGCTTGCGCGTGACCTTGCCGATGCCGGTAGCCACGACCGTGACGCGCAGCGAGTCTTCCATGTCCTCGTCGTAGACGGTACCGTGGATGATGGTGGCGTCTTCGGCGCAGAACTGCTTGATCGTGTTGATGACCTCGTTGGTCTCACGCAGCTTGAGCGAGCGGGTGGCGGTGATGTTGACGATGACGCCACGGGCACCATGCAGATCCACGCCATCGAGCAGCGGCGAGGAGACGGCCTGCTCGGCGGCCAGACGGGCGCGATCCAGGCCCGAGGCTTCGCCGATACCCATCATGGCCTTGCCCTGCTCGCCCATGATCGTCTTCACGTCGGCAAAGTCGACGTTCACCAGACCGGGGACGTTGATGATCTCGGCAATGCCGGCCACGGCGTTGTGCAGCACGTCGTCGGCACGCTTGAAGGCGTCTTCCAGCGTGGCGTCCTCGTCCATCACCTCGAAGAGCTTCTCGTTCAGCACGACGATCAGCGAGTCGACCTGACCGATCAGGTTCTCGATGCCCTCGTCGGCCACACGCTGCTTGCGGCTGCCTTCGTAGTTGAAGGGCTTGGTGACGACGCCAACGGTCAGGATGCCCAGCTCCTTGGCGATTTCGGCCACGACGGGCGAAGCGCCCGTGCCGGTGCCCTTGCCCATGCCGGCGGTGATGAACACCATGTTGGCACCTTCGAGGGCAGCGCGGATGTTGCCACGCTCGGCCTGTGCGGCGGCACGGCCTGCTTCCGGGTTGGCACCGGCGCCGAGGCCGGCATCGCCCAACTGGATGGTGCGGCCGGCGAGCGAGCGGGCCAGTGCCTGGCGATCGGTATTGACGGCGATGAACTCGACACCTTGCACACCACGGTTCACCATGTGGTTGACGGCGTTGCCACCGCCACCACCGACGCCCACCACCTTGATGACGGCGCCGTCCACGTCTGTTTCCAACATCTTGAACGTCATAACTGAAAAACCTCCTGATTTAAATGGACAGCCTCGGGGCGTGCCCATGGCTGACGGATGCGATACCGGGCAAGGATACGCATCCTGCTGGCCCCAGAGGGGGCCTGGTGATGTTCCGGAAAACCTCGTTCATGTCAGAAGCTCCCGAAAAACCATTCCTTCATTCGGCGGATCGTGTCACGGAATGAGCCGGACTGTTCCGCCACCTTGCGCCCCCGCAGACGCTGCTGGCGTGCTTCTTCCAGCAGACCCATTGCGGTGGCATATCTGGGTGATCTGACGAAATCGGAGAACGTGCCACCACTGTAGGATGGCGCCCCGACACGCACGGGCTTCAAGAAGATGTCCTCGGCCAGCTCTGCCATGCCCGGCAGCAGGCTGGAGCCGCCGGTCAGGACGATACCCGAGGAGAGCGCTTCTTCATAGCCCGACTCCCGGATGGTTTGCTGAACCATCAGGAACAACTCTTCAACCCGCGGCTCGATAACCGAGGCAAGCCCTTGTTTGGACAGCGAACGCGGGCCGCGATCGCCGATCCCGGGCACTTCGATCTTTTCGCCGGGATTGGCCAGCGTCGCCTTGGCCAGACCGTGACGCAACTTGATGTCTTCGGCATCGGCCGTGGGCGTGCGCAGCGCCATCGCGATATCGTTCGTGATCTGATCACCCGCCACCGCGATGACGGCCGAGTGCCGGATGGAACCGCCCACGAACACGGCGATGTCGGTGGTGCCGCCACCGATGTCGACGAGCGCCACGCCCAGCTCCTTTTCATCGACGGTGAGCACGGCATTGGCCGAGGCCAACGGCTGCAGGATCAGATCCTGCACGGCCAGCCCGCAACGGCGCACGCACTTGATGATGTTCTGCACGGCCGAGACGGCACCGGTGACGACATGCACCTTCACATCGAGACGCACGCCACTCATGCCGACCGGCTCGCGAATGTCTTCCTGGCCGTCGATGATGAATTCCTGCGGCAGCACGTGCAGGATCTGCTGATCGGTGGGAATGGCCACGGCCTTGGCCGTTTCGATCACGCGCGTGACATCGGCCTCGGTGACTTCCTTGTCCTTGATGGCCACCATGCCGATCGAATTGAAGCTGCGGATATGGTTGCCCGCAATGCCGGTGAGCACCTGTTGAATCTTGTAGTGCGAGGTCAGCTCGGCCTCTTCGAGTGCAGCCTGGATCGACGAAACGGTTTTCTCGATATCGACCACGACGCCTTTTTTGAGGCCGTGCGACTCATGCTGGCCGATACCGATCACTTCGATATCACCATCACCCTGCATCTCGGCCACGATCGCCACCACTTTCGAGGTGCCGATATCCAGGCCAACCAACAGATCCTTGTTTTCTCGTGACATGGGTATCCCGGCCATCAATGAGAGGGGATGCGGTGGTGACGACCACCGGCATCCTGTTCCAGCGCCCCTGGCGCCCGTACTGCAAAACCATTCGGATAACGCAAATCGACCACTTCGGCACGGCCATTGAGGCGAGCCTGGATCAGCGGATGTGCCGCCACCCAGCGCGCCACCCGCTCCGCCACCGGCACGCCTTCGTCACGGCCCATCCGCAACGTGATGCCGCTGTCCAGCTCGGCCGTCCACGACTGCCGATCGGAGAGCTTCAGCGCCACGGGCTGCATCGCCAGCGGCAACAACTGCTCGGACAGCTCGGCATAGCGCCGGGCGACCAGCATCTGGCTGCCGACCGGGCCGGACAGCATCAGCAGGTTCTGGTGGTTGGCAACATGAGCCGGGTTCACCGAAAACAGTTCTCCATGCGTGTTCACAAAACGCCCGCCATCATCATTCCAGCGAGCCAGCACTTCATGCTCTTCGAGCGCCACGAACAGGCGATTGGGCCACACCCGCCGCACCTCGGCACGACGCACCCACGGCACCTGCTCGAACTGCTGACGCACTTGATCGAGGCCAACGGTAAAAAAATTGCCCTCCAGCCGGTTGACCGCCAGCGCCGTGATCGAAGCAGCACTGACATGATCGAGCGAGCGGCCATTCACCGACCCGACTTCGATGGCCAACAGGTCGAAAGTGGATCGCTGACCCACCCACCAGATGCCGGCCATCATCAGACAGGCGAACGCCACCATTACCATACCGTTGGCAATGGTGTTGAGCGCGCGCGGATCATGCCACAAATTCACGTATTCGCCTCCGACGCAACAGAACGTTGTATCTTCAGCGACGCCGATGCCGCCAGTCCGACCACCAGGTCCTCATAAGAGACACCCGCGGCACGGGCAGCCATCGGCACGAGCGAGTGATCGGTCATGCCCGGCGAGGTGTTGACTTCGAGCAGCCAGGGACGCTGGTTGGCATCATCGAGCATGATGTCGACACGGCCCCAACCTTCGCAGCCCACCGCACGATAAGCCGCCTCAGCAAGTTGGCGCACCTCCTGGCTCAACGCGTCGGACAGGGGGGCCGGGCACAGATAACGGGTGTCGTCGGTGAAGTACTTGTTGCGGTAGTCGTATTTGCCATCGGGTGCACGAATCTCGATGACGGGCAGCGCACACGCGGCAGCACCACCGCCGATGACGGCCACCGTCAGCTCGCGGCCCTGAACGAAACTTTCGGCCAGCACCGGGAAATCCAGTGCAGCCGCCACCTCATAGGCAGCCGGCAAACGATCAAGCGAGTCGACGCGGGTGAGTCCCAGCGTGGAGCCTTCGTGCGGCGGCTTGATGATGAGGGGCAGCCCGAGGCGTTCGGTCAGGCCCGCCAGCTGCTCGGGCGACAGCAATGTCTCCCAGGCAGGCGTGGGCAGACGGCCCGCATGCCAGAGCTGCTTGCAATGAATCTTGTCGATGGCAAGCGACGAGGCCATGACGCCCGAGCCGGTGTAGGGCAGACCGATCATTTCGAGAAAGCCCTGAATCGTGCCATCTTCGCCAAAACGTCCGTGCAGCGAAATGAAAGCCCGATCATAACCGGCACTTTCCAGCTTGCCGAGCGAGCTGGTGGCCGGATCGAAAGGCTCGGCCGCCACACCACGGCTGCGCAACGCCTGCAGCACGCCCTGACCCGACATCAACGACACCTGACGCTCGGATGAGCGCCCCCCCATCAGCACGACCACGCGCCCGAGCGAGGCCGGGTCGACATGCAGCGGCAAGGGCCAGGACAGGTTCTGATCAGACATGCTTGCCTCCTTCGGCAGAAAGCGCGGCGCCCTGCGCCATCTCGACGATCCGGGCGGCGGTGGTGCCGATGCTGCCCGCCCCCATCGTGACGACCACATCACCGGGCTGGACCAGCCCCAGCACGGCAGCCGGCAGCTCGTCGATACCGGCCACGAACAAGGGGTCGTGGCGACTGGCCAACCGCACGGCGCGCACCAGTGCCCGTCCATCCGCGGCCACGATCGGCGGCTCGCCCGCTGCGTATACTTCAGTCAAGACGACTTGATCGGCCTGACAGAGAACCCGCACGAAGTCCTCGAACAGGTCACGAGTCCTCGAATATCGATGGGGTTGGAAAGCCAGCACCAGACGACGGCCGGGATAGGCACCACGTACCGCAGCAATGGTGGCCTCGATCTCGACCGGGTGATGGCCATAATCATCTATCAACGTAAATAAACGGGGTAACCTAAACGAGTCAGGCAACTGGCTTCTAACTGACCCCACGGGACGGCTCTCTGGAGCGACAACGCTGACCGAGGCGGCCTCTGTGGCCGCCTCGGCAGACGGGACGGGCAAATCGCCATAGCGCTCGAAGCGGCGGCCCACGCCGCGAAACTCGGCCAATGCCGAGACGATGGCCTCGTCCTCGACCCCCAGCTCGGTGGCCATGACGATGGCAGCCAGGGCATTGCGCACGTTGTGCTCACCGCTGAGCGCGAGGGAAACATCGAGCGGATTCTCGCCTTCACGCAAGACGGTGAAGCGCATCCGCTCGCCCTCGGCGCGGACATCCACGGCACGGGTCTGCGCTTCTTCGCACAGCCCATAGGTCAGCACCTGTTTGGACACGAAGGGCACGATCTCGCGCACGTGCTGATCATCGATGCAGAGCACCGCAGCCCCATAGAACGGCAGCCGGTTCAGAAAATCGACGAAAGCCTGCTTGAGTTTGGCCATGTCGTGACCATAGGTGTCCATATGGTCGGCATCGATGTTCGTGACGGCCGCGATCATCGGCGACAGGTTCAGAAACGATGCATCGGATTCGTCGGCCTCGACGACGATGTAATCGCCGGAACCGAGCCGCGCGTTGACACCCGCGCTGTTCAGGCGCCCACCGATGACGAAAGTGGGATCCAGCCCGGCCTTGGCGAGCACCGAGGCCACGAGGCTGGTGGTGGTGGTCTTGCCGTGCGTGCCCGCGATGGCCACGCCCTGCTTGATTTTCATCAGCTCGGCCAGCATCAACGCACGCGGCACGACGGGAACCCGACGGGCGCGCGCACGACGCACCTCGGGGTTGTCGGCCCGCACGGCCGTGGACACGACCACACAATCGGCCTCATCAGCATGCTCGGCCTCATGACCGACATGAATCCGCGCACCCAACCCGGCCAGACGGTCGAGCACCTTCGAGCGGTTCAGATCCGAACCACTGACGCGGTAGCCGAGATTCAGCAGCACCTCGGCGATGCCGCTCATGCCGGCACCACCGATGCCCACGAAATGAATCTGTCTGACTTTGTGTTTCATGTATTGGCCACTGCCTCACAAGCATCTGCCACGACCTGGGCTGCATCCGCCTTGCCCAATGCCCTGGCCTTGACGGCCATCGAAGTCAGCGCAGGCCGCGAAAAATGCGACAGCAACGAAGCGAGGCTGGAGGGCGTCAATTCTTCCTGCGGCACCAGAATGGCGGCGCCGGTCTCTGAGAGGAAACGTGCATTGCCGGTCTGATGATCATCGACCGCATGCGGATAGGGAATCAGGATGGATGCAACACCGGCGACGGCAATTTCGGAAACCGTGGTCGCACCCGCGCGGGCAATGACCAGATCGGCCTCGGCATATGCTTCTGCCATGTTGTCGATGAATGCCACCGTCTTTGCCTCGACAGCGGCGCTCTCGTAATTGTTACGCAGTTCTTCGAGATGTGCACGACCACTTTGGTGCAACACTTCAGGTCGTTCCTCAGGAAGAATCAGCCCGAATGCATTGGGGATGACACGATTGAAAACTTGTGCGCCCAGGCTGCCGCCCACCACCATGACGCGCAACGGGCCGGATCGAGTGCGATAACGCAGTTCAGGCGGTTCGATGGCGGCGATGGCACGGTTGACGGGGTTGCCCGCCCAGCGGGCCTGGGACATCGCCCCCGGAAAGGCCACGAGCACGCGCGTGGCCTTGCGGGCCAGAAACTTGTTGGCCATGCCCGCCACCGAGTTCTGCTCATGCAGCACCATCGGAATGCGCTTGGCCGCCGCCACCAGCCCGCCCGGCACGGTGACATAGCCCCCCATGCCGAGAATCACGTCGGGCTTGACCTCTTCGATGGCCTTTTTGGCTTCGCGGTAGGCGCGCCAGAGCCTGAACGGCAGATTCAGCATCGCCATCAGACCCTTGCCGCGCAACCCCTGAAAGCGCACCGGCTTCATCTCGATGTCGTGCGGCGGCACGAGCAATGCCTCCATGCCATCGGGATTGCCAAGCCAGACCACGTCCCAGCCACGCTCACGCAGCACGTCGGCCACGGCCAGTCCCGGAAAGATGTGACCGCCGGTGCCCCCGGCCATGATCATGATCCGTTTCGTGCTCATGCGCCCCCTCCGGCCTGAATCTGCCTCTCGTTCTGCTTCACAGCACGGTACCCCGCATCATTTTCCGGTTCTCGACATCGATGCGCAGCACGATGGCGATGGCCACACAATTCATCAAGATGGCATTGCCGCCAAAACTCATCAGCGGCAGCGTCAGTCCTTTGGTGGGCAACAGGCCCAGGTTCACCCCGAGATTGATGAACACCTGCAGCCCGATCCACAAGCCAACCCCTTGGGCCACGAGGCCCTTGAAGGATTGCTCGAAGGCGATGGCCTGCTTGCCGATCTCGAAGCAGCGGCGCACCAGCCAGAAAAACAGGACGATCACGGCCAGCATGCCGATCATGCCCAGCTCTTCGCCAATGGTGGCAAAGAGGAAATCGGTATGCGGCTCGGGCAGGAAATTCAGCTTGGCCACACCCGCACCCAACCCGCTGCCCAGCCATTCGCCCTTGCCGATGGCCATGAGCGAATGCGTGAGCTGATAGCTGCTGCCCTCGGCATTGGCTCGCTCGAAGGGATCGAGATAAGAAAAGAAGCGGGCACGCCTGAAGGGCACGAGCAGGATGAAACTCGTGAACACCGCCACGAGGAAAGCCACCATGCCGAAAAAAAGCTTGGCGTTCATGCCCCCCATGAAGAGCACGCCCATCGCCACGAGCAGGATCACGATCAGCGCGCCCAGATCGGGCTGACGCATGATCAGCCCCCCCATCACCGTGAGTGCGATCGCCATCGGGATGAAGGCGCGCACCTCCCCCATGAGCTTTTGCTTGCGCACGGCATAGTCGGCCACGTACAACACGACGAACAGCTTCATGATCTCGGTAGGCTGCACCGTGGTGAACCCCAACGAAATCCAGCGATAAGCACCGCCCGCCCGTCGCCCGATGCCGGGCAGGAAAACGAGCACCAGAAGCAGCATGCCGACGAAAAACAACGGGCGCGCCATCTGCTGCCAGCGGCTGGGCGGCACCGCATAGGCAAATAGCGCGGCCACGAGCGCCACACCAATCGAAGCGGTCTGACGGATCAGGAAATAGGTCGACAGGTCGCCGGCCGGGTCACGGCGTTCGAGCACGGCGATCGAGGCCGAATAGACCATGACGAGACCCAGGCCCAGCAGCAGCGCAGTCACCCACAGCAATGAGGCATCGAAACTTTGCACCCCCGAATAGTCGAGCGTTCGCTGCCCGCCCAGATGACGCGCCCCATTGACCCGTGCACCGCTTCTGGCGGGTTTTCGGGTGCCACGCCCCCCCTTGGCACCCGCAGCCGAAGCGCCGCCGGCCCAGGCAGGTCTCCACTGGAACAGGCGACTCAGCATGGCTGCCCCACCTCTTCGGCATAGGCGCGCACGGCCTCGGCAAACTGGTTGCCGCGGTCGTCATAGCCCTTGAACATGTCAAAACTGGCGCAGGCCGGCGACAGCAGCACGACATCACCGGACTGCGCCAGCCCAGCGGCCTGGCGCACGGCATCGGGCAAATCCGTGGCATCCACCTGGGGCACGCCGGCCTCGTCGAGCGCGGCGCGCAAAATCGGTGCATCACGGCCGATCAGCACCACGGCACGCGCATAGGCTGCCACGGCAGGCGCCAGCTCGCTGAAATCCTGATCCTTGCCCACGCCGCCCGCGATGAGCACGGTCCGGCGCCCGAGGCCCGTGAGTGCGGCCACCGTGGCCCCAATGTTCGTGCCCTTACTGTCGTTGATGTACTCGACATCGCGGATGATCGCGACCGGCGCGCAGCGGTGGTCATCGGGCACGAAGGCCCGCAAGCCATGCAACATGGCGGCCATCGGCACGCCACAAGCACGCAGCAAGGCGAGCGCCGCCAGCACGTTGGCATGGTTGTGCCCGCCTTGCAGGCGCAAGGCGTCGGCCGGCATCAGCCGGTTCAGCACCACGTTGGCGGCTTCTTCCTGTGCTTTCCTGCGCCGGCTCGGCTGACCGGTGTCTTCGGGCAAGGCTTCGGTGAGCCAAGCCAGGCCGCCCTCACGCACCACGCCAAAAGCCGGTGCCGTGTGCGGCGTGTTGAGCGAAAACACGGTGCGCGGCAAGGGCGGTGGCGGCGGCGCTTCGACCTTCTTGCGGGCACGCCCCTTGAGGGGTTCGGGCACGGCCTCCGGTACAGGCTGCACATCCCAGGGCGCCAGCCTGTCGGGATCGGTGAGCGGGTCATCGAGGTTGATGACGCGCAGCTCGGCGCCTTCGTAAATGCGGCACTTGGCATCACGATAATGTTTCATCGTGCCATGCCAGTCGAGGTGATCGTTCGTGATGTTGAGCACCGTGGCCGCGCGACACGCGAGCGGCGCAGCCGCCACGGCCAGCTGAAAGCTCGACAGTTCGAGCACCCACAACGCAGGCATGCGGCCGTCCTCATCATCGAGGCGACGGATCAGCGCATCGAGCATCGAGGGGCTGATGTTGCCGGCCACCTCCGCCTCCACCCCGGCCTCATTGGCCAGAAAGGCGGTGAGCCGGGTGACGGTGGTCTTGCCATTGGTGCCCGTGATGCCGACGACCGCGGTGTTCTCGCCAGCCTCACGCTGGCGCTGAATTTCGGCGTTGAAGAAATCCAGCTCGCCATAGACGGGCACCCCCGCCTCGCGGGCCGCGACATGCAGCGCGGCCCCACGGCCGGTGACGATCGACACCCCCGGACTCCAGGCCAGCAGATCGATGCCCTGCACCTCGTCAAGCAAGTCGGCATCGAGGGCACGCTGGCAAAAGCGTGCCACGGGCAACTCGGCCTGCAACATGGACAAGGCAGGCGGCTCGGCGCGGTCATCGAAAACCGTGACGTCGGCACCGGCGCGCACGAGCCAGCGGGCCATCGCCAGCCCCGACTCGCCCAGCCCGATGACAGCTGCCTTTTTGTGCTGAAGTTCGATCATCGCCCCATTCCTCAACGCAGCTTCAATGACGACAGACCGAAGAGCACCAACATCATGGTGACGATCCAGAAACGCACGACGACCTGTGACTCCTTGACGCCGCCGATTTCAAAATGGTGGTGAAGGGGCGCCATGCGGAAGATGCGTCGCCCTTCCCCATATTTGCGCTTCGTGTACTTGAAATAGCTCACCTGCAGCATCACCGACAGCGTCTCGACCACGAACACGCCCCCCATGATGAAGAGGATGATTTCCTGCCGAACGATGACGGCAATGGTGCCAAGCGCCGCCCCGAGCGACAGGGCGCCCACATCGCCCATGAAGACCTGGGCCGGATAAGCGTTGAACCAGAGGAACGCCAGCCCTGCCCCCAGAATGGCCCCGCACAGCACGATCAGCTCACCCGCACCCGGCACATAAGGGATCAACAGATAGCGGGCGAACACGACGTTACCGGTGACATAGGCAAAGATGCCGAGCGCGGAGCCGACGAGCACGGCCGGCATGATGGCCAGACCATCGGCGCCATCGGTGAGGTTGACCGCATTGCTGGTGCCGACGATCACGAAATAGGTGAGCGCCACGAAACCGAAAACGCCCAGCGGAATGCCCCATTCCTTGAAGAAGGGAAATTGCAAGGCCGAGGTCTCGGGCAGCGCGATGCTGAAACCGCTGCTCACCCACTGGTTGAAGAGCTGAAACGCCTCGGCCACCGATTGTGTCGGAATCGCAAAGGCCAGGTAAAAGGCGGCGAGCAGTCCGAGCGTGCTCTGCCAGAAGTACTTTTCGCGCGCCGACATCCCTTTGGGATCACGGTGCACGACCTTGCGGTAGTCATCGACCCAACCGACCATGCCGAAGCCAAGCGTGACGAGCAACACCACCCAGACGAAACGGTTCGAGAGATCGGCCCACAGAATGGTGGACAGCCCCACCGAGATCAGCACCAGCACGCCCCCCATCGTCGGGGTGCCCGACTTGACGAGGTGCGTCTGCGGGCCTTCCTGACGGACGGCCTGACCGATTTTCATGGCGGTGAGCTTGCGGATGACGGCCGGGCCGAACATCAGGCCGATAAAAAGGGCCGTCAATGTGGCCAGCACCGCCCGCAAGGTGATGTAATTGAACACCGAAAAGACCCGGTATTCCTGGGCCAGCCATTGGGTCAGCAGCAACAGCATCAGGCGTCTCCTGCGTCGGAAGACGGTTTGGCCCCGTGGGGAGCGGTTGACGGCTGGCCACTGGTATCCGACCAGGCCCGGACGATGCGTTCCATGCGCATGAAGCGCGACCCCTTCACCAGAATGCTCGCCACACCCGGTGGCGGCGTCGGATGCTCAGCCAACAAATCCTCGACACTGGCCCAGTGACGTGCCTTGTCGCCCGCGGCCTCGGCGGCCACCTTCATGTCCTGACCCACGGCCCAGATCATCTCGATGCCCTGCTCACGGGCGTATTGGCCCACTTCGCGATGAAAGGCCCCTGCCTGCGCACCGGTCTCCCCCATGTCACCCATCACGATCAGGCGAGGCCCGGCCTCATCGGTCAGCACATCGACCGCAGCACGCATCGAATCGGGATTGGCGTTGTAGGTGTCATCGATCAGCACGAGACCATTGGCCTGCTGCTCACGGCACAGCCGCCCGGCCACCGGACGGAAAGCCGCCAGCCCCGCCTCGATGGTGGCTGGTGACACGGGCAGCACCCAAGTGCACACGAGAGCGGCCAGCGCATTGCGCACGTTGTGGCGTCCGGCGATGTTGAGCCGGATATTGAACCGGTTTTCGGCAATGCGCGCCTCGAAACCCGAGGGATGCGCCGAAGCCAGCGCACACACCATGTGGAGAGTGGTGTCGAAACTGTCGCACAGGCCGAACTCCAGCGAGAACCGATCGGCTTTCATCCGGTACCACAGCTCATTGCACGGATCATCACCTGGAAAGATCGCGATGCCCTGTTTTGCCATGCCCTGAAGAACAGCACCGTTTTCACGGGCGGTGGCTTCAGGGCCATCCATGAATTCCTGGTGTTCACGCTGGGCATTGAGCACCAGCCCGATCGTGGGCTGTGCGATGCGGGTGAGCACGGCGATTTCGCCGGGATGGTTCATGCCCAGCTCGATGACGGCCGCCTGGTGATGGGCGCGCAGTCTGAGGATCGTCAACGGCACGCCGATGTCGTTATTCAGGTTGCCCTCGGTGACGAGCGCGCCATCCGGCCCGAAATGCGCAGCCAGCACACTGGCGATCATTTCCTTGACGGTGGTCTTGCCGTTACTGCCGGTGACGGCAATCACGGGCAAATCGAATCGGGCACGCCAAGCTTCGGCCAACTGGCCCAACGCCTTGCGCGCGCTGGGCACGACCAGCATGGGGATGTCGCGACGTTTGGGCCACTGATCGACCAGCACCCCGGCCGCGCCGGCTGCCATCGCTTCGTCGATGAACTGATGCCCGTCGAAGCGATCGCCCTTCAAGGCCACGAACAGGTCACCGGGCTTGACCGAACGGGTGTCGGTCGAGACGCCACTGAACCATGTATCGCCACGACCGATCATGACGGCCAATGGTACCCATTGATAGGCGGTTCGCAGATCAAACATCCACGTCTCCTGGCAAGATGGCCCGGTTCAGCCGGCGCAGCAAGGCTTCGCCCACGACACCTGGATCCGAGAAAGGATGAAAGACACCGGCCACCTCCTGGGTGGCTTCACGCCCTTTGCCTGCCACGAGCACCACGTCCTGGGCAGCAGCTGCCTGCACGGCCGCATCGATGGCCTCGGCGCGGTTTTCCTGCACGAGCCAAGGCAGCCGGGTCAGGCCGGCCTGAATGTCGACAAGAATCTGACGAGGATCTTCGCTGCGCGGGTTGTCACTGGTCAGTACCACGACATCGGCCAACCGTTCGGCCACCGTGGCCATCTGCGGCCGCTTGCCCGGATCACGATCACCACCCGCACCGAACACGCACCAGAGCCGTCCGCCCCGCTGCTGAGCCACCTCGCGCAAGGCTCCCAGGGTGTTCTCCAACGCATCGGGGGTGTGGGCATAATCGACGACGACCAATGGCAGCAAGGCGAGCTCGGCAGCCGAGGTGCCCCCCGGCACACCAATGTTCTCCATCCGGCCCGGCACCGGCCGCAAGCGTGCAAGCTGCTCGGCAATGTCCGAAAGCGACCAGCCCATCGAGCGCCAGACACCGGCCACCGCCAGCGCGTTGGCGAGGTTGAACCGCCCCAGCACCTGCAGGTGCAGATCGACACTGCTCTGCCCGACACCCGAGCTTGCGCCCGCGTCGGCGTCATCCATCACCACGACATCGCCGGCGGCGCTCATCAGCGTGAGCACCCATTGCCCCGGCGTGAACGACACGGCCATCAGCACCTCATCACAGGCATCGGCGCGATCCAGTGCTTCGACGAGCGTGGCCGGCATCCCGCTGTCGGGGTCGATGGCCTCGGCCGGCACGGTCTGGGTGGCATCATGGATCAGATAGCCCACGCAGTACGGTTCGGCCGGATGGGCAGAGACGGTCTCCAGCAGGGCAGGCGCCATCGCGTCATCCAGGTTGATGACGGCGGCTTCCAGCCCTGGCCAGGCAAAGAGCGCGCGCTTGGCCTCGGCATAAGCCTGCATCGAGCCGTGATAATCGAGATGGTCACGACTGAGATTCGTGAACACGGCGATCTGAATGGCACTACCAGCCAAGCGCCCCTGTTCGAGGCCGATGGACGAGGCTTCGATGGCAGCCACCTGCACACCTTCATCCACCTGATGGCGGAACAGATCCTGGATGGTCAACCCGTCTGGCGTGGTCATGCCGATGGGTTGCAACGCACCTGGCACGCCGGCGCCATTGGTGCCCACGACCACGGCTTTGTCATCGGCCATCACCTGGTTGCAACCATCGGCCACCCAGTGCGTGACGCTGGTCTTGCCATTGGTGCCCGTGACGGCCACCAGCGAGAGCGCCTCGGTCGGACGACCATAGTAGTCGGCGGCCACCGTGCCAAGATGAGCCTTCAGCGAAGGCACCTGGCAAACGGGCACCGGCAGGTGTTCAGCGGCACACGATGAAGGGCCGGCTTCGCCCGCTTCGAGCACGATGGCGCTCGCGCCCGCATCCAATGCCTGCTGGATGTAGGCCGTGCCATCATGACGCGCGCCGCGCAAGGCGAAAAAAGCGTCCCCAGAACGCACGCGCCGGCTATCGGCCGTCAAACGTCCCGTTTGAGGCAGATGCCGGTGCAACCAATCACTGAGCTGGTCGGGTGCGATGAGAACCGGTGCCTGTCCGGCCTCGTGTCTTGTCATGCGCCGCCCCCTGTATGAGCATGGCGTTCCCCCACCTGGCGGGCGACCAGGGTTCGGGTGGCAGCAGCCTGTGCTGCGGCCCGAGCCTGCGTCTGGGAAGGCGCCTGATGATTCGGTGCGTCACGACGTGCCAACGGGGTGGTGTCCTTGCGGGCCGTGGCGGTGGGCACCACCGGTGCGGCCGGCACCTTGTCCTGGGCGGACATCTTCTGACGACCGGCACGTGGCGGCACGATGAGCGAACTGCGCGGGATGCTGACGCCCTTGACGCGACCGACATCACCTGGCGCCGAGGGCACGCTGTTGGGGGCGACGACCAGCTCGGGCGTGATCGGCGAGATCATCGTCTCGAACGGTGCATCCGGCTCCACGGCCAACGTGCGCATCGATTCGCCCGTGATCTTCGCAAACACGGGCGCCGCCACATCGGAGCCGTAGTATTTGCCGCTACCCGGCTCGTCGACCATCACGGCCACGATCACGCGCGGGTTGGACATCGGCGCCATGCCGACGAAGGAGCTGATGTACTTCTTGACGTACTTGCCGCCCTCAAGCTTTTTGGTGGTGCCGCTCTTGCCGCCCACACGGTAACCAGGCACGCTGGCCTTGACGACTGCATCCTTTTCGCCGGCCGAGCGTTCGAGAATCTGACGCATCGTGGCCGCCGTGCGCGGGCTGATGACCTGCTGGCCCGTCACGCGTTCGGCCGCGCGAAACCGGGCGCCCGAGGTCGAGACCTGAATGGCGCGGACTCGACGCTCTTCTTCAGGCACCACGAGCTGGACCGGCAGCACTTCACCCGGCCCGGTGAAGACCGTATAGGCTCGAGCCATCTGCAGCAACGACACCGACAAGCCATGACCATAGGAAATGGTGGCGTGCTCGATGGGCTTCCACTTACTGAACGGGCGCAGCCGGCCCGAAGCAGCCCCCGGAAAACCGATGTCAGGCGCCTGGGTCAGGCCGGCCGAGCGCAACAGGTTCCAGTGCGCTTCGGGCGACATGTTGAGCGCCATCTGCGCGGTGCCGATGTTGGAGCTTTTCTGGATGACCTGCTGCAGGCTCATCAGCTCTTTCTGACGATGGGCGTCACGGATCACGTCACGACCGATCTTCATGAAGCCCTCACGGGCATCGAACATCGACGACAGGTTGTACTTGCCGCTCTCCAGCGCGAGGGCCGCCGTGAACACCTTCAGCGTGGATCCCGGCTCATAGAGATCGGTGATGGCACGATTACGCAGACCGGCGCCTTTCAGGGTGCTGCGATCGGCCGGGTTGTAGGACGGCCAGTTGGCAAGGGCCAGAATCTGCCCATTGCGCGCGTCGAGCACGACAGCCGCGCCAGCTTTGGCCTGATGCGTGACCACCGCCTCTTTCACGGCCTGGAAGGCATGATATTGGATGCGCGAATCGATGGTCAGCCGCAAATCCTTGCCATCGACCGGCTCCTTGATCTTGTCGATACCGCCGATGATCTGGCCCGTGCCATCACGGCTCACGCGCCGGCTGCCCGGTTTGCCGGCGAGTGTGGACTGGAACGCCAGCTCCAATCCCTCCTGGCCTTCATGCGCCAGATTGGTGAAACCGACCAGATGGGCCGCCGTCTCACCTTCAGGATAGTTGCGTTTGTATTCGCTATCTTGCCCAATGCCACGAATGCGCAGGGCGGCAATCCGGTCGGCCGTGTCCAGATCGACCTGGCGCTTCAGGAAGACGAAGCTGCGATCGCCCTGGGTGAGGCGGGCCTGCAGATCGAGCGGCTTCATGTTGAGCAGACGGGCAAGGTCGAGCAGCCGCGGGTCGGACAGATCCACACGGTCGGCGTAGGCCCAGATCGAGCGGGCCGGCAGGCTGGAGGCAAGCACGACCCCATGCCGGTCGAGGATGCGGCCTCGGTTGGCCTGCAGCTCGATGGTCTTTTCATAGCGTTGGGCGCCCTGGGCCTGCAGAAAATGCTTCGACGCCGTCTGCAGGTAGAAAGCCTTGACCGTGAGCGCACCGAAAGCCGTCAGGACGATGCCGAACATGAAGCGCGAACGCCAGAGCTGCAAGCGCGCCTGCAACAGCTGCGGATCGGCAAACTTGACGGATTTGACTGACTTGGCCATCAGCGGCTTCCTCTCAGGTAAATCGTGCGCTCTGGTGTCAGGGACACCATCCGCAGGTCATGGCGTGCCCGGTCATCCAGCAAGGCAGGTTTCGACAACCGGGTGATCTCGATCTGCAACTGCGAAAAGCGGACATCCAGCTCACGCATCTGGCCTTGCAGGCGCTCCATTTCCGTACTGAGACGGCGGGCACGGTTCTGCGAGGTGACCAGCAGCAGGGCTGAGATCAGCAGCAGGACGGCCAGCACGATGTTGATCCGGTTCAGCACCATCATTCCGTTCCTGTCAGTGGGGTCGGCAAACGTTCGGCCACGCGCAGCACCGACGAGCGCGCACGCGGGTTGGCCGCCACTTCGGCATCACTGGGCAGGATGCGCCCGAGACGCTGCAGCAGTGGTGTTGCCAGGGGTTTGCCCGTGATGGGATGACGCTGCCCATCACGCCCGCTGTGGCGAGCCATGAACTGTTTGACGACACGATCTTCGTTGGAATGGAAACTGATGACGGCGAGCCGCCCCCCCGGTTTCAGGCGGGCCAGCGCGAGATTCAATCCGCGCGCGAGCTCGTCCCCTTCGTGATTGGTGTGAATCCGTACAGCCTGAAAGGTGCGTGTGGCCGGATTTTTGCCCGTCGCATTTTTTTGCCGCCGACGGATGACCCCCGCCACGAGATCGGCAAGCTGTCGTGTCGTTTGAAGGGACGCGCCACCGGTCTGTTCGCGGCGAGCAACAATCTCCTTTGCAATCGGAAAAGCAAACCGTTCGTCACCATCTCGTTTCAATACCTCGGTAATGTCTTCCACCGACGCCTTCAACAACCAGTCGCGTGCGGACATGCCCTGCGTCGGATCCATGCGCATGTCCAGCGGGCCTTCCTGGCTGAAGCTGAAGCCCCGTGAGGGGTCATCCAGCTGCGGGGACGACACCCCCAGATCCAGCAAGACACCATCCACCCGGTCGATGCCACGTGCGTCGAGCACCTGGTCAAAGACCGAGAAACGCTGATGCACGATCTCGAACCGTGCATCCTTCATCTCTGCCGCCATCGCCTGGCCAGCTGCAACCGCCTCCGGATCCCGGTCGAGCGCCAGCAGACGCCCGCCCGGCCCCAGCGCCTGCAGGATCAGACGACTGTGGCCCCCACGACCGAATGTGCCGTCGAGATAGACCCCATCCGGCCGGATGCTGAGCGCCTCGATGGCCTCGGTCAGCAACACGGGCCTGTGCAGACGGGGTTCCTCCACACACACACCCTGATCCAGATCGCCATGCATCGTCAAAGACCCGGAATGTCGAACAAACCTTCGGGCAGACCGGCGGAGGCTTGCTCATCGAGATAAGCCTCCAGGGTCTGCTCGTCCCACAGCTCGAAACGACTGATGTCGCCGAGCATCACCACCTTGCGATCCAGTTTCGCCGCCCGACGCAAGATCGGACTGACGAGGATTCGCCCTGCACCGTCGATTTCCACCGTTTCGGCCGTGCCGATCAAGAGACGCCTTGTCCGGTCATCCTTGGCCGTGAAGGTGGCAGCGATGTGCTCACGAACCCGCTCCCACTCGGGCAGCGGATAGACGCGAAGGTAGGAACCAAAATGCCGTGTCAGCACCAGCTTGCGAACGCCTTGCTCTTCCAGCAACCCACGCCACGACGAAGGGATCGTCAAACGCCCCTTCGTATCCAGTGACAGCGGAAAGCTTCCTTCGAACATCGGCTTCCAACCTGTTGATGACTCGACCTTTTCATGACGACACCGGCCGAACGACATCAACGGCCGGCAAGGCCACGGGTTCGTGGTGACGGATGGCTCAGGGTGATTTTCCCACCTTGCCCCACCTTTTCCCACAAATCCCCACCAGAACGAAGAATACGGGGGGATACGGGCATCGTCAAATCGGGGGAAGCTGTTTTTTCCTGCTACGACAATGACTTACAGAGCATCGCTCATCCTGCGAAACCAACCGCTCAGCCAGTTTTCACGCACTTAGCAACACCTCTGAAAGTAAGCCATCAAGTAAATGGCGGTTCTGAGCAACGGTTCTACAACAAATGTGAAAAAATCAAGGCCGATCGGCGGCTCATGGGGCCGACCAACGGTCGGGTTGGCGTCACAAAATCGTGGAATCGTTGCATCGGCGCATCTTTTGGCCGCGTCTTCGAGGCCCTGGACAGCATTTGCCTGGCAAGCCAGCGTGCGCGGGCCGCAACACGACAGCAGTCACTCACTTGACAAGCAGCCGAACGCTCGTCGGCCGACGCACGGCAGAAAAAGTCACCGAGCTTAACCTTTAATGCAACATCCTGAGCGCCAGATTTGCGCGTGTTTCACCGCCGTTCTTTCGGCTGAGCGCCTCGGACACGATCAGCTCCGCCGGATCCCTGCATGCAAAGTGCATCGAAACGTCGTGACTTTTAATCTTTATTACAAAGACGTTTCCAATCTCCAAGCCTGGGGCGCGGCAATCGAAAAGAAGGGAGCGGGTCTGTAAGCCGGATTCTGTCCGCCCCGAAAGGGGACGCGATGATCATTCCTCTGGGCCGGCCGTTACCGACCGGCTCTAGCCATCCACCCGCACGCTCGGGCGGGCGCCCTGTGCGGCCCTGGGCCGCGTCGCGTGCCTACATGATGTTGCTCCGGATGGGGTTTGGCCTGCCACGTCTGTCACCAGCCGCGCGGTGGGCTTTTACCCCACCTTTTCACCCTTACCCCGACCCGCTGTCGCCGGCCGAGGCGGTTTGTTTTCTGTGCCACTGTCCGTCGCCTTCGGCGGCCGAGTGGGGCACCCCCCACCAAACACGCCTTATCGCGCCTGGCCGTTAGCCAGCATCCTGCCCGATGGAGTCCGGACTTTCCTCCAAGGCTTGCGCCTCGGCGATCATCCGACCCGCTCCGGGCAGCAATGTACCACCAAGACGGGTCAGCGCCGCCATGGCCACCAAGCAGCCGAGCTGACGCGTGTCATGAACGCATGCATCCCACGAAAAAGCCTCTTCCGGGCGTGCAGCACGACCAGGGCACCATGCAGGCCCGATCCCTCGGGCTTCCCTGGCGTGCTTGCCTGTTTCATCCGGCAAACGGACCGGCAACATGGTGCCACGCTGCGACTTGCCTGCGTCGGGCAGCCGTTCATCACCCTTCGCTCGACAACGGCCCCCGGCAGGCCCGAAGCTCGGCATGGCGCGTGCCATGCCGCCCCGGCCGGGATTGATGAGGTCGACCACGTGGGTGGCACGCTGTGATGCTCACCTCTTTTTTCGATCAAGGATCAGCCATGAATCGCCTTCAGCAGCGGCCGATTGCGGCCCGCCTGAAACATGCGTCGCTGGCAGCCCTGGCTGCCCTCGGCCTTGGCGCCCTCGGCCAGCCGGCCAGCGCCGTCGAATCGCCCCTCACCTTCGGTGAGCCGATCGTGATGTCCGCCCAAGGCCAGCGCCTGAAAGTGCTGCTGCCCTTCGAGACCGAGATGGGCGACCGGGCGACGGCCGTTGCCTTCATGGTGGAAAAGGCCGAAGTGCCCGATGGTTACACGGCGCCGCGTGCCGAGCGCTTCACCGTGATGCGCCCTGACAGCACGCCTTATGTCATTTTTCATTCAGCCGACACCCTGTACGCCCCCAGCATCATGCTGACCGTGAGCGTGGCAGGTGATCCGCAAAGTCCCTATCAGATGCGCCTGAACGTGCCCGCTGGCGGCGAACAGGGCGCGCCGATGAGGGTGCATCAGGCCAACGGCTACCAGCAGGCTCGCCGTGTGGCACTGGGCAACAACACATTCCGGCAGGTGCCCAAACCCCAGGCGATGAACGACCTGCCGCCAAAATGATGCATGCAGGACAGGGCGCGTGATGCACGTCTGGCGCGCGCGCTCGCCGGGACGCATACGCGCATGGCGCCCGCCAGGCTCACCGGGCCGGCGATGGCACACGCAGCGCTCGGCCCCCCTTCTGAACTGACGCGGCACGCCAAGCCGAGCGCGTCAACGCGGTGCGCGGAACACACTCACATCATCGTAGAAAGCCGGATCATCGTTGGCGGGATCCCAGCCCGGCCAGCCCTGGATGGGCATCGGCACGAGCATGCGCGGCCTGAAGATGTCACGCAAAGCCATGTCTCGCACCTGCAGCGCCGCGCCACGATCCAGCCCCGTGCGGGGTGACGTGCAGATCAGTAGCTTGGCCGTCATCGACTTGTAGGGGCGATGGAGCTTTTCCAGCAGCCCATGACCGATGATGACCGGTGCAAAACGCCGACCGAGTGCCGGCCGGTATTGTGTAAAGAGCCGCTGCCACTGCCGTGCTTGCAACGCTTCGACCCAAAGGGTGGCCGGGGCGGGCCAGATGGCGCCCCCTTCATCCAGCAACGTGATGGCATCACGCTGGTGCCCTCGACCTCTGGCCCCCGAAGAACGGGATGGCAAGGCCGGGGCCACGGCCCCTTGCTCGCAATGCAATTGATTGAAGACGCCTTTCAACCGTGGGAAGCGCAACCACACCAGCGCATTATGAAAATCGTGCCGCGCACCCCCACCCTCGGCACGACAGGCAATCTCACCGGCCTCGTGGATGCGACGCTCATAGTCAAGCGCCGAAGCGTCCTCGCCGGGTACGAAACGCAGCGGCACACGCCTGGCATTGACCAGGCCCCGCCAGGCCGCCAACCGATTCAAGGCATCGAGCCAATCGTCCCGGTGCCAGGCATCGACCTCGGCGGGATCGGTTGCAGGGAGCGTAGCCTCCGGCAAGGTGGGCATGGTGCTTGCCCACCCAGTTTTTGCAGCCGCCTGCGCACGCAGGCGCCTCAGTACGGGCCAATACGGGGCGAAGCCAGGGTGTTGCCAGCTGTCGCTGTGGATCAATGCAAGCCAGGCACCAGACATGACAGGAAAACAGGAGAAAGCGGAACGAGGGGCCAAGCGTTGATCCCTCGTGCCATGATTGTCCCATAGCCCCACGGCACCGGCGCAGGCTGACAGGACACGCGACAGATGTACACCGCCATTGGTCGGATACATGCTGTTAACGCAAGCCGCACAAATCCCCTACAAAGGGGTCAACCCCAAGCCAACCCAATCCGTTTCTGGCATTTGCCATGCGTGAACCCGCCGCCCATGACAGCATGGGTATCAGGAGGGCTTGTACCTGCAACACGCCCCCAAGCTTGCCTCACCGTGCCATCATGCGGGAAGGACGCAGCAACCGGCTTTCAAGGCTTTCTTCTCAAGCTTTTTCGGCCAACGCCCGCCTACCGGCCGCTGGCCCACACAGGAGGACAAGCATGTCCCGCACGCTTTCACGATCATCCATCCTGTCCTTCGGGCTGATCGCCCTGGGCGGCACGCTGCTGCCCGGCCTCAGCCCAAGCGCCCAAGCCAACGACCTGAAAGCCAAGACCACACGGGCGCTGAGCCTCTACGCCGGGCCGGCCATCGAATATCCACAGGTGCGCCGTCTGCGCACCGATGCCCGCCTGATCATTCACGGCTGCCTGCCGGACTATGGCTGGTGTGATGTGGGCTATGACGACCTGCGGGGCTGGGTCGACAGCCGCTATCTCAGCATGCATGTGGAGGGCCGCTACCGCCCTGCCGCCCAGATCGCGCCACGGGCGGGTGTGCCCATCATCCACTTTTCGATCGGCCCGTACTGGACGAGCCACTATCACGGCCAGCCCTGGTTCGATGACCCGCGTTATGCACCCGCCATCCACGCCTGGCGCGTGCGCCATCGGGTGGGCAACACGGTGATCGAGTATGAGGAAGAAATCCCCGTCTACCCCAACCATCGGCGGCCCGCCCCCGGTTATTACCCGCCGGGGGTGTATGCACCACCGCCCGCCTACCGACCGGCCCCAGCCTACGAGCCGCCACCGGTGTACCGCCCGGCGCCCCGCTATGGCCCGAGTGATGAGCCGCCGCTCTACATTCCCCCCTCGGAGCGCGGCCCTTACCCCGCACCGCGATATGAGCATCCAGGCACAGCCAACCCGGTTCCCCATGTGCCACCCACGCCAGCTCACGAGATCAACCGCCCCATGCCGGGCGGACGATCGTTGAAATGAGGTCGCCATGAACACGATAGAACGCCCCTCGGCCGAGACGATCACGGCCTATGAACAGACGGATTATTTCGCCGATGACCAGCCCCCCATTCGGCTACGCATCCATGACAGCGATGCCCAGCACCGGGCCTGGCTCGATCGGCATCAAGCCACGTCGGCCAGCATCCTGACCGCGTGGAACCCCTTTGGTCGGAACCTGTCTGCCGAGGAGAACGATGCCCGTCAGACGCGCCTGCTGGCAGCCATCCAGGCCAGCGGCCTGCCGTGGCTGCCCGCACGCGGTGAAGACCCGACGGGCAGTTGGGCGCCGGAGCCCGGCTTCTGCGTCTTCAATGCCTCGCCGGAGCTGCTTTTGCAATGGCTGGTGGATTTTGAGCAGAACGCCGCCGTGCGGCAGGACATCAGCCTGGGCTGCCATCTGGTCTGGCACCCGGCGATTCAGAAGCTGCTCTGAGCCAGCACACGGGATAGCCACACGCATGGCACGTGTCATGCGCTGAGCCCGCCCCGCGCTGGGACGAACCCGCTGCCTGCCCGTCAAGCGGTCTGCGGCTCTCTCAGCGCTTTGCCGGCTTGGCCTTGGCTGGTGGCGCCAAAAACAGCGCCGGGTCGACCATCGTCCGGTTGAGGCTCACCGACCAGTGCAAATGCGGGCCGGTGACGCGGCCCGTCTTGCCCACGGTGGCGATCAGCTCCCCTGCTTTCACCCGTTTGCCCACCACGGTCTTGATGCTGTCCAGATGGCAATACATCGTCAACAGCCCCTGACCGTGGTCGATCCAGACCGTGTTGCCGTTGAAAAAGTAATCACCAGTGTCGATGATGATGCCATCGGCCGCCGCATGCACTGGCGCGCCCACCGGCGCGGCCAGATCCATGCCGCCATGCGGATTGCGGGCCTGCCCGTTGAACACGCGGCGCAAGCCAAATGAGCTGGAACGCGGCCCCTTGACGGGCTGGCGCATCTTCAAGGTGGCCGGCCCCTGCGCCGAATGGGTGGCGATGATCTGTCGGCTGTGCTTTCTCTCACGCGCGTGTCGTGCCAGCGCCGCCTCGCTCAGCGTCACCTTGCCGGGTGCCACCGTCAGCCGTTGCTCGGCATACTGATGGCGATGAATCGGCACACGAATCTGCCGCGCTGGCGTCGGTAACTGCGCAGCCGCCGAGCGCGATGACGATGACGATGACGAGGCAGAGGCAGAGGCAGAGGCTTTGAGTGTGGCCTTCTTTTGGCCCGCCGGCATCACATCCAGCACCAGCGTCTTCTCCGTGGTGGAGAGTGGAATGCCGAACACAGCAAACCATCCATCAGCGGAACCTGTCACCAGCACCGGCACCTGTTGCCATGAGACGGAAGGCGGGCGTGGCGCAGCACCCAACGGCACCACCGCCACGCCACCGGGCACGGCTCGGGTACGAGGAAAGGCTGGCAACCCTGGCTCAGCCCCGCCTGCTCCCCGTTGAGACGCGAGCTGTCTGGGCATGGGCTGGGCTGATTCAACAACCAGCGCGGTCGACTTGTCCTGAATGGGCGGCGGGGTTGGCGTCGCCCCCCCCGTTGACGGCTGATGCTGGGCCAGCGCCACAGACGCTGGCTGCGCGAGCGCAGCTGGCAGCCAGGCCGGCATCACGCCTGCCCCACCGCCCAGCAGCCCCAGGGCGCCCAGCCCGATCACCTTTCTTCGTTGCGCTCTTTGCGTGCTCAAAATCCGTTTCTCCCGCACAATGGCCGATTCTCCCACGCAACCCGAGGACACGGTATGGCCGGCGCAAGCCTGTTGACTTTAATCGACGACATTGCCACGTTGCTGGATGACGTTGCCGTTTTGACGAAAAAGGCAGGCGCCAAGACCGCTGGCGTGCTGGGCGATGATCTGGCCTTGAACGCGCAGCAGGTGAGCGGTGTGTCGGTGGACAGGGAGCTGCCCGTGGTGTGGGCCGTGTTCAAGGGGTCGCTTGTCAACAAGCTGATCCTGGTACCGCTTGCCCTGGCCATCAGCGCCTACGCGCCGTGGCTCGTCACGCCCTTGCTGACCATCGGCGGGCTGTTCCTGTGCTTTGAAGGGGCCGAGAAGCTGGTGGAAAAGCTCTTTCACCACGGCCACAAGACTTCTGACACCGATCCATCCCCCTCGATCCCCACGCACGCCACTGGCGCCCCGGCCGGCCGTGCGGATACCCCTTCGTCCAGGCCCCATGCCCCCCTGACGGGCACGACCGATTCGCGCTCGTCCCACCCATCCGCAGCCCGATCCGTGAATGCCCACACGGGCTCCCCCTCATTCGCAGAAGCGCCTTCATCGGGCACGTCTATCGGGCATGTCGAAGACGACACCCTCGATGAAAAGACCCGGATCAAGGGCGCGATCCGTACCGACTTCATCCTGTCGGCAGAAATCATCGCCATCACGCTGGGCACCGTGGCCGACCAGCCCCTGCCCACCCAGGTGATGGTGCTCTCGGCCATCGCGCTGATCATGACGGTGGGGGTTTATGGCTTCGTGGCCGGCATCGTCAAGCTCGATGACCTGGGCCTGTACCTGAGCCAGCGTGACAATGGGCTGGCTCGCAGCATCGGCCGGGGCATCCTGCGGGCAGCGCCGTGGTTGATGAAAGGGCTGGGCATCGCCGGCACCGCCGCCATGTTCCTCGTGGGCGGCAGCATCGTCATGCACGGTATTCCCGCTATCCACCACCTCGTCGAGCCGCTGCTCGCACAAATTGAAGCCTACGGCGGCTTCATCCAGACGCTGGCCTCGATGGTGGCTGATGCGCTGGTGGGCATCGTGGCGGGTCTGATCGTGGTGGCGGTTGTCACCGTGATTCAGAAGATGCGGGGTAAGCCGGCGCATTGAGCGCGGGGATTAGGACGCTCTGCACCCGTCACTCAGAACTGCTGCCCCTGCACATTGGATATCTCGGCCGGCGGATCAACTTTCATCCGCCAGCAAACGGGCCAACTCTTCGTCCGTCAGACCATTGGCTTCAGCCTCACGGGCAGAAGCCTGAAGTGAAGCGATTGCCCGCGAACCAGCGTCATTGTCCTGTCCCTTCGGTAGCCCGAACACCACGAGCGGTTGTTCAGGCCGGCCCGGCATGCCGAACACCGTGGCCGTCACGCCGTAGACGGTTTGCAGCACGGCCGGCGTCAACACCTCGGCCGGCCTGCCTAATGCCACCTGACGGCCTTCGGCCAACATCAGGAGACGATCACACCAAGCGGCGGCCAGGTTCACATCGTGCAGGATGACGAGGGCAGCCACGCCTTCCTCCCACGCCAGCTGCTGAACCGCCTGCAGCAGGCCCAGCTGGTAGCGAGGATCCAGACTGGCGGTAGGCTCATCGAGCAGCAGGGCACGATATTCGCCCGGCTCACGCGCCAGCAGCAACTGATGCAGCACGCGGGCAAACTGCACGCGCTGCTGCTCACCGCCTGAAAGCTGCCGGTAACGACGTGCATACAGGTGCTGGACCCCGGCCAGCTTCAGCACACGGCTCAAAATCTGCCGGTCTTCGGCACGCCCGCCGCCAGTGGCTCCCACTTCCGTATGCGGATAGGCACCCATGCCAATGACGGTCTCCACCGGCAAGTCGAATAACAGCGAAGGGCTTTGCGGCAGTACGGCACGACGGCGTGCCAATTCACGCACGGCCCAATCGGCGAGCGGCCGCCCATCGAACAACACTTTGCCGCCGGATGGCTTCAACTCCGCCGAAAGCGTGGCAAGAAGCGTCGATTTGCCCGCACCATTGGCCCCGAGCACTCCCACGACCTCTCCGGCCGGCAGGCTCAGGTCGATGCCCGAGAGGATCTGCCGGCTGCCCCGATGAACCTGCAACTGCAGCGCGCTCAGCATCAACGTTCCCCCCGGCGCAACAGCATCAACAGGAAAGGCGCGCCCAGCAAGGCCGTGACGATGCCGATCGGCAGATCAGCCGGGATGACGACGATGCGAGCCAGCCAGTCGGCCAGCGACAGGATGATGGCGCCCGCCAGCATGGAGAGCGGCAACAGGTGACGATGATCAGCGCCCACGGCCAACCGCACCAGGTGCGGCACGACGAGGCCCACGAAACCGATGGTGCCCGTCACGGCCACGAGCGGCCCGGCCAGCAGCGCCACCAGCAGGATCAATTGCCAGCGCAGCCGCTGCAATTCAAAGCCAAGATGCAAGGCTTCACGCTCGCCAAGCAACAGCGCATTGAGCGCCTGCCAGCGGGCGAGCAACAGCCCCATCATCAGTGCCGCCCAAGGCGCCAGCCAGCGCAAGGTCTGCCAATCGGCAGCCGCCATGCTGCCAAGGTTCCAGAAGGTGAGCGTGCGAAGCTGCGTGTCATCAGCCAGATAGGTGAACACACCGATCAGCGCGCCGCAGAAGGCATTGATGGCGATGCCCGCCAGCAGGATGGCGGCAGAACCGGGCGAGCCTCGCCCCAACTGATAGGCTGAAAGGGTGGCCAGCAAACTGCCCCCAAAAGCCGCGGCCGCCACCACCCAGGGCTCCCCGGCAAAGCCGAACACGATGGCCCCCACCGCCCCGGCCGCCCCACCGGCCGAAACACCGACCAGACCCGGCTCGGCCAGCGGATTGCGAAAGAGCGCCTGCATGACGGCGCCGGCCAGGGCGAGTCCGGCCCCGGTGATCACGCCCAGCACGATGCGTGGCAGGCGGATGTCGATGAGCACGCCCTGCCAGAGTTGCAGCGCCGGATCATCGAGCACCTCTTCGGCGGGTAGTCCTTCGATACCTCCCCCGCCTGCTCCCGCGCCAAAGGACATCATCAGCAACTCGGGCAGCCGCCCTAGCGGAATGTCCACAGCCCCATGCACTGCCGAGCCGACAATGACGGCCACGAGCACGGCCAGCAACAGCATCGCTCGCCAGAGCAAGGAAGACCAACCGGCCTTGGCCCCAACGGCCGGCATCGCATGGGTATCAGCCTGCATCGCCATCATGACCCAACAGCCTCACACACTCAGCGAACGAGATGGGCTGAACCTTGTTGGCACGCATGCTCGCAACTCGTTGTTCGGCCAAATACAAGTCTTCAAAGTCGTCCAGGTATTCGAGGATCGCTTGTCGGGCATGAAAGCTCTGAGTACGCCCGGTTGCCTTGGCCAGCGCTCCCAGGCGACGCTCGACCTCAGCGGGTAATCGGATCACGAGCATCTTTGCCTCTTTGCGATCTCATGCGCCATACAAACGGCGACTACCGCTCTTTCTCTTTCAGACCAGCCGCCAGCTGCGCCAAACCTTCGCCCACCCGTGGGCCAAAGCCCAGCATCAGGAGATCATCCAGCACGATGATGCGTTTGTTTTTGGCGGCCGGCGTGACGGCGATGCCCGGCTGGGTGCGGAAAGCGTCCAGCCCGCCCTGTGCGAGCGACAGCGGCGAGGTGATGATCACGTCCGGGCGAAGCGCCGCCACCGCTTCGCCTGAGACAGGCTTGTAGGCGCTGTGGCTGGCGGCCATCAGGTTCTCGGCGCCGAGCATCTTCAGCTGCGCATCAATGGCCGTATCACGGCCGGCGGCTTGAAGCTTGCCGGCATGGCTGGAGAGCACCAGCACACGCGCCTTGGCCGGGGTGGCCGTGGCCGCTTCAACCTGCGCCGCGATGCGCGCCTTCAGCGCCTGCCCCTGATCCGGCACGCCCAAGAGCATGGCCAGATCATCGATTCGCGCATTCAGCTCGGCAAGCGAGTGCTTCAGCTCAAACTGCTTGACAGGAACGCCCAGCCCCTTCAAACCCGCTACCGCCTGGGCCGGCCCGGCCTCGGTGGGTGCAATGACCAGATCCGGCTTCAGCGACGCCACCCCTTCCACCGAAAACTGCCGGAAATAACCCACCTGCGGCAACTTGCCGGCCTCGGGCGGATAGAGGCTGGAGGCATCCACCCCCACCACACGATGGCCCTGGCCCAATGCGAAAACGATCTCGGTCAGCGTGCCGCCCATCGAGACGATGCGTTGGGCAGCCTTCCCTCCCGCCGTGTCGGCCCACGCCGGCGATGGCAGCCCAAGGCTCGCCATCACCCCCAGCCCCGCCCCCGACGTCGAGCCGAGGCCCGCGCCCATCAACAGCATGCCACTTCGTCTGAGCCAGGCGCGTCGGCCGGCCGGGGTATCGTCAATCATGCAAAGGCTCCGAACATTGCTTCACCATCAGTGCGCGCCAGTCGGCCAGCTCCGGGTTACCCGGTTTGCGCAGACCAAAGAACTGGGCGATCAGGTCGCCATTATCGGCGAACAGCTCCAACGAGGTCACGGGACCATCATCGGTAGGCTTGTGCACGATCCAGGCCGAGGCAATGGCGGTCGTGTCGAGGTGCAGGTTGAAAGCAGGATCGAGCACGTTGAACCACGGGCCGGTGCGCATCAGCTTCTCGACCCGGCCACCATGAATCTGCACCGTGCCACGGCTGCCCACGAAAACCATGATCGGCAAACCGCTGGCCGAGACGGCATTCAGCACGGTCTCGGCCGTGTCGGCCGGCACCTGCTGCGCCAGATCATGGCCCGCATTGCGGATGGCGGTGATGCGGCTCAGCTTCAGCTTTTGCAGCATCGGGAAAAACTGATGCGGGTCGGTCATCGCCAGCCAGGTGTCACGCAGTTCCTTCTGCTGATCGGCGCCCAACACCTCACCATGATCCGAAACCACCGGCGGTGATGGCTCAAAAGCGGGCATCTGCACCGCCACCTCATCACGCTCGGCAAACTCGGCCACCAGCGCCTCCCAGGCAGCCCCATCCGTCTGATCGGTGCGGAAGATCTTGTGGACGGCATCACCAAACCTGTCAAAAAACTGCAAGCTCTGGCGCCCGCCATCCTCCACCACCCAGGCCGAAGCCCAATGATCGAAGAAAAGCCGCAGATCGATGTCCGGCCCCAGCACCAGCCCCATCTTGGGGCTGACCTGCACATCCTCGAACTGCCCATATCGCTCGTGCACGCAGGCGGCATTGCGCGTGAGGCACATGATGCGACCCAACCCGCCCAGCTTCGGAAAAAGCTCGGCGGGCACACAACGCAAGCATTTGGCGGTGACGCCGAGGTTGAGCGCCACCAACGCCGCCTCGGGCACGCCCAGGCGCTTGGCCCGCTCACGAATCCGAACATTGGGCGTCTCGGCCACCAGTGCCTGATGACGTTGCCGCAAATCCTGCTGTGCCGTGCTGTCCATGATGGTGATATGTTCCTTTTTTATGTCCTGATCGATTCGTGCCTCAGTGGCCGCCCCGCCTTCTCTGGCTCAGCTTTAAGGCAAACGTTGGAGCTAGTTCTAGCCAGATGGGCTTTCGCGGGGACGAATCAGTGCATAACACGCACTAAAGTTCTGGTGGCAAAAGCTCACGCTTCAACCGAACCGGATCGGACACTTCCAAAGCCACGATATCCGGCGTGCCACGTCTGATGATGCAGATGTTTGCTTGCCTGACGATATCAACGAAGTACTTTTGCTGGCCCTGCCTGTACCAGCCGGATTTGATGCCAGGACCACCCACGCCATTGACCTGAATCGTCAACTCGGGCTGACAGGCATCGTGCAAGTCTATACGGGCGATGTCGGACAAAGGTACTTGCTGGGTATAAAGCGTGGTTTTGATCAGCAAGCGCTCCCCATCCAGAGACAAGGAGCGTCTTGAAAACATGCCAACATGCGCCAGCGTGATCAGGCAGCAAAGCACAGCCAGCACGATTTTGCCCTTACCCAGAGATACCCCTTTGACCCGTGCCACAAGACAGGGAAGCCCTGCCACCACGGCAAGCACCACACCGAGGAAAAGCCAGGGTTCCCTCCCCAAGGGCATCAACGACATCCGCCCCTCCTGATCACTTCGAGGCCGGTTGAACCTCGAACTCGAACGTCCAGGTTTGTGGTGAACGGGCATTGGCCGGATCGGCGTATTCGATCTTGGCCAGATGCACGCGGGCATAGCTGTTGCCTTCAGCGCTACGCATCATCACGCCCTTGTCGGCCACCGCGCCCAGCGTGTGGGCCGTAGCCGGCAAGCCGGCAGCGGCGGCCAGCTCGGCCGTCGGATAATAACGATACCAGCCAAAATCAAAGCTGCCATCGGCGGCTCGCTTCGAGGGCGGCATCAGCCGCGAGCTGGGGCCATCGGTGAGCCACATGCGCGCCGTCTCGGGCAATGAGGCCGCGGTCAGGTCGGCCAGATACGCCTCGGGGGTGGCTTTCATCAGTGCCTCGGCATTCGGTGTGTGAGGTTCGCCTTCGACGAAGAGGCCGGCCGGTGTCAGGCCAACCACACCCGCCACCTTGCCGGTGCCAGCCCTACCGCCATTCAACTGGGCGCGATAGCGGTTGAAAGCAATGTGCCAGGTGCCGTTTTCAGCCGTTTCGGTGCCAGTGATCAGATTGAAATACACCCAACCCTTGCTGGCATCGACGCTGGCCTCCCGGACGTTACCCGGCTCGCGCCGATCGATCCAGCGGAATTTGGGATGGCCCGAAACCGTGCCACTGGCGCCCCCGTAATAGCTGATCAGCTGCAGCGCAAAGACCGGCGATTCGGCCGTGCCGACGGCGTTGGTGCTGCCGCTGTCGGTCGTGATGAGGTAGGTGCGGTAGGTTGGATACAAACGGTGATCGTTCTCCCCCCCCAAGCCATATTCAAAAGCCGACGAGCCGATCTCATTGGAACCGCCAAATGCCCCCGAGGAAGAATCCGGGAAATAAATCTGCCGCTGCAGGATCTCCCCGGTCTTCGGATCATGCGCCCCACTGAGCCAGCCCTGCAACTCGGCCCACGGCAACAGCTCGATGCCCGCGCCGGCATAGACGCCAGCCATGCCCGGCCCGCCCGTGCCGCTGTTGGTGGCCATCGTCGTGCCACGCTGATTGGGCGTCAGCTTGATGTCCCAGGCCGTGCCGCTGCAATCCGCCACGTCGGCCGCCGCATCGAAGTCATAGCAGACCGAGGCGCCTTCTGCGGGCAGCGTGACGCGCCAGGTGGCTTTCCGGGTGAACTGGCTGGCAAGTGGCGCCGGCGTCTGGCTGGCGCCGCTCCCCCCAGCCCCGCCCGAGGCATTGCTGCCCCCGGTGCCACCTGAACCAGCGTTCGGCTGACTGCCGGGCGTGGACGAACCACCGCCTCCGCCACCACACCCCACCAAAGCCAAGGCCAGCAGGCCACCACCCAACACCCATTTGCTCGTTCGTTTCATCTTCTTTCCTTTGACTCGATCACACGTGATCAATGACATCTCAAACGACAGCGCTCTCACTCAAAATCCGACCGGTTCCCAAAGCCATAGCGCAGCCCGATCATCACCAGCCTGCCCGACAACGGGCCAAACTGGTGATCCTCATCGAAGTTGCGCTGCTCGTTGAACACGTTGTCGATCTTCAAAAAGCCCGTCAGCCCCTGCGCCAACTGCTGCCGAAACCCCAGATCCACCGTCGTCCAGGCATCCGAGCGCAAGCCCTGCGCCGAATCGACCAGCTCGCTGCTCTGGTGGCGCAGGCGCATCGTGAGGGCCGTGTGGGCAAGCGGGCGCCAATCGACGCCCAGCCGGGCAATTCGCTCGGGCCGCCGCGTCAGCTCAGTTCCCGAGGTCAGATCGCGGGTTTTGCCGAAGGTGAGCGCGCCGTTCAGCCGCCAGGCCGAGGAGGGCGACCAGATCAACTCCGTCTCCAGCCCTTTCGTGCGCGCCCGCGCCACGTTCTCATAGCCATAGGAAGCCACACCACCATCCACACGGGCCTTGCCCCGATCCACCTGGATCAGATCCTTCACGCGGTTGTAGTAGGCGTTGACATCCACCGTCCAGCCCGGCCACAAGGCCAGCACGGCCCCCAGCTGCAGGCTGTTGGACGACTCAGGCCGCAAACCGGGACTGCCCGTCACCTTGTAGCCCAAGGCACTGTGATCGAAGAGGTAATGCCGCTCCTTCAGGTTCGGCACCCGATAGCCCTGACCGGCGCTGGCCCGCAGCGTGATGCTGCGCGTGCCTGCCTCATACACACGGCCACTGACGGCCAGCTTCGGCGCCCAATGAAAACCGAAATCCGAATCATACTGCCAGCGCACGCCGAGCAGCAGCTCCCACTGCGGCGTCAGGAACACATCGCCCTGCAGGAACAGCTCGCGGCTGCTGCGCCGCGCCTCATCGCCCCCGGTCAGTTCGGAGACGCCATTCTGGCGCTGCGAGAGGCGTTCCTGATGCAAGTCGCCCCCCCACTGCCACATCTGTCCGGCGAGCGGCGGCAAATCCCATTGCAAGCTCAGATGGTTCATCCGCTGGCGCGACACGCGATCGATGACCTGCAGCCCGTTCGAGAAGGTCTGGCTGCCCGTGTCATAACGCTCATGCACGCCGCTGAGATGCACGACCGAACCATGATCAAGCTGCTGGCGGCCGTGCATCACCAGGCGATCCCGGTCGATGGCCTCGGTCTTTCGCTGGGGCACATGCACCGGCGGAAAAAAGCGGCTGAAGCGCTGCACATCGTCTTCACTGTACTGGCTCAGGGCCAGCGTCCATTCGCTGCCGATCACCGGGCGCCACCACACGCGGCCTGTGGCCTGCTGGCGCCGGATGCGGTCGCCCTGACGTGCCCAGGCAGCAGGGTCTTTACCAAAGCCGTCATCATCCAGGCGCTCCAGCGACACGCGCCCCCGCAGGTGCTCGCCGCCGCCCTCCAGTTCGAGCTGCAGCTGCTTGAGCGCATCATCCACCCGTTTGCCGGAATCGTTCTGCTTGCCGCGGCTTCCCACACCCAGCTGCACACCACCGTGCAAGCCTTCATCGGGCGTGCGTGTGATGACGTTGATGACGCCCCCCATCGCCGAGCTGCCATACTGCGCCGACGACGCCCCTTTGACGACCTCGATCCGTTCCACATCGCTGAGCAGATACTGGCTCAGATCGACCGAAGAGCTGGTGCTGGCCGAGATCGGCAGCCCATCGATCAGCACCAGCACCTGATCGCTGCCAAAGCCCTGCATCACGAGCTGATAACCCGATTTGCCGTGCAGCTCCTGCAACTGCACGCCGGGCAGATTGGCCAGCGCCTCCTTCAGCGTGCGGGCCCCCGTGGCCCTGATCTCGGCCTGGTCAACCACTTCGGTTCGCACGGGGGCATCTGCCCGCTGCTTTTCCGAGCGGGTGCCCGTGACGACGATGTCGCCAAGCTGACGAGTCTGCGGCTGGGCAGCCTGGGCCACCTGAACCAGCCCGGTCAAGCCGACGCACAGCCCTAACAACGCCGATGACAACCGCCCACGAAAGCGGCTCTCCCGCCACGGCCCTGACACGACCCCGCCACCCGAACCACCACGACACTGCCGTACCGGATACGCCTTGGCAACAGGGATGCAAAGCAGGTGTCTGATACGCCTCATGACCAGGAAGTTGGCTGTCTAAAAAAGATTCAGGCAATGATAGATATTCTTATTTATTCTTGTAAAGAGGTCGCGGGAAAACACGCAGAGAAAACGTCCGCAGAAAAAACGTCGTAAGGCCGGCCGATCCCCCGGCATGCGAGGGATACGAACCGTGCTGCGCGCCCGGAAGGGCTGGCGCCAAGGTCAACAAGCGGCGTTACTTCATCCACTCCTTGGCCTTGTTCTTCGCCTTGTCCATCATCGACTCGGACTCGGCGGGCTGAGCGGCCGGCTCATGGCCCATGTGACCGGTGTGAGCATCATGACCATCCATGCCATGACCTTCCATCGACGTGCCCTGGCCAGCGTCGGCCGGCATGCCGGTGTTCGGATCGACCATCGTGCCGGCATCACCCGGCATGGGGGCCGGGTCGGCCGCCGGCATCGTCTGCTCGGTCTTGTCCTTGCCGCCGATGCCCAGCTTCTCGCCGCCTTTCTTCAGGTCGTCCTGCATGCCGGACATCGTGTTGCAACCGGCCAGCGCGAAAGAAGCCGCCACGACGGCCGTGCTCAGGTACTTGATCATGAGGTGATCCTCCATCAGGTTGAAAAACAGGATCACCCAGTATGGATAGGCCCACGCGTCACCGTTGTAAAAACCTTACACCCGCCCCCAGCATCCATGCAGCCGGGCCAAAACTGTGTTGACACCCTGCCCGGCCTGCAGGCCGGAGATCTGAGCGGTGCTGAAAGGGCCAGCCCCAAACGACAATGCGGCCCACGAGGGGCCGCATCATCCAGATCAGCACCTGCCTTCCGGGCAGGTGCCAAAGGCAAGGATTTACTCCTTGGAGCTGCTCATGGCGTCCTTGGCCTTTTCGCTCGTGCCGGTGATCTTCTCACCGCCAGCCTTGATGTCGTCGCCGAGGCCGGCCATCGTGTTGCAACCAGCCAGGGCGAAACAGGCGGCGGCCAAAACAGCGCTGAAGTACTTGGTCATGGGATTTCTCCTGTGAAAACTGAGCGCCGCGTGGATGGGTCTGCGCCCGGATCTTTGCGGCTGGTTTGTGCTTGGAAAGCCATCCCGCTACCAGACGAGCCGGGCCGGATGAGCCTCGTCACTGCCTCGACGGCGGTGAAACCTTCACGCCATCTTCACAATGAACGCCCGAAGTATATAGATTTCTGTCCTGCCGCCAGTCGATGTGACGACCATGTATCAAAGCAAGGCCGACTTTTACATGAACAGCTTCCCAACGGCAGGCGAGTGAACGCCTCAAGCCGTCCGCCCGCCATCAGCCAGCCGCCACGGGATCGTCTCACCGCCCGCCAGCGGCACGATCTCGGCAGCCTCGGCAAAGGGCAAGGTCGTCGGAATCTCCCAGTCTTCGCGCACGAGCGTGATCGTGCCGGGGTTCGGCTCGCGCCGGTGAAAGCGCGCACCATTGAGGCTGGCAAAGGCTTCGAGCTTGTCGAGTGCACCCGCCTGCTCGAAGGCCCAGGCATAAAGCGGCAATGCATGCGGGGCCGAGTAGCAACCGGCACACCCCGTGCCGTGCTCCTTCAGCACGCGGGCATGTGGGGCGCTGTCGGTGCCGAGGAAGAAACGCGGGTCACCACTGGTGGCCGCCTCGATCAGCGCAGCCCGGTGGGTTTCACGCTTCAGCACAGGCAGGCAATACCAGTGCGGCCGCAACCCTCCCATGAAGATCGCATTGCGGTTGTAGAGCAGGTGCTGCGGCGTGATCGTGGCACCGAGCAAGCCCGGTGGCGCCGTATCGCCCCGAACGTACTCGGCTGCCTCACGGGTCGTGATGTGCTCGAAGACCACACGCAGCTCGGGCAGGCGCGTGCGCAGCGGCACCATCACCCGGTCGATGAACACCGCCTCCCGGTCGAAGACATCCACCTCAGGGTCGACCACTTCCCCATGCACGAGCAAGGGCAGGCCCGTGTCGGCCATGGCTTCAAGCACCGGCATCACGTTGTCGATCGAACGCACGCCCGCATCCGAATTGGTCGTGGCGCCGGCCGGATAGAGCTTGACGGCTGCCACCACATCACCCGCCGCGGCGCGGCGAATCTCCTCAGCCGTCGTGGCCTCGGTGAGATAGAGCGTCATCAGCGGCTGAAAGCTGTCTGCCTGGGCGGACGACAGCTCACCCCGCCCCACGGCCCCTGCCAAGGCAGCCGTGATCCGAGCGCGATAGGCTTCAGCCTCGGTCACGGTGGTGACCGGTGGCCGCAGGTTCGGCATGATGATGGCGCGGCCGAACTGGCGCGCACTGGCGGCCACCACCGATTGCAGGGCGGCACCATCACGCACGTGCAGGTGCCAGTCGTCTGGGGTTGTAAGTGTCAGCATGTTCATCCGTCAATGATAGCGCCGGGCAAGCTGCTTGCACGCTCTTGGCACGGCCCGATCGGCCTGGCGGATCAGCCTCATCAGCCATCTGGCCGATTGGCAACGCATGCCGAATGCCGGATGATCACCAGAACGTGTGTACCTGTTCGCCCCGCACTGGCCCTTCACCCCGGCCTCCTGCCATGTTCCAAGCACTTTTCAACACCGCTGTCAGCCCTGGCCCTCTCGTTCTGGCCCTACTGCTCAGCTTGCTGCCAGCGACAGACTCATCGGCGGCAAGCGCCCAGCCGGGCGAGCTCACATCACCCAAGCTCAGCAGGCCAGCCATCGTGCCGTCCTCCCCCGCCGCGCAGACACTGCGGGTGCTGAGCCTCAATGCCGAGCACCTGATGTCCCCCGCACGTTTCGAACGCTGGCGTGCCTTCTGCAGCGCGCATCACTGGCAAGCCCCGCCATCAGGGCAGCGCCCGCCCGAGCTGACCTACTGCGATGCGCTCAACGGTCGCAACCAGCGGGGCCAGCTGATCCATGGCCCTTTACGCCAGCCCGAAGACCTGGCGGCCAAAACCCGCCAGCTCAGCCGGTTGATCCGGCAGGCAGACCCCGACATCCTGCTGCTGCAGGAAGTGAGCGATCGTGAAGCCGTGCGAGCACTGCTGGATGACACCTGGGTCATCCACACCAGCGAAGAACACTGGCAAGGACAGCCCATGCCACAGCACGTGGCCATTGCCTGGCCCAAGGCGCGCTTCCAGCCTGCGCCCAGCGTCAGCCTGGTCGACGGCATCTCACAACGAACCGAAGCCGGGCACCCGACACGCCCCGGCCTGGCTGCCCTGATCGACCTCGGCCCCGAACTGCAACTCGCGATGCTCACCGTGCACCTCAAGGCCGGCTGCCGGCAAGGACGGCTGGACCGCAGCAACAGCCGCCAACCCACCCGCTACTGGCGACGCCGCGACGCCTGCCAGACGCTGCAAGCCCAGACTCCGGCACTGGAAGCCTGGCTCGACGCCCAGATTCTGGCCGGACGCCAGGTGCTGATGGCGGGGGATTTCAACCGGGATTTGCGGGCCGAACGGCAGGCCGCACTGCCGGCTCGCGCCGACGGCAGCCCACCCGGCCTTCCCATCCGGCCAGGCGACCGAGCCGCCGCTGCCAACATCAGCAGCCTGCTCGCCGAGCTGGATGACAACGTGCCTCCCGGCAGCCGCCTGCATCTGGTAGCCTCCGGCCCCTACCGGAAACTGGCCGATTGCCACCGACACATCACGCCCTTTTTGCTGAGCGAGGGACTGGCACCTTTTCTCTCGACACGGCTCGACGCACTACGGGTTCAGGTCATCCCCTTTGAAGCCCCCCTTTCACTGGCACGACCTCGGCCCAGTGACCATTGCCCGCATCTGCTGGTATTGCCGTTGAACAGGAGCAAGGCACCAGACGACAGGCCAGCGGGCAGGAAACCGTCTCAATAGCACCAACGGGAAGCCGGGCCAGCGCACGACACACCTGACAGGCCCCAGGAACTACGCGGCCCCCACTCCCAAAGCGGCTATCATCCGATGCAAACACGCTGCGGGTCTGGGCACGGGACCGCGCAGCCCCCAAAACCGCAGGCAGACGAGGCGCCACACGCCAACGATCACCCCATGTCAGATCAGCACACCCCCCATACCACGCCCTCCGCCCCAGGCCAGCCAACCCGGCTGCCCGAAGGCCGCCTGCCCACGCTGAGCCTCGTGCCGATGCCGAAGGACGCCAATCCCGGCGGTAGCGTGTTCGGTGGCTGGATCATGTCCCAGGTGGACATTGCCGGCGCGGTCGAGGCCAACCGGCGAGCACGCGGCCGCGTCACCACCGTGGCCGTCAGCGCCATGACCTTTCATGAGCCGGTGCGTATCGGTGAACGGGTGCTGTTCTATGCCGAGGTGATCAAAACCGGCCGCACCTCGATCACCACGAAGGTGGAGGTCTTCGTCGAGCGCGACATCTATAACCCCGTCACGATCAAGGTGTCGGAGGCCACCGTCACCTATGTGGCGATCGACGCGAACCGTCGGCCCCGCCCGGTGGACGATGCCCCCCACTGAGCAGGGACACCCGCTCAGCTGACCGACACGTCAGCGCCCAACAGCATCTCCACATGAGGCACCCGATCTTCCAGATAGACCTCGGAGACGGTCTGAAAGCCGAAAGCCTGGTGAAACTTTTCCAGATGGGCAGGTGCCGATACCCGGATGGCCTGTGCCGGAAAACGTTCACGGCAAAGACTCACCGCTTCAAGCATCAGCCTTCGGCCAAAACCGTGTTGACGATAAGGCGCCGCCACACACAAACGCCCGAGCGTCGGCTCGGCAAAGCGCACACCGGGTGGCAGGATGCGGGCCGTGGCAACCACATCAAAGGCGTGTTCACCCTGTTGGCGCATCCCCACGACGATCAACCCCTTGGGATCCAAACCGTCGATTTCCTGAAACGCGCAATCCTGTTCAACCACGAACACACTGCTTCGCAAGGCCAGTACCCGGTAAAGCACTGCGACATCCAGTGCTTCAAATGGCATGAGCGCCCACGAAATACCGTCTTTTTCCACCGCACCGGGCAATGCCTGCCCCAGGCTCCACGATTCCTGTTTCATGTTCTTGTTCCGTTTGCCTGCCATACCGGGATCACATGGCGGGGTCGAGGTCAACAGGCATAAGCGTGATCGCCCGGCCCAAAGCTGTCAAACCAGCGAGTGCTAACGGAAGACGAAACCCGCTCACTGGCGAAGAACATTTACATGGTAATGGTTTTTGATACATCCGGACTTGAATGTCGACGAAGCGCCTCAAGACGCCGTGTTCAAGACAGTGAACACCTGCATGCCCCCCCAATGCCCACCAGGCGCCACCTGGGCCGGTCGGCCAATGCAGGCGGCCTCCACACACAGCATCTGCCGCCAATCTTCGGTGGGCAGATCGACGAGCTTCTCGGCGCCGAACTCGCCCGGATTCCAGATCACCGTATCGGTGAACCCGCCACTCATGGCGATTTTCAGGCGCCCGAGATCGCTGTCCAGAAACAGCGCCTCCGACACGTCGAAATAGATGTCATCGATCGGGCCATCGAAGACCAACGGCCCTAGCGCCCCAAGCCCTGCCTGATCCTGCAAGGTATCCAGCCGTTCAACCCCGGCCAACCCGTGCAACTGTGCGCCAAGCAGGTCGGAGACGGCCAGATAAGTATGCAAGGCGGCCGTAAACGACATCGGCTGGTCAGTGCGGTTTTCAACGGACAAGCCCAAACTCAGGCTGCCTGGTGACAAACGGATGTCGAGCCGCAGCACGAAGGCGAAGGGCCAATGCCGCTGCGTGGCCTCGCTGTCCGTCAATTGCAGACTCAGGCGAGCCACCTGCGGGTCTTCGTCCCGCGCATCGGCCGATGCAGATGGCACCCCCACCGATATCGGCAACGACAACGCCGGGCTGTCGGTTGGCAGCAACATCCACGGCAGCTGACGGGCAAAACCGTGTCGCGGCAGCGTGAAATCCGGGCCGCGCTGGTTGAACTGCGGAAAGATCACCGGCACACCGCCTCGCACGGCCTGCCCGGCCGCCTGCGGCATGATCGGCGACTGATAGAGGCGCTCGACACCATCGGCCGTCATCCAGGACAGCACCTGCCCGCCCTGGCGCAGCACCACGACCTGATCCCCCTGCGCATTGCGCAGGCTGTAGGCCGGCTGTCCGGCCAGCATCAATTCCTCGACCACACCACTCATCTTCGCTTCCTCTCTTCGCCGATCTGGCAGCTCACACCCGCACCCACCTGTTGACGCTGCCGTGCTGACCGGTACCCAGCACAGCCGGCGAGTCTCTCTCAGGAACGAACCGTACAGCCACGCACCATAGGCCACAACCGGCAATGGTCAATACATGTCATGCACACGCGGCACGACACGACTGGTTGCAGCGGCGAATCCGTCCATCACACGCGCCACATCAATCATCCATCCGCAAGTCAGCCACCACCGGCGCATGATCTGACAGCCTGGCCCAGCTGATGCCACGCAACACCCTTGCCTGCTCGACGCTAAAGCCCCGGACATAGATCCTGTCCATCTTCAGGCAAGGCATCAGTGCCGGGAAGGTACGCGCACTGGCCAGCACCTCGTGCACATGCAGGCTGCTGATCAGATGCGCGCTCAATACATCCCGCCAATCATTGAAATCACCCGCGATCACGAGCGGTGCGTCCGGTGGCACCTCGGCCTCGATCCAGTCGATCAGTGCATCGGCCTGACGCAGGCGACTGCGGGCAAAGAGGCCGAAATGGATCACGAAACAATGCACGGCACGCTGCGCCACCTGCAACACGCAATGCAGCACACCCCGCCGCTCGAAAATGTGATCGGAGAAATCCCGGTTCTCCATCGCCAGAATCGGATACTTCGACAGCAGCGCATTGCCATGATGGCCATGCAGATAACGGGCGTTCAGCCCATACACCGCCTCGAAGCCCGGCCGCTTGGCCTCGGGGTGCAGCGCCAGATACTGCGCCTGCGGGTCGTCCGGCCAATGCTGAAAACGCTGGGCAAAACGGATGTTCTTGCCCTGCACCTCCTGCAGGAACACCACATCGGCATGCAGCTCATGCAGCCGGTGGCGCATCTCATGCACACTGGGACGCGGCCTCAACCGGCCAGGGCCATGCACGACCCCTTTGTGGATGTTGTAGGTGGCCACCCGAAGCCGCACGCTCACGATGCCTCCCGTGGCAAAGCCGAAGCCGAACCTGACGCTGATGCAGGCGCACAGACCAATACCGCCTTCCCGTCCGAAGTCAGCCAGCCGTGGCGGGCCGCCAGCACTTGAATGGCCTCGGCATTGCTCGGCGAAAAGCAGCGTGCCGCAGCCTGATCCCAAGGCAGCCAGGCAAACCCCAGGTGCTCACGCGGCGCCAGCCGCACGGGCCGGGGCGCAAGCATCACGAAATGGAAGACATGCTCGGTGTTGTGCGTGACACCCGGCCCATAGCGATGGCGCCAGTGCGCATAAATCTCGTAGCGGTTCTGGATGCCGGTTGAGAACAGCTCACCATCGACCGGCGACAGGCCCGTTTCTTCCTGCAATTCTCGGGCAGCAGCCAAGCGCGTGTCTTCATCGGGCGCATCAAGGCTGCCCGTCACCGACTGCCAGAAGCCGGGCCGGTCGGCCCGCTCCAGCAGCAGCACCTGCCCATCAGGCGTGTGGATCACCACCAGCACCGACACGGGAATCTTGTTGGGTTTCATGATCAGGCTACCGTTGCAGCACTTGCCATTGCGGCGCTTGTACGCTTCAACTGGGAGGGTATCGGCGTGCATCGGCAAAGCAGAGAATTATAAAGCGCACTGTACGCCGTCAACGTGTCATGCATCCTTTCACCCCACGCTGTCCCCGTCTATCACCCGCATCCTGCCCCGCGCTCAGCGTGCATGCGTGCAAGTCGTTGATATTGCTGGGACACATCCCCTTCGCCAAGTTCGATCCAGACAATCATTCACGCCACAACACCCGGTCAGCGACCCGAACCGCCGTATGACGGTCGTAATCGACTGTTGGTCGTTGCATACGACCAAAGACCAGGACGACCGATAAGCTCCCTTGTAACACGCCCTTCTCAGATCTTCGGAGCGTGAACGAGATGTGAGAGACCTATATCTTCACCAGCCCCAGCAAACCGCTGAACACATCCGCGCCCAGACAGACGTGTGAGCGATGGAACGCAGATCCTTGTTGAGCCAATAACGGAGCCCAAACAACCATGAAACGCCGACAGAATACGCGGCACGCGCTTGCCATGACCCTGGCCTTGCTTGCATTGACAGCGTGTGGCGGCGGAGGAAGTAGCCAATCCCCCGCGCCCAACCCGACTGATGCCACAACGGCAACAGATACAGTATCAGGTAACCTTGCCGATGAAGGCCTGTCCTCCTTCTACGGCCGCTTTCTCGATCAAGAGTACGCCAGCGTAGTGAGTCTGGCACTGGATTTGCTGGGCATGCCAACCGACCTCGGTGTCGAACGCATCAAGATCGTGGAAGGGAAGGATCTGGTGGAAGACCTGAGCGTGGTGGACGGGGAAATCCGCTTTATCACGCCCGCAGACCGCGGCAGGACTGAAACGATCAGGATGGTGATCGAAGGCAACACCACCCGGCGTCCACTGGAGATCGCATTGGGCAGCCCACGCTTCCTGGCGATTGCCGACACGACCGAGCTGGACGACGATGACCTGGATAAAGCACCGGTGCCACTGAAGATACGCGGACTGGGGCCGGGCAACAGTATCGGACACGAGGCGCTGGTGTTTGAACTGGATCGTGACATCGAACTAGATCCTGTAGCATCCAATGCCATGATGGACGGGGGAGGGGACTCCCCCCTATTCCTGCGGAAGCACTGGCAGCCACTACCCTCCAAACGAGGTTTTTCCCTGAGCCATGAAACGCTCAAAGCGCTGATGAAACGCCTGCCAGACGGCGACATCGGCGCTGAAGTGGTATTTAATGGCAACGGAAAGGACTACAACTTTTCCCGCAAATGGTCATTCGTGATGCATGCGCCCGTGGCCAGCATGGAAGGTCAGATCATCAATGCCCACACCAAGGAGGCCATGCGTGAACTGGCTGGACGCAAGGTGGCCATTCGCGGCCAACGCTCGAATGGCACCCGGGCCGTAACGGCCATCGATGCCGAGGGGCGCTTCAGCGTCGCTGGTCTGTCTACAGGCAGTTACGTCGCAGAACTGTTGGACACCAAACTGCCAGGGTTCATCCAAACGGTTTTCCATGTCCGTCAAAACGACAAAAAAGTACAAGTAACCTTACCCTATTCCACCCAGGCATACAAAGCATTGAGCAGCAAGATCATCGAAGACGGCAAGGATAACAGCCTCCAGAGCAACCCCACCCCAAAGCAGACAAATCCAACTCAACCCAAAGCCGTCCTGGACGGATCCATCACAGGCTCAAAGGGATGCTATCGTCTGCTTCAGGATGACGGAAATTACAGCTTTGGCCTGTCAAGCGGCCCTAGAGAGCCATCAGCACTCCATTCATGTACCGTGGCGCTGACCATCCCTGAAGGCGTGAAAAGCATCAGCCTTTCCTCATTGATATTTTCCTACGTTTGGCAAAACCATCCATCCATAGAAAAGGGACACCGGGACGATAGCTGGTCCTATCGCGTTACCGGTCTCCCAAACCCCATCAGCAAGCGTGGAAGCAGCAAGGACGGCCTTATCCGAGGAGGGAGATATACCACGGAAGGCTGCATTGACGTGAGCAGCCTCACAAAAAACGCTCCGCACGAATTCTCCATTCACATGGAGACAAGCGGCACTGGCAATCGAGACGCCATTTCACTAAACATTTATCCCAGAGCAGACTGCGAGACCAAGCTCAGGGCACTTAAAGCCGAATTCGCCCTGACGAATGCACGTGGCCACAGGATTCTGGCCCCCATCAGGCACTCCCCGGAGGGGTTACCCAATTACCCAGGTGCGTACATCAGCCTTTCCGGCGCACGAGACCCCAAAGCATGGGGTATTCCCTTCGTGATACGCTACGAGCCTCAGGATGCGACCATCAACGAGATAAAGCTGGTCATGACCAGCAGCGCGGGCACGCACGAAGGGGACATCACAAGTCAAGCAACGATAGACAACAAAGGAAGAATCATCTTCAGAGATCTCGTCCTCCCAGAGGTGTTTGCCTTGAAACCGTTTTCTGGATCGGTCAGTTTTTCCGTGATCATCCGGGGAGAAGTGGAAGGTATTGATTATACGAGCGATCCTGCTCCAGTGAAGATTGAGAAAACCGAAGAAAGCAGTTTCACCCCTCTGTTTCATGCAGGAGGCACGTTTGGTGCAGACAGGCGGTACGGACAAGGAACTGTCGAAGCAGGTGGCGATGCATGGGCCGCCAAGAACACCTTGAACTGGCTGCAGAATAACCAATACCGCTTCAACGACCTTTCCGCTCAGCATGTAGCCCAAATAGAAACAAACGGAAGGTCTGTACTTGAGCATGCGGGTCATAGCGATGGCATGCAACTGGATCTGAGATATGCCGACGGAACAGGCGGATACAGTGACCGAATGGGTGGCATCTTGAAAGGCAGCCACATCAAAAAGGTTCTCGATAATGCCGAGTCCGATTTTTACGAGAAAAAACTGCGCTCCTCACCGGACATCAGCCTGGCAGCCCAATGGGTTCAGGAGAACCGGCATCTGATCGAGAGAGAAGCGCCTCTCGCCAGAATTATTTATGCTGGCGATGCGTGGATGCGACGTGCCTTGCTTAACGGAGAATTTTCCTCCGGCCAAAAGATCCCTTCAGGCGACGCAGGAGCAACCGGGGAGCACTTATCACAGTGGGATAGCATGCCGGATAACGTCAAATTCATACGCCAACACTTGCACCACTGGCATATTTCCCTCAAGCGCTGACAAACGGGAGAAAAATTGCCAATATTTAGGCAGGTATTCAATGCGCTTCACGTTCAAATAACGCTTAGCGCATTTCTTTCTGCCTCCTCTGATGTGGAGAGCCTTGGCTAGCAGCCGATTCAGGCAAACAGGGGCGACAGCGCCCCGAATGCCGAGGCGCCCCGCCTGACCGGCTGCACAGCATCGCCGCCGGATCGATGTGAAGCCAATACAGCTAAGGCATTGACACCTCGGCTCGCCCCGGTCAGCCGGCCGCGCGTGCCGCGTCGGGGTTGTTGCGCAGCCGGATGTGCAGCTCGCGCAACTGCTTCTCGTCCACCGGCGACGGCGCCTGCGTGAGCAGACACTGGGCGCGTTGGGTTTTCGGGAAGGCGATCACGTCGCGGATCGATTCGGCGCCCGTCATCATCGTGACGATGCGATCCAGGCCGAAGGCCAGACCGCCATGCGGCGGTGCCCCGTAGCGCAGGGCGTCGAGCAGGAAGCCGAACTTGGTCTCAGCCTCCTCGGCCTCGATGCCCAGCGCCCGGAAGACCTTGCTCTGCACTTCTTCGCGGTGGATACGCACCGAGCCGCCACCGATTTCCCAGCCGTTGAGGGCCAGATCATAGGCTTTGGCGAGGCACGCGCCCGGATCGCTCTCCAGCAGATCCTCATGGCCATCCTTCGGCGAGGTGAAGGGGTGGTGCAGTGCCACCCAGCGCTTCGAGTCCTCGTCAAACTCGAACATCGGGAAGTCGAGCACCCACAGCGGCTGCCAGCCAGCCTCGAAGAGGCCATTGGCCTGGCCAAACTCGGAATGACCGATCTTCAGGCGCAGTGCCCCAATGGCATCGTTGACGATCTTGGCCTTGTCGGCACCAAAGAAGATCAGGTCACCGTCCTCGGCCCCCGTGCGCTCGATGATGGCGGCCAGCGCCTCATCGTGCAGGTTCTTGACGATGGGCGACTGCAGCCCCTCACGGCCCGCCTTCACGTCATTGACCTTGATCCAGGCCAGACCCTTCGCACCATAAATGCCCACGAACTGCGTGTAGGCATCGATCTCGCTGCGGCTGATGCTGGCGCCCTTGGGCACACGCAGTGCCACCACACGGCCGCCCTCGGCATTGGCCGGGCCGGAGAAAACCTTGAAGTCCACCGTCTTCATCACGTCGGTCAGCTCGGTGAACTCGATCTTCACGCGCAGATCGGGCTTGTCGGAGCCAAAACGCTGCATGGCCTCGGCAAAACTCATCGTCGGAAAGGGATCGGGCAGATCCACATCCAGCACCTGCTTGAACACCGTGCGGATCATCGGCTCGAAGATGCCCCGAATCTCTTCCTCATTGAGGAACGAGGTTTCGCAGTCGATCTGCGTGAACTCGGGCTGACGGTCGGCGCGCAGATCTTCGTCACGGAAGCACTTGACGATCTGGTAGTAACGGTCGAAACCGGCCACCATCAGCAGCTGCTTGAAAAGCTGCGGCGACTGCGGCAACGCAAAGAACTGCCCGTCATGCACCCGCGACGGCACGAGGTAATCGCGCGCGCCCTCAGGCGTGGATTTGGTCAGCATCGGCGTCTCGACATCGACGAAGCCCAGCTCGTCCAGATAACGGCGAACCGCCATCGTGACCCGGTGCCGCAGCATCAGGTTCTTCTGCATGGCGGGCCGGCGCAGATCGAGCACGCGGTGCGTGAGCCGGACGTTTTCGGAGAGGTTGTCGTCGTCAAGCTGGAAGGCCGGGGTGATGGACGGGTTCAGCACCTCCAGCTCATGGGCCAGCACTTCCACCTGACCACTCTTGATCGCGTCATTGCCCGTACCTTCAGGGCGGCGACGCACACGACCGGTGACACGGATGCAGAACTCGTTGCGCACCCCCTCGGCCGTGGCGAAAGTCTCGGCCCGATCCGGATCGCAGACGATCTGCGCCAAGCCTTCGCGGTCACGCAAATCGATGAAGATCACGCCACCATGATCACGGCGCCGATGCACCCAACCCATCAGGGTCACTTCCTGGTCGAGATGGGCCTCGGACACATCACCGACATAACAACTACGTTTCACTGACTCTCTCCTGGCTAGTGCCAAAGGTCGCCGGCGCGGGCCGACGGCTTCAATTCAATCAGTCACCCGCCTTGGCAGGTGCCGGCGCGGGCGCCGGTGCAGGCGTTGCAGCGGCGGGCGCTGATGCGGCCGAAGCCGATGAGGCACCGCTGGCACTGCCGGCCTCTGCCGCCCCTTTGCCCGAACCGGCCTCACCCGACGAGGCATTACCGCTCTTGTCGGCCGGCTTCTTGCCGTTGTCCCGAAAATCGGTCACATACCAGCCCGTGCCCTTCAATTGAAAGGCCGGCGCCGACAACTGCTTGCTGAAACTTTCGTGCCCGCACGACGGGCAGGTCGTACGCGGCGGCTCGGAAATCTTTTGCAGCACATCCTGCTGAAAACCGCAGTCGCCGCATTGGTAGGCATAGATTGGCATAGGTTCAGGCTGCGCCCTGGCAAAGCCCCAAAAAAGCCTTTCATTATAGAGCGTGTCGCGGCCACCAACCCTGCCCAACAGCCCTGCCAAGGCCCGGATCGCTCAACACGCAACGCGGGCCAAGCCGCCACCCGACGGACGGCGTGGGTAGCGGCCGTGGCCTTATCCGCTGAACACAGCTCGTGCCAGAGAGTACGGCGGGCAGGCAGGCGGCGATGCGATACCGAAAAGCGCTCCATCCATCGCCGACGAACCCCGGCACGGGCGATCAACCAGCTCTCCCCGCCGGCCAGACACCACCGCCTACCTGCACACCAACGCTCAGCCGCGACCAGTCTGGGCAGTGCCTGGTGCTGCTGCCACAGCCTCCACTGCCGCCTGCTGCCCGCTCGTCAGCAGCTCATCGGCCTTCAGCACATGCGGGGTATCGTAGACAGCCTGATCCAGCTCGCCCTCGCTCTTGGCCACCACCACCGACACGGCGCAATCACCCGCCACGTTCAGCGCCGTGCGCGCCATGTCCAGAATGCGGTCGATACCGGCGATGATCGCCACGCCTTCCAGCGGCAGGCCCACCGAGGCCAGCACCAGCGACAGCATGATCAGCCCGGCCCCCGGCACGCCGGCCGTGCCGATGGAAGCCAGCGTGGCCGTCATCACGATCGTCAGATACTGACCGGTGCTCAGATCCACCCCATACGCCTGAGCGATGAACATCACGCACACGCCCTGATAAAGCGCCGTGCCGTCCATGTTGATCGTGGCGCCCAGCGGCAGCACGAAGCTCGACACCCCGCGCGAGACGCCCAGGTTCTTCTCGGCCGACATCATCGTGACGGGCAAGGTGCCCGAGCTGGAGGTGCTGGTGAAAGCCACCATCACCGGCTCGATCGAGCCTTGGAAATAGCGCACCGGATTCAGCTTCGAGACGAAGCGAATCAGCCCGCCATAAACCAGCAGCGCATGCAGGAGGCTCCCCACATAGGCCAGCACGATCACCTTCGCGAGCGGTGCCAGCACATCCATCCCGTAGCTGCCTGCCACCCAGGTCATCAGCGCAAACACGCCATAGGGCGCAAAGGAGATGACGATGGCGGTGAGCTTGTACATCACCTCGGCCAATGAATCGAAGAAGCGCTTGACCGGTGCCGCCTTCTCCCCACACAGCACGATGGCCGCACCGAAGAGGATCGCGAACACGATGATCTGCAGCACATTGGCCGTGGCAAAGGCTTCGACCGGATTCGTGGGCACCAGCCCCAGCAACAACTCGACCATCGTCGGCGCCGCCTTCGGCTCCACCGCCTTGGCTGCAGCCAGATCGATGCCATCACCCGGCCGGAACAGGATGGCCAGCACCAGCCCGATCGAGATCGCCACCGCCGTCGTCGCCAGATAGATCAGCAGGGTCTTCATCGACAGGCGCCCCATCGTGGACAGATCCTTGAGCGAGGCCACCCCCGTCACCAGCGACACGAAGATCAGCGGCACGATCAGCATCTTGATGCCGCGGATGAAGAGGTCGCCTAGCGGCTTGATGTGCATGACCACATCGCCCTGCCCGGCCAGGTTCAGCCCCATGCCGAGCACGAGCCCCACCGCCAAAGCGATGAAGATCTGCTGCCACAACGGCAGCGACGTCCAGAACGAGAACGGCCCACGCCGGGCCGGGGATGATGCGGTCATGCGCTTCTCCTGAATGAAGAGGATGCTGATGAATGAATGATTCAGACGCCCGGCAGGCAGCTTCGCCTGAGCCTCAGACCAGCAGGCACGTTGGGCGAAGCGGACGCCTGTCATGCCGGCCCGTTGGGATCTTGTCGTCCAAGGCGCCCCATGAGTTGTACGCACTATTGTGCGGGCTTCAGGGCATGATGAAAAACGCGAAACCCGCCCCCCAACAGCCATACAACAGCCCCTGCAACCGCTGATGAGGTCAAAAGCACGATTTGACAAAACCTTTAATACCATCCATATAGATGGTTTATCATGCGCATATGCCTAAGAAATCTGCCATCGCCACCACCGCCTCAAAAGCCCGGCCACCTGACGAGAAGATCACCATCAATCTGGGTTGCATCGATCTGGGCCAGATCGACCTGCTCGTCCAGGAAGGCTTCTTTACGTCCCGAACCGATTTCATCCGGGCTGCCATTCGCACCCAACTCGCCACGCACCACGACGCCATCCGGCAACTCACCGAGCGCCAGATGCTGGTGCTGGGCATCCAGCATTTCAGCGCGGCCGATCTGGCCGCCGTTCGTGATGCCGGCGAAAAGCTGCACATCCGGGTTCTCGGCATGGCCGTGATCGCACCGGATGTCACCCCGGCGCTGGCACTGGCCAGCATCGAATCCCTGACGGTGCTCGGAGCCCTGCAGGCCCCCGCCGCCGTCAAGACCGCGCTCGCCTCACGGCTGCGCAGCACCTGAACCCGGCCGGAGAAACACCATGACCCCTGATTTCCAGCAGCAGCTGGCCGAGGCCACCCGCCTGACGCGAGCTGGCAACCTGGGCGCAGCCACAGCCCTGATCCAGGCGGCCCTGGGCGGCGGCGCCGTCACCGGCATGCCGGCCGCCGCCATGACCCCCAGCGCGCCCACGCCCGACGTCATCGACGTCGAAGCCCGTATCATCGACTGGGGCCCGGGCGAAGCGGATCCGACTCACACCCGGAAACCTGCCCGGCCCGACCGTGCAGGTTTCGGTACAGCCAATTTCGGTACATCCGCTTTCAACCCGATGGATGCCGGCCTTTTCAGCGCACGCCCCTCATTCGGGCGACCGATGGCGGCCGACGCCCGGCAGGCAGCTCGGCACACCGGCTTCGCCGATGCCGGCAGCACAGCTTCTCCGATCAAGGGCAAGCTCATCCGCGGCCAGTTCAGGCACGCGAGCGCCGGTCAGCGCGATTACCTGCTGTTCTCGCCACCTGCTGAAGCCGGTGCCGGCCCTCGCCCACTGGTCGTCATGCTGCATGGCTGCACCCAGAACGCAGATGACTTCGCAGCTGGTACCCGGATGAACGAACTGGCCAGCAAAGCCGGCTTCCATGTGCTGTACCCGGATCAGTCCCGCCAGCACAACCCACAGGGCTGCTGGAACTGGTTCAAGCACAACCATCAACAGCGTGACCGGGGTGAGCCCGCCGTGCTGGCCGGTATGGTGCGTCAGGTGGCCCGCCAGCATGACATCGACGCCGAATGTATCTACGTGGCGGGCCTGTCGGCCGGTGGCGCCATGGCCGCCATCCTCGGCAAGCGCTATCCTGACCTGTTTGCAGCCGTTGGTGTCCATTCGGGGCTGGCAGCCGGGGCAGCCCAGGATCTCCCATCAGCACTGGCCGCCATGCAGCGTGGCGCACCCGGCCAGCACAGCAGCAATCGGCCCATCCCAACCATCGTCTTTCATGGCAACCGCGACACCACCGTCCACCCTGACAACGGGAGTCACGTCATGAAGAGCGCCGGCCATGCGGGCAGCGGACAAAGCGAACAGATCGAACGCCCCGGTCGGCGCAGTAGCACCCGTCAGGTTCACCTGGCGCCCGACGGACGCATCGTGGCCGAGCAATGGGTGATCGATGGCGCCGGACATGCCTGGTCCGGCGGCAGCCCGGCTGGCAGCTTCACCGACCCGCAGGGGCCGGATGCCAGCGCCGAGATGTGGCGTTTCTTCCGTCAGCATCGCCGGCAGCCCTGACGAAGAAGGCCGGCTCGTACAGGCGGGCCGGCCTTCTGTCATACCGCTACAGCGTGATGGCATCCGTCGGCCACGGACAGATGCCTGATGACGACCTCAGAACGGGATGTCGTCATCCATGTCATCAAAGCTCGGCGCAGGCCGGTTGCCGGCGGCTGGCGGCGTGCTGCCACCTGCGCCACGGCCACCGCCGTAGCCGCCGCCACCGGCACCGCCACCGTAGCCACCACCCGAGCGACCGCCGCCATCCCCGCCACCAAAGTCACCGCCACTGTCACGGCCTCCCAGCATCTGCATCTGGTCGGCCACGATTTCGGTCGAATACTTTTCAACCCCGTTGCTGTCGGTGTACTTGCGGGTGCGCAGACGGCCCTCGATGTACACCGAACGGCCCTTCTTCAGGTATTCGCCCGCGATCTCGGCCAGGCGACCGAACATGTTCACCCGATGCCATTCGGTCTCTTCGCGGCGCTCACCGCTCTTGTCCTTCCACTGATGGGTGGTGGCCACCGACAGATTGCACATGGCCATGCCCTCGGCCGTGTAGCGCACTTCCGGGTCTCGACCGAGGTTACCCACCAGAATCACCTTGTTGACGGATGCCATCTGAGAAAACTCCTATCCATGTATGAAGGGCGATAGCTGTGCCTCGCCCGTGTTGAATCCCTTGCCTGAATCCCCATTGGCCGTGGCAAGCTGAGCAGAGGGCCGGGCAGGAAGATGGGTTTATTGTGCCTGTAAGCGCTGCCCACGGCGTCAGCCAGATGGGCAACTTGTCGTCCATCCCACCTAAGCAAGCTGGTCTAGCACGTGTTGATCAACGATCTCCCGCTCGCGAGCCTTCGTGAACCTGTCACGCTGCCCCCGATACTGCTGCTCACTCGCCCTGCCGATTGAGGGCAGGTGCCACACTCGCGGGCCAACGGCGCGCTGATCGGGCCAGCGCAAACCAGAGCACCAGACACAGGAAAGCCGTGATGAACACGCCCCGGTCGCCCAGGTGCTTGAGCAGCAAGCCCCCCAGGGCGCCACCGGCAAAGAGGCCGAGCGACTGGCTGGTGCTGTAGATGCCCAGCGCCAGGCCACGGGAAGAGGCGGGTGCCAGACGGGAGACGAGGGAGGGCAGCATGGCTTCAAGCAGGTTGAAGCCCACGAAGAAGAGCAGCAAGAGCACGGCGAGCGGCCAGAACTCGGGCGGTGCCACGGCAAAGCCGGCCAGCGCCAACATCAGCACCAGCACACCGCCCAGAAAGACGGGCTTCATCCGGCCGCCCCGCTCGGCCATGCGCATCGGCCCCAACATCAGCAGGAAAGCCACTGCCACCACAGGCAGATAGAGGTGCCAGTGCTCGCCCACCGGCAAACCGGCCACCAACAGCCGGGCCGGCAACACGACGAACAACGCCATCTGCACCAGATGCAGCACGAAAATGCCCAGGTTGAGCCGCCACAGGTCGGCATCCATCACCTCGGCCAGCTGTCCCCGTGAAGCACGACGTTCGGGCCTCGGCACATCGGGCACACAGCGCCACAGCACGGCGATGGCCACCAGCGCCATCGCGCCAGTGAACCAGAACATGCCAGCCAGCCCCACATGCTCATACATCAGCGGCCCGAGCACCAGCGATGTCGCATAGGAGAGCGCAATCATCACCCCGATCAGTGCCATCGCCTTGCTGCGATTCTCGTCTCGGGTGGAATCAGCCACCAACGCGCTGATGGCCGCCGACACTGCCCCCGCGCCCTGCACGGCGCGTGCCACCGCCAACAGCCACACGGTATCGGCCAAAGCCGCCATGATGCTGCCAGCACACATCACGAGCAGTCCTGCCGTGATGACGGGCTTGCGGCCAAAGCGGTCGGAGGCCGCGCCATAGGGAATCTGCAACACGGCCTGGGTGAGACCATACACCCCCAACGCCAGACCGACCCAGAACAGATCTTCGCCCCCCGGCAAGTTGGCGGCATGCAGGGCAAACACCGGCATGACCAGAAACAGCCCCAACATGCGGATGGCATAGAGGCTTGCCAGCCACAGGCTGGACTTCAGCTCCGTGCTGGACATCTTGACGGGGGTGTCACGGGCTGCTGCCCCGCGCCCCGGCCCCTGCTCGCTGCTGACCTGGCTGTTCATCCCTATTGGCTTCTGTGGTGTTTTCCGCAGCAATGTTAGCAGTATCGCCCCCCGAATCCGCGCGTCCGGCACGCCCTCGCCCGCCCGCCTTCATGACTGACGAGACAGCCCGCCAACCGCCTGTCGAGCAGCAGCCCCCACCCGTCCCCCGAGGCTGGCCAAACGAGGTGTCCGTCGACCTGCACATCAGCTGTCCGTCCCGCTTTCATCCCGTCAACATCGCGCCTCGGCTGCCCAGATTCGGTATAGTGTCGGGTTGCCCTTCTCCGGCCGTGGCCCTGCCCGAACGCCGGATGAGCAGGCATGCCGCGTCAGCCAGAACCGTGGTGAAGGCCAAACCGCCCCTCACGTGTCGTGCCCCAGGCTGACGCCTCGCCATCCTTGTCGTCCAAGCCCCCAGAGGCATGGCTCTTTCGATCGCCGTGACAACATCCGACCCTCAGATCCGTGTGCGGGGCGCCCGCACCCACAACCTGAAGAACATCTCGCTCGACATCCCGCGCAACCAACTGGTCATCATCACCGGCCTGTCGGGATCGGGCAAATCCTCGCTCGCCTTCGACACGCTCTATGCCGAAGGGCAGCGGCGCTATGTCGAATCGCTGTCGGCCTATGCGCGGCAGTTTCTGCAACTGATGGAAAAGCCCGATGTCGACCTGATCGAAGGCTTGTCGCCGGCCATCGCCATCGAGCAGAAATCCACGAGCCACAACCCGCGTTCCACGGTCGGCACCGTCACCGAGATCTACGATTACCTGCGGCTGCTCTTTGCACGCACCGGCACCCCCTACTGCCCCGATCACCCCGACCAGCGGCTGGAGACGCAGACCGTCTCACAGATGGTCGATGCGATCCTGGCGCTGCCCGAAGGCACCCGGCTGATGATCCTCGCGCCCGTGGTCTTCAACCGCAAGGGCGAACATGTCGAACTCTTCGAAGAGCTGCAGGCCCAAGGCTTCGTGCGCGTGCGCATCCGCACCGAGGGACACAAGGAAGCGGCCCGGATCGTCGAGCTGGATCAGGTACCGCCACTCAACAAGCAGCAGAAACACTCGATCGACGTGGTGGTGGATCGGCTGAAGGTGAGCGACGGCGTGCGTCAGCGGCTGGCCGAGTCCCTGGAGACGGCGCTGAACCTGGCCGACGGCCGCGTCATCGCCCAGCCGATGGACGGGGGCGAAGAGGCCACGCTCAGCTTCTCGGCCAAATTCGGCTGCCCCATCTGCAACTGGTCGTTGCCGGAGCTGGAGCCTCGTCTCTTTTCCTTCAACAACCCGATGGGGGCCTGCCCTGAATGCGATGGCCTGGGTCACACGCTCTTCTTCGATCCGGCCCGCATCGTGCAATTTCCGACGCTGAGCCTGGGCGCGGGCGCCATCCGCGGCTGGGATCGACGCAACCAGTACTATTACCAGCAACTGCAAAGCCTGGCCGCGCACTACGACTTCAACCTCGACCTGCCGTTCGAGGAGCTGCCTGAAAAAGCCCGCAACATCATCCTCTTCGGTTCGGGCAACGAAGCCATCACCTTCACCCAGTTGAGTGCCAGCGGCAAACCCAGCGTCAAGACCCAGCCCTTCGAGGGCATCGTGCGCAACTTCGAGCGCCGCTATCAGGAGACCGACTCCAGCCATGTACGCGAGGAGCTGGCCAAATTCCAGCACACCCGCACCTGCCCGGCCTGCCAGGGCACCCGGCTGCGCATCGATGCCCGCCATGTGCGCGTGGGGCCGGCCGGCGCCGACAAGCCGATCTGGGAAATCAGCGCCTGGACGCTGGGTGAGGCGGCCGACTGGTTCGAGCAGCTGAAGCTCGACGGCGGACGGGCCGCCATCGGCGAGCGCATCATCCGCGAAATTGCCAACCGGCTGCGCTTTCTCAACGACGTGGGGTTGAACTATCTGTCCCTGGAGCGCTCGGCCGACACGCTCTCGGGCGGTGAAGCCCAACGCATCCGACTGGCCTCACAGATCGGCTCAGGGCTGACCGGGGTCATGTACGTGCTGGATGAACCCTCGATCGGCCTGCACCAGCGCGACAATGACCGCCTTCTGAAAACGCTCACTCACCTGCGCGACCTTGGCAACTCGGTGCTGGTGGTCGAGCATGACGAGGACGCCATTCGCGCGGCCGACCATGTGGTGGACATGGGGCTGGGCGCCGGCGAGCACGGCGGCAAAGTGATTGCCCAAGGCACAGTGGCCGACATCATCGCCAGCCCCGACTCCCTCACCGGACAATATCTGAGCGGTGCCCGGACGATTGCCGTGCCGGCCACCCGCAAGGCACCGGACAAGCGTGAAATCCGCATCATCGGGGCAAGCGGCAACAACCTGAAGGAAGCGCGCATCGACATCCCCGTGGGGCTGCTCGTCTGCGTGACCGGGGTCTCGGGCAGCGGCAAATCGACGCTGATCAACGACACCCTCTACAAGACCGTTGCCCAGAAAATCTACCGCTCGCAGGCCGAACCATCGCCCTGCCAGCGCATCGACGGGCTGGAACACATCGACAAGGTGATTGCCGTCGATCAAAGCCCGATCGGCCGCACACCACGCAGCAACCCTGCCACCTACACCGGTCTGTTCACCCCCATCCGGGAGCTGTTCGCCGAAGTCCCGACCGCCAAGGAACGCGGCTATGGGCCGGGACGCTTTTCCTTCAACGTGAAAGGCGGACGCTGTGAAGCCTGCGAAGGCGACGGCATGATCAAGGTGGAAATGCACTTCATGCCCGATGTCTACGTGCCCTGCGACGTGTGCAAAGGCAAACGCTACAACCGCGAAACGCTGGAAATCCTCTACAAGGGCAAGAGCATCGCCGACGTGCTCGGCATGACGGTGGAAGAGGCCCACACCTTCTTCTCCTCCGTCCCGCAAATCAGCCGCCGGCTCAAAACCCTGCTCGACGTGGGACTCGGCTACATCCGGCTGGGCCAAAGCGCCACCACGTTGTCAGGGGGCGAAGCACAGCGCGTGAAGCTCTCGCAGGAACTCTCCAAACGCGATACCGGCCGCACGCTCTACATTCTGGACGAGCCGACCACGGGGCTGCATTTTCAGGACATCGCGCTGCTATTGGAAGTCATCAACCACCTGCGCGACCAGGGCAACACGGTCGTCATCATCGAACACAACCTCGACGTGATCAAGACCGCCGACTGGATCATCGACATGGGGCCGGAGGGCGGCGCCGGCGGCGGCCGTCTGGTGGTGGCGGGCACACCTGAGACGGTGGCAGCCTGCCCGGAAAGTCATACGGGGCGGTATTTGGGGGCGTTATTAAAGAAGGAGTGAAACATGCTCAACAGAAGCCCGTATCAGCGTCAGCTCGCCGACACGGAGGCATGATGCTTTCTTTGGCAAAAGAAAAGGCTTGCCCGGATCACGAGTCAAACAAGTCCGCATGGGTACCCGTGCGGACAAAGGTCATGCTTTCCTCTTCCAGACGATAGATCAATAAAAAATCGCCGCCAACATGACATTCCCGATGATCCGCCCAATTCCCTTTCAAGGGATGGTCGAGCCATTCCGGCCCCAAGGGGGCATCATCAGCAATCAATAACAGCATGACCTCTTTCAAGCGGCGCAGGTCGTACCGGCCTGAACGCAAAAGACGCTGCCAGTCTTTCAAAAAAGCCCGCGTGTAATCGAACCGACGCGGCGGCTTACTTCACTTTCTGGATGCTGTCATCCTCAAGCCCCTTGAAAAGTGCTTCGGCCGAGTCGAAACGCAGCGCATTGGCCTTGGCCATCTCTCTGGCCTCTCTCATGGCCGCCTGCGTCTCGGCGTTGGGCACCTTCAACTCCAGCGGGAAGGCTTGGTCATTGACCACACGCCGCAACAAGATACGCACAGCATCCGATACCGACAACCCCATTGAAGCAAGTGCCTCACTGGCTTGCTCTTTCAACTCTTCATCCACCCGGATATGCAGCATTGCCGACTGGGCCATCATCCACTCCCACCATGTTGATCCTGAGCATGATGTATCTCTTTTGAGATACTGTCAACATCAACGGACAAGCGGCCCATTTACCCTCCCTTCTGATGCAGCGCCCCAAAATGAGGAAAATTTCTCCAAGACGATACCCCTCAATCACAACCATCACCGCAAATGCCGCACTCAAGACCACCCCGGCAAAGCTGAAAGGCGAGTCTGAAAAACAACATTTTTCGGTGATCTGCCGTATGCCATCCACGCGACATAAATCGGGGAACTTTGCCAAACAAGGGCTTTTTCTCCCGAAATATCGAAAAGTCTTACAAAAAACACAAAATTAAAGACGAGGCAAGGCTTTTTTGCGTTTTAGTAGGCACGTGTCTGACAGACAGACATGTTCATCAACCCGATGAGGAGAATCATCATGTTGAACAAACGCAATGGCTTTGCCTTGAGCGCAGCAGCATTGGCCCTTGTTCTGGCCGGTTGTGGCGGTGGATCTGGTGGCACCGACACCAGCTCCCCCGTGTCATCCCGAAACACCAATCCGTCCGCTTCTGCAGCGGATACCGCCACACCTGCCAACGCCCTGGCAGCAAGTCTGAAAATCAGCGCCCGGCATGAAAAAGCGCCCGACGACACGCGGCAGCCCGTGTCTGCCAGCGGCGTTCGTGGTGACGTGCTGAGGACGATGCTGGAACAGAAACCTTGCGCCAATCCTGCGCAAACCGCTGACCTGTACGGTCCGCGTGTTGACCCGAAAGAAAACCCCTTACCCGCGGTTGAAGCAACCTCAAGCCTCTCCCCGGACAACTATGTGGACAACCCGAACCCGAGTTATCCGCCGCCGGCCACACCGTTTTTCAACATCAGCTGCTCGGATGAATTCCGGCTCTTCCAGCCTGCGCAACCGGGTCAATTCACCCTGGAAGCCTCCAGCGGCGCACATTACACCCGGCCAAGCGTTCCCCTTGAAAACCGCGGTGTCAACACGGTGGAAAGCAAGGTACCGATTTACGTGACGGCCAACGATGTCAGCCTCGGCGCCGAAATCCAGACGAAAAATATCGTCGATCGCGGCTTTGGCGGTCACAATCACCAGATTCCGCTGCCCGAAGGCCCGTTGAACGAGGAGCTGACCTTGCGCGCCGAGGCATCCTTCAGCTTCGACAAGAACAGCCATGTACCCTATGGCGTGCTGATGAACTGGGCTGATGGCGACAACGTGCAGCGTCTGATGCTCTTCCCTGGCCAACAGGGGAATCAGGCCCGACTGTGCTGGCACACGAATCTGCGCCATGTGAAGCGCCTGCATTGCATGAGCTGGAATGTGCCCGACATGTGGTCATATGGCGAACGGCTGAAGCTCGATGACCAGTACATGATCGATGACCGCAGTGTCTATCCAAACGAGCAAGGACTGGTGTTCTGGCACTACAAGCGATTCTGATCCTTGTCAAAAGCCCTGGATGGGATGAAAACCATCAGCGGGAATTGAAAACCTGACAATTCCCGTGTTGCCACCACGGCTCATGCCGCCCGGCGAGCATGCAGCTGAGGTAAAGCAAAGGGCCTGAAAAGCGCCAGACGCTGACCGGCGAACATGACAAGCCTGTTCGCCGGTTTTTTCATGTTGAAAGCGCACCGAGCATGAAGGCGCACCCAGAAGATAGTGCCGCACATAACAGGAACAACACGCCGCGCTTTTCGAAGATCATGAAGCCCTTCCTCCTCAATGAGGAGACAAAAGCGTTCTGCGTCGCTTTCACGCCGAACATTATCAAGTAATGCAAGCACCTGAAACAGGAGACCGCCACGCCCCCGACATTTGGAAACATCCTGTTTCGGGTGACATTCGCTTGCATGGTCATGCTTACACCTTTGCGATTTATTAAACGCTTCGGGACGGAGGCACCAGCGCTTGGCGCTTTGGCGATGTCGAGCCGTCGAATCGGCCAGGGCAGGATGTACACCACCCGATCAAGGTCTATCTCATGTTTCTCCCGACCTTTTTTTCTTTTTCAAGACGACTTTCAATGAGGTGATTGATGTCAAAGAAGAGCTATCGCGCGCCATTGACCGCCGCGGCACTCACCATCCTTCTGGCTGCCTGCGGTAGCGGAGAAGGGGGTGCCGGTTCGCAGCACAGCATGGATTCATCGCCGGCGGTGAAAGAGGCGGCGGCCCAGGCAACCGCCCAGGCTGCGGCGTCGGCCACAGCCACCGCAGGTGGCGATGCCAATGCCGCACCGGCACCGGCAGGTGGTGACGCCAATGCGGCGCCTGCACCGGCGGCTGGCGGCGATGCCGCGACGCCCGCAGCCGGCGAAGCCACCCCACCAGCCGCCCCCCCCGCTGCTGAAGCCCCTGGCACCCCGGCAGCCACGCCGGAAGCCCCCGCAGCGCCGGCCGCACCGGGTGCAGACGCTGGCACACCAGCCACCCCAGCCCCAGCCCCCGATCCGGCCCAGCCGGCAGCGCCAGCCGCTGGCGAAACACCTGCTGCCGACGCCACGGCCCCTGCCGCACCAGCGCCGGGCACCGACGCGGGCGCACCAGCAGCCAATCCGGCCCCCCCTGGCGCCGATGCCGGCCAACCGGCCAACCCGCCAGCACCGGGCACTGCGCCCGCGGCAAATGGCCAGCCTGCCGACGGCAAGCCCACCAACACGGCCACCGAAGCAGCAGCCGGCGTGCCGCCTGTGACCCCGGATGCTGTCGTGACGGCACCGGAATCCGTACCCACGGCTCAGCCGATGGCAGCCCCAGCCAACCTCCCGAGCGTGGGCAACAACGCGGCCGCAGCAGCAGCCCCTGCGCTTGATGCCGCCGCCGCGCAAGTGGCCGCCAACGTCCCGGCAGCCCAATCTGCGCCGATCACCAGCACCGGGATCCGTGGTGATGTGCTGAAGACGATGCTCGACCAGAAAGGCTGCGATGAACCCGTACTTTTCACCGCACTGGATGGCGAGCGAGTCCCGCAAGACCAGTACGACATGCCCTCGGTCAGGGTCGATGCCCGGATCAAGCCGGAAAACTATGCGCAGGTACCAAACCCGACAACGCCCAACCCAGGCGCGTGGCAATTTGACCCTACCTGCTCGACAAGCTATTACACCTACCAGTCGATGAACGTGGGTGAGCATGAGCTGACGGTATACAGCAACTCCCACCACTTTACAGTGCCAACGCCCCAGGAAAAACGCAGCCTGAACGGCATGACGGCCAAGGTGCCCGTACAGGTGAGCGCTGAAGGCGTCACGCTGGGCAAGAGCATTCAGGTGAGTGACCACTTTTCCTCAGGCATTCCGCCACAGCAGATCACAGCCCCCGAAGGCCCAACCTCGGAAGAGCTGACCCTCACGCGCGAAGCCGACTTCAGCTTCAAGCCCCAGTCGCACATTAGCTATGGCGTGCTGGCCGAGTGGAAGGATGCCGACAAGGTGATGCGCCTGATGCTCTTCCCTGGCAAGACCGAGGGTGAAGCCCGTCTGTGCTGGAACAGCGAGCTGAGCTTCGTGCGCCGCCTGCAGTGCAAGGTGTGGACGGCGCCTGAAGGTTGGCAAGATGGGCAGCCGCTCAAGTACGAAGGCCAGTACCTGGTGGATGACCGCAGCGTCTATCCGGGTGAAGAAGGGCTGAACTTCTGGAAGACGCGGCCGATGCCAGCCGAGGCTCAGACTCAAGCCCAAGCCGAAGCACCGGCTCAATAAGCCAATCAATCAACTCGTGGGAACGGCCAGGTGAACGGGCCACGCGCACCGTTCACGGGCCTTTTGAAGCGACGCCTCATCACTGAAGCGTCGCTTTTTTGTCAGGGCATGAAAAAAGCCAACAGAATCGCCCTCTTCAATCCATCGTTGTAGCACTCGACATGGTTCAATGGTGCCCCCAGCCCGGTACGCCCGGTTGCAGCAGGCACAAGCACCTTGGTGAAGGCAGTTGCCTGCAGCAGGGTGTTCCGTTCGCGGTCTGGGCCGTTTCCGACCAACCACCGCAGGAGAAGCCGACATGCCCACCCTCTCGCCATCTGGATGGCTGATGCTGAGTGCGATGCTGAGCATGCTGAGCGCCTGCAGCTCATCGGTGGAATGGGCCAAGCAGCAAACGGTCGGTCTGGGCTACGACTATCAGCCTGCCGGGCAGGATGCGGTGCACGCCGTGGGACGCTGGCAGGCATCGCGAACGGGGCAAGTGGGGCAGGCCGGGCCACGACTGATCCTGATGGGAAAACACTACTGGTATGCGCTGGATGAGAAGAGCAGCCGCCAACTGCGCGCCCTATTCGATGCAGGTCTCTCCGGACGTTTTCAGCGCTACGCCTTCGGGCACAACCCGAACCAGGCGGCCTTGCCGATCCGTATCCGGACGGATCAGCCCTCACACTTCAACAGCAAGTTCTGCCTGATCTATCGGATCAGACCCGATGCCCCCTTTGCGCAACAGACGCAGGAAAACGAACGCCTGCGACAGCTGAATTTCAGCATGGGAGCCAATCAGGTTGAATGGGGAACCGACGCCTTCCGGCTGAACCGCTGCTTCAACCTGAGCGGCACGCTACATGAAGTCCCCGCCAACACCGAGCAACCCGCCGCCTGGATGCAGACCCTGCCCCTGAGCCTCACCCTGATGCGTCCTCGCTCTCTCACTGCCGCGCTGCGCGCGGACAAAAGCGCGCCCAACGCACCGGTGCCCAAAACCTTGCCCGCCGATATCAGCCAGCATCTGCAGACACACCCCATCAGCCAATACTTCAGCGATTGAAGCGGGAGCCGCCACTGCGCACTCGCACTATCCGGCCGCACCGCATCACACGCGCACAAACAGCGTCATTCATCACATGACGCAAAGCGAATCCGTGCATGACACACTCTAAGCAAAACGGATCCCGGCATGATGCGCATTGGCTCAAAGCATGCGTTCACGATCGTTGCAGACATGCCGCACTTTTCGTAAAAGCCGCCAACTCTCTGACGTGCTCAACACACCAGAGCTTGCGTAAAAACCCGAAAAATTCACGATTCATGCAAGTGTTTACCACTGTTACGCAGTCAATACGCATCCATCTGCATAAGCGCCTACATTGAGCAGCGTCGCCCGGCCACGGGTTCCATGCTGTAGGAGACAGACATGCTCAAACACAGGTTCATGACGCCACTCAGCGCCACCGCACTGCTCGTTTTGCTGGCAGGCTGCGGCGGCGGAGACGGTACCAGCGGCGCCGATGGCAGCACAGCCTCGCTCAACAGCACCGTCAAAACCGACACACAAGCCGAGAGCACGCAGGGACAGCCAGGCGACACCGCCGCCCAGACACCGGCCGGCACGGCATCGGCTGAACAAGTGGCCACGCAAACCGCCACCGAAGCAGCCGGCGGTATTGCCGGCACCTTGCCCCGCGTCACCAGCGCCGATCCTGGCCCGCAAGCCGTGGCCGCCGCCGATGAGGCCGCTGGCAACCAGGTGCAGGCATTTTCCGCCTCGGTGAATGAATCCGGGACGGATCGCCCAATCATTTCTCATGCTGAGGGGGTGCATGGCGCGGCGCTGATGACGATGCTGTATCAGAAAGCCTGCGCAGAGCCGAAACAGACGGCAAGCCTCTATGGCCCACACCTGAGCCAGGACGCCTACGAGCTGGCGCGCACATTTGCCGACCTTCGGTATGCGCCTGAGAATTACGAGCTGCACGGCTGGCAAAAACCGCTGTTCGATACGGTTTGCAACCCGAATTTTGCCACCTTCCGCCTACCACCGTCAGGCCAGGGCAGCCTGACGCTGTCCAGTCAACAGCACTGGATCCATGATTATCTGAACCGCCCCGCCCCCAAACGGGCCTTCCACAAACTGGAAGCCAACATTCCGTTGTCCAGCGCCAAGTGGATCATTCTTGGCAAAGACATCACGGTCAACGGGCAAGCGCTCACGAGCGCCAGCAACGGCTTTGCCTTCCAGCCGGAAAGCCGGATCGGCTTTGGTGTGCTGACCGAATGGCAGCAGGGCGAACAGAACCTGCGCCTGATGCTGCTGCCGGGTGAGCAGGACAACGAAGCCAAGCTGTGCTGGAACGCCAACCTGGATTCAGTCAAGCGTTTGCAGTGCACGACCTGGCAAGCACCAGAAGGCTGGCAATCCGGCCAGATGCTGACCGTGGTGGATCAGTACATCGTCGATGACCGCAGCACCTACCCGAACGAAAACGGCATGGTGTATCTGCACTCGAAGCAGTACTGAGCCTGGCAAGGCACCTGGGTGCCGAAGTATCTCGGGCTGCCGATCGGCAGCCCAGGCACCTGAAGCGTGCCATGCGCCCAGGGGGATTTTTGCGGGGAATGGCGCGTGCCATTCCCTTGTGCTCGTCCCCGCTCGCCAAGAGATGCTTGCAAGCGCCCCCTCCATGCCTGCGTGCACGGGCCATCACTGATAACTGCGGGCGTCCTCGATGACCTTGCCATCGTTGGGCAGGCTGCCCGGCGCCAGCACTTCAACCTCGCCCCGCAATTTGGTCACGTCCCGAATCAGTTCGGCCAACCGGTTGCAAAGCGCGGCCTGATCGATCTGGGTGGCCTCCACTTTCAGCGTGAGCTGATCGTTGGCCATTTCGCCCGTCACGACGAGACGTGCCCGGTTCACTTCCGGACAACGGCGCACGATGTCGGCCACCTGCGCAGGGTGCACGAACATGCCGCGCACTTTCGTCGTCTGGTCGGCCCTGCCCATCCATCCCTTGATGCGCGTGGCCGTTCGCCCGGTAGGGCAACACCCCGGCAGCACGGCCGACAGATCGCCCGTACCGAAGCGGATCAACGGATAATCAGGGTTCAGCACCGTGACGACGACCTCGCCCACCTCACCGTCAGGCACCGGATCGCCCGTGCCAGGGCGCACGATTTCAACGATGATGTGCTCATCGAGCACCAGGCCTTCCCGCGCCGTCGTCTCGTAGGCGATCATGCCCACATCGGCTGTGGCATAGCATTGGTAGACATCCACCCCTTGCTCGCCAAACCAGGCCGTGAGCGAAGGCGGGCAGGCTTCACCGCTCACCAGCGCCTTTTTGAAGCTGCGTGCCGGATTGCCAGCCTCGGTAGCCTTTTCAAGCAGAATGCGCAGAAAGCTTGGCGTACCGGTGTAAGCCACCGGCTGCAGTTCGCCAATGGCCTCCAGCTGCAATTCCGTCTGCCCGGTGCCGGCAGGAAACACGGTGCAGCCGATGGCGTGCGCGCCAGACTCCATCAAAAAGGCGCCCGGCGTCATGTGATAGCTGAACGCGTTATGTACCAGATCACCAGCCCGGAACCCGGCGGCATGCAGCGCACGCGCAGCACGCCAGTAATTTGGCGCCATGCCTTCTGGCTCGAACAACGGGCCAGGGCTGGCATAGAGGCGCGGCATGGCCTTGCCATAACGGATGGTGGCAAAACCGCCAAAAGCATCAGGCTGCTCACCACGCGACAGCGCCTCGGCGCGAATGGCCTTCTGCCGTTCGAGCAATTCGCTCTTGCGTGTGACGGGCAAGGTGGCAAGGGCCGACCGACTGGCAATCATCGGTGCATCCACATCCGCCAGAATCTGCGCCATCGCCAGACTGGCCTTTTTGGCGTGGGCCACCTGCGCAGGCAGCAACGACATCAACATCGCTTCGCGCACGGCCGGATCGCGGGTTTCCAGCGCATCCAGAAAATCACTCATCAAGCTCTCCTCGGCGGGCAGACCGCCAATGGCCACCCTCCTCTCTGAACAACCGGGGGCACTCTGAACAAGGCCCGTGAGGCGACGTGCCTCGGCACGGGATACAGGCAAGGCGGCCGGGAAATCGCAGACTTCAGATCGCGACGCCTACCGCCTGGACGCTCAGGCCAACCAGCGCTTGCGGCGCTTGTAGCTTTTCACATCCTTGAAGCTCTTGCGTTCGCCACCGCCCACGCCCAGGTAAAACTCCTTCACGTCCTCATTGCTGGCCAGCTCGGCAGCGGGGCCGTCCATCACGATACGCCCACTTTCCATGATGTAGCCATAGTCCGCATATTTGAGCGCCATGTTGGTGTTCTGCTCGGCGATCAGGAAGGTGGTGTGCTCCTTCTCGTTCAGATCACGCACGATGTTGAACACCTCTTCGACAATCTGCGGCGCAAGCCCCATCGAAGGTTCATCGAGCAGCACGATGTTCGGATTCGTCATCAGCGCACGACCAATGGCACACATCTGCTGCTCACCGCCCGAGGTGTAGGCGGCCTGACTCGTGCGTCGCGTTTTCAACCTCGGGAAATAGGTGTAGACCTTCTCCAGGTTCTGCTCGATTTCAGCCTTGCTCGTGCGGGTGTAAGCACCTGTCAACAGGTTTTCTTCGATGGTCAGGTGCGCAAAGCAGTGTCGCCCCTCCATCACCTGCACCACGCCCCGTTCCACCAGTTCGGCTGGCGACAGGTTTTCGATGCGCTCACCCCGCAGCTCGATGCTGCCTTTGGTGACTTCGCCCCGCTCGCCTTTCAACAGGTTCGAGATGGCGCGCAAGGTCGTGGTCTTGCCAGCCCCGTTGCCCCCCATCAACGCGACGATGCCGCGTTCATGCAGGGTGAGCGACACGCCCTTCAGCACCAGAATCACATGGTTGTAGATGACTTCGATGCCATTGACGACGAGCACCGGTGGCGCGCCAGACGGTGCCGCCTGCACGGCAGCCGAAGAAGTGTGAGAAACGCTTGTCATGATGATGGCAATGCCTTGATGGTGATGCACACAGGCCGACGGGATAGACGGCATCCGACACGAACCGGGAAACGCCGGGCAGTGGCACATCCGCACAGCAGCTGACCACTGCCCCGCACGCCTGCCGTCAGCAGAGACCCGAATCAACCCGATCCGATGACCGGGCAGCCGAGAAGAGACGTGGGTGCCTGCCCTTCACGACTGCCCCGGCCCACACCGCGAACGCCTCATTCACAGCTGCGCGGCGTGATCTTCTTCTCCTTCGCGTAACGCTCGGCGTATTCGCTGATCAGCGGGTTCACCATCGCCGGATCACCCTGATACCAGTCGGACACCACGTTCCACTTGGCGCCATCCCACTCGGCGATACGCGCCCAATCGGTGCCCATGTGGTTGGCACAGGAGGTCTGAATCGGCTTGAGCACATTGCCAAAGCCCAGCTCGTCGAGGCGTTCCTGCGTGAGGTTCAGGTTTTCCAGCCCCCAGCGCACCTGCTCGGAGGTCATCACCTTGCCCTTGCCGAATTTTTCCTGCGCGGTGCGGATGGCCTCCACCTGAAGCATCGCGATCACCATGCCGCGGGTATGGGCCATGCTGCCCAGCTCGTTGGCGTTCTTGCCGGTGCCCTTGCCCTTGTCGTAGAGCATCGTCTTCACCTCATCATGCACCTTGCCACGCTCGGCCGTGTTGTGGATGGTGACGGTCTTGTAGCCCTTGGCGTTCTTGCCGATGTCCTTCACGTCATGATCGGAGCCGGCCCACCAGATCGAGTAGATCTTGTCACGCGCATAACCGGTGGCCTGTGCTTCGCGAATGGCGGTAGGCGTCATCACGCCGGCCGACCACAGCAGCACATAATCGGGACGCAGCTTGCGGATTTGCAGCCAGGTGGATTTCTGCTCCACACCGGGCGGCGTGACAGGGAGCAATTGCAGGTCGAAGCCCTCCTTCTCGGCGCGCTTCTTCAAGAGCGGCACCGGCTCCTTGCCATAGGGCGAATCGTGGTAGACGAGGGCGATCTTCTTGCCCTTCAGGCTCTTTTCCTTCTTCAGGATGTCCTGAATGATCGAGTCTGCCGCCGTCCAGTAATTGCCGAGCATCGGGAAATTCCACTCGAAGACCTTGCCATCGGCCGACTGCGACAACCCATAGCCCACCGTGATGATCGGCATCTTGTCCTTGGGCGCCTTGTCGCTCACGGCAAAGGTGATGCCGGTGGACTGCGTGTCGAACCCGGCGGCACCGCCACCCTTGTTCTTCAGGCGCTCATAGCATTCAACACCCTTGCCGGTGTCATAGGCGGTTTCACACTCCTCGAAGGCGATCTTCACACCATTGACCCCGCCTTTTTCGTTCACCAGCTTCAGATAGTCCTGCTTGCCATCGGCCCAGACGATGCCGAGCGGTGCAAACTGACCGGTGCGGTAAACCAGCAGTGGCACGAACTGCTCCTCGGCCTGCACAGCCGAGGAAGCCACCACACCGCCCACGCCGGCAACGACCGCCGCAGCGGCAACAGCAACTTTTCTGAATGTCATGTGCATCTCCTAATGATTGTCCTGGCAGAACCAGGTGTCAGGCGCTCTGAGGCGCCCTCTGGATGAAAGGGAAAGAACATCTCAATGCGGGAACGGCCAGACACGCAGTTTTTGCCGTGTGGTCGCCCACAGTTTGGCCAGGCCATGCGGCTCGACGATCAGGAAAAAGACGATCAACGCCCCGAACACCATGTGTTCCAGATAGGTGGCGGTGGCGGTGGACAGCGGCAGCCCCAACCAATGCGGCACATGGTTCAGCAGCAACGGCAGCAGCACGAAGAAGGCGGCACCGAACATGCTGCCCACGATCGACCCCAAGCCGCCGATGATCACCATGAAGAGCAGCTGCAACGAGCGATCCAGGCCGAAGGCCGCCGGCTCCCAGGCGCCCAGGTGAACGAAGCCCCAGAGCGCGCCGGCCACGCCGACGATGAAGGAGCTGACGGCAAAGGCCGAGAGTTTGGCATAGGTCGGGCGGATGCCGATCACGGCGGCAGCCACATCCATGTCGCGGATGGCCATCCACTCCCGGCCGATCGCACTGCGCACCATGTTCTTGCATGCCAGCGCCACCAAGGCGAGGATCGAGAGGCAGAACAGGTATTTCTCGACCGGCGTGTCGATACGCCAGCCAAAAACCGACAGCGGGCCGGCACTGACCGAACCGGAGGACGAGTGGTTGGTGATCCAGCCAGCACGGCTCGTGAGCCAATCCACGAAGAACTGTGCGGCAAGCGTGGCCACCGCCAGATACAGGCCGCGAATACGCAAGCTCGGCAGCCCGAAAAACATGCCCACCAGCATGGCGATGACACCACCGCCAATCAGTGACACCAGCAGCGGCATGTCCTCGAACCTGACCTGCAGGTTATAGGCAGCATAAGCGCCCACGGCCATGAAGGCCCCCGTACCCAGCGAAATCTGGCCGCAGTAGCCAACCAGGATGTTCAGCCCCAAAGCCGCCAGCGACATGATCAGGAACGGAATCAGCACCGCCTGAAACACATAGTTGCTGACGAAGAGCGGGACGCCGACGAAGGCGATGAGCAGGATGCCAGCGATGGCCCAGCGATCCTGCAACACGGGAAAGATCTGCTGATCGGCCGCGTAAGTGGTCTTGAACTGTCCGTTTTCACGGTAAAACATGATGAGGGTTCCTCCGTGGCTGATCAGACGCGGTCGATGATCTTGTCGCCGAACAGCCCTTGCGGCCGCACCAGCAGGAAGCACAGCGCCAAACCGTAGGCGAACCATGCCTCGATACCGCCACCGACAAGGGGCCCCAGATACACTTCGGCCAGTTTCTCACCCACACCGATGATGAGGCCACCGATGATGGCACCTGGCAGTGAAGTGAGACCGCCGAGGATGACGACCGGCAGCGCTTTCAGCGCCACGAGCGACAGCGAATATTGCACGCCGAGTTTCGACCCCCAGATGATGCCGACCACCAGCGCCACGGCGCCGGCCACCGACCAGATGATGACCCAGATGCGCGAGAGCGGAATGCCGATCGACTGCGCGGCCTGATGGTCATCGGCCACGGCCCGAAGCGCACGACCCGTTTTGGTTTTCTGAAAAAAGAGACTCAGGCAGACGACCAGCAACGCGGCCACACAGGCAGCATAGAGGTCTTCCAGGCTGACCAGCACGCCTCCCTCGAACACGTCCTCAAAGAGAAAGAGCGGATCTTTCGGCATGCCCACATCAAGGCTGTAGACCTCGCTACCGAAAATGAGCGGCCCCAAGCCATCGAGAAAATAGGCGATGCCGAGCGTGGCCATCAGCAGGGTGATCGGCTCCTGATTGACCAGATACCGCAGCGCAAGCCGCTCGATCAGCCAGGCGACGCCCACCATCACGACAAGCGCGACGATCATCGCAAGCAGGTTACCGATGAAGCCCGGCTCCATGCCGAGCCAGGCCGGAATCCACTCGGCAAACCGCGCCATGACGAGCGCCGAGAACAACACCATCGCCCCCTGGGCAAAGTTGAAGACCCCCGATGCCTTGAAAATCAGCACGAAACCGATGGCGATCAGCGCATACAGCGTCCCCACCATCAGGCCGCCGAACAGCGTTTCCAGAAAGAATGCCATGTGCGACTCCTCAATAATGGGTGGGCAGAACAACCAGACAATGCATCACTCTCCCTCCCCGCCTCAATGACTGACGCCCAAGTAGGCGCGAATCACGTCTTCGTTGTTGCGCACCTCGTCGGGCGCACCGTCGCCGATCTTCTTGCCGTAATCGAGCACCACGACGCGATCGCTGATGTCCATCACCACACCCATGTCGTGCTCGATCAGCACGATCGTGGTGCGGAACTCGTCATTCAGGTCGAGGATGAAGCGGCACATGTCCTGCTTCTCCTCCACGTTCATGCCCGCCATCGGCTCATCGAGCAGCAGCACCTGCGGCTCCATCGCCAGCGCCCGGCCCAGATCCACCCGTTTCTGCAAGCCATAAGGCAACTGACCAACCGGTGTCTTGCGATGCGCCTGAATCTCCAGAAAATCGATGATGTGCTCGACGAACTCGCGATGCGCGATTTCCTCACGCTGCGCCGGCCCCACCCGAAGCGCCTGCAGGAACAGGTTGCTTTTGATCTTCAGGTTTCGCCCGGTCATGATGTTGTCGAGCACGCTCATGCCCTTGAACAGGGCCAGGTTCTGAAAGGTGCGTGCCACCCCCATCTCGGCCACCTGACGACTGTTCATGTGCCCGAAGGTCTGGCCGCGGAACGTGATCTTGCCCTCGCTCGGGGTATAGACGCCATTGATGCAATTGAGCATCGAGCTTTTGCCCGCCCCATTGGGGCCGATGATCGAGCGGATCTCGTGCTCACGCACATTGAAACTGATGTCGGTGAGCGCGTTGACCCCGCCAAAGCGCAGGCTGATGTTCTGAATGTCGAGAATCACGTCACCGATGCGCCGTCCCTTCACCGCGTCGTGACCGGCGCCTGCCATGCCAATCCCCTCGGCGGCGGCACCTGCCGCACGCACGGCGTTCATGCCGTCATCGGCCGCCACCGCAGCCTGCTTGCCGATTTCGCTCATGCGGCCTCCTTCTGAACCTGCGGCTCGAACACGCGGGCATCGAGCACTTTCAGCGTGGCGCTGACCTTGCCCGTTCGCCCATCCTCGAATTTGACGGCCGTCTCGATGAACTGCTCGGTGCGGCCGTCGTACAGTGCGTCGATCAGCACGCCGTACTTGTCGGCGATGAAGCCACGGCGCACCTTGCGCGTGCGCGTCAGCTCGTCATCATCCGGGTCAAGCTCCTTGTGCAGCACCAGGAAACGGGCGATCTGCGTGCTTTCCATGCCTTCTTCGGCGGCCAGCCCGGCATTGACCTTCTCGACACACTCACGCATCAGCGTGAGCACCGCTTCCTTGCCAGCCAGATCCACATAGCCGGTGTAAGGCAGATTGCGCCGCTCGGCCCAGTTGCCCACTGCTTCCAGATCGATGTTGAGGAAGGCGCAGACCTTGTCGCGATCATGCCCGAAGCAGACCGCCTCCTTGATCTGCGGAAAGATCTTGAGCTTGTTCTCGATGTAGTTCGGTGCAAACATCGCGCCATTGGCGAGCTTGCCCACATCCTTGGCCCGGTCGATGATGTGCAGATGTCCGTCGTGGTCGATCATCCCGGCATCCCCGGTACGGAAATAACCGTTCTCGTCGATGACCTCGGCCGTGGCATCCGGACGCTTGTAGTACTCCTTCAGCACCGACACGCCCTTGACCAGCACCTCACCGTTGTCAGCCAGCTTCAGTTCGATGCCCGGCGCAGCCTCGCCCACGCTGTTGAGCTTCACCCGCCCATCGCGCTGCAAACAGACATAGGCACAGGTTTCGGTCTGCCCGTAGAGCTGTTTCAGGTTGATGCCGATCGAGCGGAAAAACCGGAACAGATCCGGCCCGATGGCCGCGCCTGCCGTGTACGCCACCTTGATCCGTGACAGGCCCAGGGTGTTGCGCAAGGGCGAATAGACGAGCACGTCACCTATCGCATACTTGAAGCGATCCCAGCCACTCACCGGCTTGCCATCGAGCAGGTCGGCCCCGATGCGGCCGGCGAGCGCCATGAATTTCTTGTAGAGCCACTGCTCGAAGCGCTTGGCATCTTCCATGCGGATCGAGACGGAGGTCAACATGCCCTCGAAAACACGCGGGGGCGCAAAATAATAGGACGGGCCGATTTCCCGCAGGTCGATGATGACCGTTTCGGCCGATTCCGGGCAATTGATGGTGAAGCCTGCCACCAGCCACTGCGCGACCGAAAACAGATAATCCCCCACCCAGGCGGGCGGCAGGTAGGACATCACGTTGTCACGCTCGTTGAGGTCATCGGTTTCGATACCGCCCTGCGCGGCGCCGATGAAACTGGCATGGGTCTGGCAGACGCCCTTGGGGCGGCCCGTGGTGCCCGACGTGTAGAGAATGACGGCCACGTCATCAGGCTGCACCTTCTGCACCAGCGCCTCGAAAAAACCCGGATGCTGCTGCTCGTAGGCTTGGCCTCGCTTGACCAGTTCGGCCACACTGATCAGACCCGGCGCCTCATAGTTGCGCATGCCACGCGGATCGTCGTAAATGATGTAGGTGAGACCCGGCACGCTTTCTCGCAGCATCAGGAGCTTGTCCACCTGCTCCTGATCCTCCGCATAGGCGAAATGCACTTCGGCATCCTCCAGCACAAAAGCCATTTCGGCCGCCACCGCGTCCTGATACATCGGTACAGGTACCCCTCTCAGGCTCTGCACGGCCAGAAACGCCATGTACAGGTGAGGCCGGTTGTCGCTGATCAACGCCAGATGATCGCCCTCGCCAAAGCCCAGCGATGCCAGACCGCCCGCCATCCAGCGGACTTCCTGGGCGGTTTTGGCCCAGCTCCAGGTCTGCCAGATGCCGTACTCCTTTTCCCGCATGGCCGGCGCCTCGGGGCGCGAGGCGGCATGCTTCTGTAGCAGACTGGGGAATGTCGTGGCCATAAATGCCCCCTTCATGTGTCTCCGTGTGTTTTGTCGGCATCGGGATTTTCGCAGCGCACCAATCTCGCCGTGTCCCAATGTCAAAAATCTTTTGGCGGGTTCATCCTAGGGCGATAAGCGGGCTTTTTCAACGAAGACAGACGGGGGAAAGCCCTAGGCCAGCCTGCGCGCTGCGCCCCTTGCGCGAACGTGGCACGCAGGCTCACCACCCAACCATGATTTGCCACCTCATCATGATGTAACCCATCAATGGGTCAGATATCTGATGCGCAATCAACGATTTAGGCGTATTGAACGGATGTGGCCGAAGAGGACGGCGTACTGAGCCCCCGCTTGGCACGGCCACTGGCACGCCCCCGGCCCCTGATCATTTTGCACAAAAAATAGGCAATTTTTTGGCACTAATTGCCCCACTTTTGACACCAAAGAACGCCCCCTGTCGCCCATGAACCCAACATCGACAAAACAGGACAGCCCATTTTGCGTGGCCGACAGGGATGCTGTCCTGCAACAAGAACGCAGGCCCACGGCCGAATGGCAGTGCTCGTACGAGGCATGCCGGCCTCCCGCGCCGGCGCATGTCATGCGCCCATGCGCCCGCCAAGGCGCCCCGCCAGGCGCGCGGACGACCCGGACATGCGCCCGTTGCCTCAGATACCCGACAACGCCTGCTCGAAATCGGCCAGCAGATCCTCGGTCTCTTCGAGACCAACGGATACACGGGTCAGGCTGTCGGTGATGTTCATCAGTGCACGATCGGCTGGTGGGGTTTCGTTGTAGATGGTGGGCGCCACCGGAATGATCAGCGTGCGGGTATCGCCCAGGCCCGTGGCACGCAGTGGGATCTGAAGACGATTGATGAAGGGCAGCAACGCATCGGTATGCTTCAGGTCGAAGGACAGTAGCCACGAACCGGATTTGAACAGCGCCTTGGCGACGGCATGCTGCGGGTGACTGGGCAGCCCCGGATAGTTGACACGAAAGACGGCCGGGTGGGCTTCCAACATCCGGGCAAGCGCCAGCGCCGACTGACTCGTGCGCTCGATGCGCAGCGCGAGCGTCTCGGCACCGATCGCGATCTGGTCGGCCGCGTCCGAGGACAGGCACGCGCCCATGTCGCGCAGCCCCTTCTTGCGCAATTGCGTCAGCCCCCAAAGGCTGGGGTCACCTTTGCGGTATTCGTCGGCAATGGCCGGATAGTTGTCCCACACAAAAAGGCCCGTATCCGTCACCAGCCCTCCCAATGCCACCCCGTGGCCCCCGATGGTCTTGCTGAGCGAATTGACGACAAGACCGGCCTTGACGGCCTTCGGCTGAAAGAGTGCGGGCGAGGTGATCGTGTTGTCCACCACGAAGAGCAGGCCGCGCGCGGCACACAGCTCGCCGATGGCGGCCAGATCGGGCACTTCGGTACCAGGGTTCGCGATGGTCTCGACGAAGACCATCCGGGTGTTCGGCTTGAGGGCTGCCTCGACGTTGGCCACCTGGCAGGTGTCCACCTTGTCGACCTCGATGCCCAGATGCCGCATCGTGCCAAAGAGGCTGTTCGTGCCCCCAAAGACATAACGGGCCGACACGAGATGATCGCCCGCCCGCAGCAAGGTCAGGAAAATCGCCGACAGCGCCCCCATCCCGGAGGCAAAGCTGACCGAACCGATGCCGCCTTCCAGTGCGGTCAGCTTGGCTTCCAACGCAGCCGTGGTCGGCGTGCCGGTGCGCGAATAGTTGTAAGCGTTCTTCAGCTTGCCCTGAAAGACATCGATCAGATCCTCGGCCGTGTCGAAACCGTATTGCACCGAGCGGTGCACCGGTTTGCGGATGGCATGGTGTGCCACACCGAATCGGCGGTCGGCATGCACGATCCGTGTCGCCAGCCCCTGTTCCTTCTGGTTGTTGCTCATCGCGTTTTCGATTCCTGTCGTGATACTGATGAAGCCGCGGGCACCTGTCATGCCCTGCCGGCGGTGTGATTGTGCAGATGAACGGTTGGGGCGTGTCATGCACACGCAACAGGCCGTGAGGGGGACGCCAGGCATGAGCGCCCCCAACGGCTGACAACAGACAAGCCCGGCTCAATCCTGTTCATATCGACTGACGCGCCGGGCATCCAGCCCCTGACTGGCCAGGCTGATCGGAATGCGGTGTGCAGCCACGGTCTGCTCAGGGCCACTGGCCGCTTCGGCCTGCAAGGCCCTCAAAAAATCCAGCATCAGCCGTGGCGAATGGCCATTGGCTTTCAACACCCGAATGGCCATCTCGTCCGCCGCCTGCTGCTCGGCTTGGACATAGCCTTGTTGCAGCACGCTGTCGGCGCCCAGGCCAGACAACTGCGCCAGCTGTTTGCCAGTGGCCACCGCCCACGCCCAACGCCGAACCTGCACCATCACCATCGTGCGCTCCAGATGCCGCTCGGACAAATGGGCCAGCTGATGGGCAACGACCCCTTGCACGATGGCATGTTGGCGATCCTTGCCCTGCCGGCCGGCCAGTGCCATCAATTCATCGGTGAGCATCAGCGTGCTGCCCGGCAGCACGAGCGCATTGGGCCCCAGCAGTTTACCGCCTCGGGCAAACACGATCCGGTAAGGGGGCAAGGGGGCGCCCTGCCAGCTGTGGCGCATGGTCTGTTCGATCCGTTCACGCCAAGCTTGCTGCTCGGCCTCGGACAAGCCTGACGGGGCCAGCCCTTGACGCCGCAGCGAATCCTGGATGCGTGCCCCGATATCATCGGCGACCTCGGCCGGCATCGATTGAGCCAGATAGTGCCCCAGCATCGGTTTGGCGTGTCCATAGGCCAGCCTCAGCAGGAGGGCGGGCACCACGATCGCCCCCAGGGCAAGGCGCCAATCAAGCCGGGGCTTGGGCATGGCCGCCCTGCCCACCTCGCCCGCCTCCCGGCGGGACAATGGGACACTGCTGGCAGCCGCCGACTGATGGACACAAGGCGCTATCTGGGCGGGGCTTTGCGTGTGCGTCTGCGCCTCAGGCCCTGGGGCTACCGCGGCGGCCGGCGCCATGCTCGAGCGCATGTTCGTCGAGCCTTCCATGCCCCCATCCGGCAAGCCGCCATCAACCGCATACACCGGCATCACCCGCAACGCCTGCCGTTTGAGCGCTTCAAGACGCACCAGGGCGAACGGATGATAGAGCCCCCCCGTGATGATCGTGAGCAGGTCACAGACGAAGCCCGTGGCCATCAGCCGGCCAGCAGGCAGATGGCTCTCGATCACGGCACCGGGCAGGCGCATGCTGCGCCAGCTCTGATTCCACACCCTGGCCATGAAGTAACGCCAGCCCATCCGCAGCAGCAGCGTGGCCAGAAGCACCAGACCAAGCACGACCACGGCCCGACAGCCTACGCAGACGTCGGCATCGAGCATCGAGGCACCGTCGAGGCGCAACCCGCCCAGCCATGAGTCGGCAGCAGGCGCAAGCGCCACGAGCGTCTGAAGCGTACCGGGCGGCTCGATGCTGAAGGTGGCTAGCAGCAGCGGCCAGTTGGCATGGAGCAGCCCGATGATCAGAAAGGGCAGCGGCAGCACCAGCAACACGGTGGCGGCAGCGGCCCTCAGCAGTGGCCAGAAGCGCAGCCGGGACTGGAAGGGATAAACCGGATGATGGATATGTCGCAAGCCATAGCGCAAGGCATGATAGAACCAGCCGGCCAGCGCCAGCATGATCGACAAGGCCACGCTCCAGAACAGGGCGTGGCGAAGGCTTTCGGTCAGCACGCTGCTGACCGACCAGTACATGCCTTCGCCCAGCAACCCGCTTGCATCCATCAACACGGCCAGACCCATCAGGAAAGCGGGCAACAAGGACAGCACCATCAGCCCCCAGGCCCGACAGGCGCCCGGCACCGAACCATCGAAACGGATCTGCTCGCCCTGCCAGTAAAGCTGGCCGATGCGCCCCTGCCAGCCGCTTCTCAACCACCAGGGGCCGCCAAGGCTGAACACCCCGAAGAAGATCACCCAACCGAACAGGCCATAAAGCCGGGTATGACGCAGCAACAGCACAATGCCCACCAGCAGCAACAGCTGCTGCCAGATGCGGGGCCACGCGCCACGAGCCGTCATCAGCCGGGCATCCCCCAAGGGCGTGTCGCCGATCCAGGTGTTGGCGTTGAAGAATTGCCACCGGCGGCGGCGCAACCAGGGCCAGTAAAAGCCCAGCGTCAGCATCATGAAGAGCAGATCGCCGGCCCAGATCCGAAAGTAATCCCAGCCACGACCCGTGAAACGAACCCCGACGCCACCCGGTGGCAAGGGATTGTATTGGCCCACAACGAGCTGCTTCATTTTGTGGACTCCCAGACTTTAGCGCGTGTCACGCACGGATTCGTCCTCCCCTGCCCCCACGCGCGTGGGCTGTCAAGCCGCCACGCACCGCCAAGCTTCGATACCCTGACACGCATGGCGAGGCCGTGATGCACGCCCGGCAAGGCTTTTTCAGGGGCAAAGCGGTGCATGACACGCGCGATGGGGCCGGCTCAGCCGGCAGGGATCGGCGCCGCCCGAGCGCTCCCCACCTGCAGCACCTGCCAGTAGATCTGGCACAAGGCTTCCAGGCGCTTGGCCAAAAGGGCCGCCGCTTCAGGCGTGTCACCCAAGGCGAGCAAGCCATAATGCGCCACCAGGCAGGCCGTCCCCTCGCCCAGGGCATCCAGAATCATCTCATGTACCGAGCCATCGGCCGCCCCGGTGGCACGATCAGCCCGCCCTCGACGGCTCTGCGTGGCATGCGTTGCCATCCGGCCAGCCCCGCCAACAGGCAAACCGGCCATCTCGGCTTGCAAGGCGGCGTAAAAACCAGCCGGACAACAATCAATGCGGTCACGACCTGCCAACGCCACCATCGGATGGAAGAAAGGGATGCCTTCATACTGCACGGCGGGCGTACAGGCGAGCGTGGCGGCAAAAGGCGAGGCCAGCATCACGATGGCCCCCGCATCCTCTCGTGCCTCGTACACCGCACCATGCAAACCGGCACCACCGAGATCCTGCAAGGCATGCCAGATCGGACGATCCAGATCGAAGCCTTCGACTTCGTCTGCATCCATCCCGTGAAGCGACGCATCAGGACCAAGCGACGGCCTGGCCACCACGCCGGCACCAACGGCGTCCAGACAGGGCACGCAGGCTGCCGCCGGCACCAGCAACAAGCCCTCGGCTGCCGGGCGCGACCAGCGCATCGACATCATGGCACTGCCGAAGGGATCCAATGCCGGGGAGGCAAGCTGCGCGGCACTGTGCATCAGGCTCAGGCGAGCAGCGTTTTCTGAAGAATGGTTCATCAATGGTTTTCAATCCAATCGGATTCGGGAGAGTTCACGCCGATCACGCTTGGAAGGACGCCCGTGCATGCCAGCTGCGGGTTCTCGTTCAAAACGACGACGCTCGGCAGCCGCCAGGCGTGCCGCTTCGGATTCGGGGGTCTCTTTATACAACGTCTGGGCCACCGGCGCCGGGCCTCTGACGCTCGACAGCCCCATCACCCGCACTTCCCGTTGCAGATCACCGACACGGATGCGTAACAGCTCGTTGCCCTTGAGCAACCGGGCCACCTTCACGCGCTCGCCATCGACCAGCACACGGCCATGCTCCACGGCCGTCTGTGCCAGTGACCGGGTCTTGAAGAACCGGGCTGCCCACAGCCATTTGTCGATGCGAACGGGCGACGGAGCCGCATCTGCCATCACTCAGACTTCCGTCTCGGAGAACCGGGCCAGCGCAAAACTGTTGACCCCCGCTTCACGCAGGCGATTGGCCCCGCCCAGCTCGTACAGGTCGACGATGGCAGCCGCCTCGATCACGTCTGCGCCCAGTTTACGCAACAAGTCGATGGCGGCGAGCATGGTGCCCCCCGTGGCGATCAGGTCATCGACGACGAGCACGCGGTCACCCGCCTTGGTGGCATCCACATGCAGCTCGACCGTGGCCGTGCCATATTCCAGCTCATAAGAGGCCGACACCGTTTCGAAGGGGAGCTTGCCCTGCTTGCGCACCGGCACGAAACCGACACCGAGCTGATGCGCGATCAGCGGGCCGATGATGAAACCACGGGCATCGATCCCGGCCACCAGCGTGACACCGGCCTCCCGATAGCGATCGACAAACACGCGGATCATGTTCCTCAACAGCCGCGGATCCTGCAGCAACGGGGTGATGTCACGGAACATCACACCAGCCTTCGGCCAGTCGGGGATGGTGCGGATATGTCGTTTCAGCTCTTCGAGTTCAGTCATGTCGGTCAGTTGAAGGTTGGGCCACCGTCTGGCTCGGGCCTTTGGCAGCAAGGCAGACACACGATCGCTGCAAGCCGTGCGGCCCACGCCCGACGGCCTTCAGAAAGCCGGCAACGCGGCGACGAATCAAGCCATGGACAGGCTGGGCCAGCCCCAGACGGGCACACCGTAATGATACCGTTGAACCCACCTTGTCACGGTGGCGGGGCAATGCCCACCCACCGTTTGACGCGAGACTTGGGCAGCAGGCAGGTTGCCCCTCGGCCTCCATGACACGCTCTAGACAGCCGGCCACGGCTCCGGTTCTGGCCGCATGATCTCCAGCGTGCGGGCGAGCCGCAACACGCCCAGGTCATCGAAGCGCTGCCCCACCACCTGCAAGCCCACCGGCAAGCCCTCATCGGTATTCGTCCAGTTGACGGTGGCAGCCGGATGCTCGGTCATGTTCCAGAGTGCGGTGTAGGCCAGATGCGGCAGGCCATCTTCAGGCTTGCCGCTGGGCGACAGGGCCTCGGCCCCATAGGGCAGCACCGGCACAGTCGGCATCAGCACGAAGTCGTAGTCGCGCATGGCATGGCTCGCCGCCGCCCGAACGGCCGTCATGCTCTGCCAGGCCCGCATCACCTCAAGCCCGCTCAAGCGTCCGGCGCGGCCACATCGCCAGGCGTCGACGAAAGCCAGGGCAGCTTTGGCAGCAGCCGAACGAGGAGACGAGACCTGTCGGACGAGAGGATCTGAGGGCATCACCGGTGCCTCACAGTTCCCCGTCGGGCCGCCAACCATGGCATCGGCGTGCGCCATCGCTTCCCAGAACTGCTGCACCTCGTCGAACAGCGTGGGCGAGACGAAAGCATCGATCATGTCCACCGTGGCGCCGGCCATCTGCAAAGCACGCGCCGCCACTTGCAGGTATTTCTGAATCTGCGGATCGAGCGGCAGCCCCAGACCCATGTCCGTGATGACGGCAATGCTGAGTGATTTGGGACTGAGGCCATCGACCTGCATCCGGTACTCGGTGGCCTCGGGTGGCAGCGCCATGAAGTCGCGACCATCGGGCCTGGAGAGAATGTTCATCAGGGCCGCCGTGTCATGCACATGGCGGCTGATGATGCCCGCCACCCGGCCAGGGGCCGGCGCGGCGATGGGCACCCGCCCCATGCTCGGCTTGAAGCCGGCCACCCCGCAGAAGGCAGCGGGCAGCCGCACCGAACCGAAACGATCATAAGCCACATGCAGCGGTGCATACCCGGCCGCGCAAGCCACAGCCGCCCCGACTGAAGAGCCACCGGCCGCGGCCGAGGGCTGCCACGGATTGCGCAGCACGCGTCCATCAGCCGTGATGCCGGCGGCCAGCGTGTCATCGGCCGACATCACGGTGGTGCCGATGATGAGGCAGCCAGCTTCATGTAAACGGGCCACCACGGGTGAATCCGGCTCGGCGCCGTCGTGGCTGCCGCCCAGCGGGAAATCTTCACGCAGGGTGACGGGCACCCCATCCAGCGGCGACAGGGGTGAGCGCCGCTGCCAGCGTTTTTCGGACGCCTGCGCGGTTTCCAGTGCAGCCTGCTGATACAACGTGCGCATCGCCCCCACCCGGCTGTCAGTGGCCTCGATATGCTCGAACACGGCCCCCACCAGCTCTACCGGCGACAAGCGGCCATTGGTGTATGCCGCGGCCAGTGCTTCGGCACTGGCGCCTATCCATTCCTTCATGACTGATCCACCCGGCGTGACAAAGTGCACACTTCCCTATCGTCACTGTAGACCTTGACCAGGATAGATCAATGGTGCTCACTCATCGGGCCGACCGGCGTCAGGCTGCCACCGATCAGCGCCGCCAATCGTGGCAAATAAGCCCCTATGCCCGGCACACGGAGCAATCAGCCATTCCTCCCGGATAATTTGTCCCCGCGCTGGCCCCAAAACCGCGGGCTGACAAGGCACCATGCGCCGCTAAGGCCGATGCCTTCACAAGCGTGGCAACGCCGTCAGCGCGCGGTTTTAGGGTCAACCAGCCAGATGCGCCGCAATCACCTCGCGCACCAACGCCTCGTCGGCGCGGGCCGTCATGGCTCGGCCGAGGCCATCGAGCACGACGAAGACGGGGGTGCCGCGTTCGGCCTTCTTGTCGATGGCCATGTGGCTCAGATAGTCATCCACCGGCCAGGCAGGGGCCGTGACGGGCAGGCCGGCTGCGCGGATCACGTCGACGAGCCGGGCGGCGTCATCGGCGGGGAGCTTGCCGAGCCGCACCGAGAGGTCGGCCGCCATCACCATGCCGGCGCCCACGGCCTCGCCGTGCAGCCACTGACCGTAACCGGCCCCCACCTCGATGGCGTGGCCGAAAGTGTGGCCAAAGTTCAGATGCGCCCGCACGCCCGATTCGCGCTCGTCGGCGGCCACGACTGCCGCCTTGATCCGGATCGAATCGAGAATGGCGGCGGTCATCGGCTCAGGGTCGAGCGCGAGCAACGCGGGCATGTCGCGCGCCACCCGCTCAAGGTAGGCCGCATCGGCAATGGCGCCGTGCTTGATGACCTCGGCCATGCCGGCCACCAGCTCCGGCCTGGGCAGGGTGGTGAGTGTGGCGCCGTCGGCGATCACGAGGCGTGGCTGGTGGAAGGCGCCCACCATGTTCTTGCCCCTGGCATGATTGATGGCCGTCTTCCCCCCCACGGAGGAATCGACCTGCGCAAGGAGGCTCGTGGGTATCTGGACGAAATCGATGCCGCGCTGGTAGGTGGCGGCCGCAAAACCGACCAGATCGCCGATGACCCCGCCGCCCAGCGCCACGAGCAGGCTCTTGCGGTCGAAGCGGGCGGCCAGCATCGCATCATGGATGTGGTCGAGCTGCTGCCAGCACTTGGTGGCTTCGCCCGCCGGCACGACGACGCGCAGCACCTGATGTGCAACCGGTTTCAGCAACGCCTCGACCTGCGCGCCATAGAGAGGATCCACATTCGTGTCGCTCACGATGGCCACCGAACGACCGGCGGCCAAAGCCGTCAGCGCCGGGTTCTCGTCCAGCAGGCCGAAGCCCACCTGAATGTCATAGCTGCGTTCGCCCAGCTCTACGCGCAAGGTTTGCATGGTCTCAGTCTCGGGGAGGGTGGGATGGGGAATCGAGGGGCGCACGCGGCACGCGCGTGGCCGAAGCACCAGACGCACCAGATGCCGGGCGGGTAGTCGCCAGCGCCTCTTCACTCAGTCGGCGGACGACCTCATCGACGATCTGGTCGATCGGCTGACGGCTGGTGGTGACGATGTGAGTGGCCACTTCCTTGTAAAGCGCCTCACGCTCCTGGCAGAGCTGATAGATTCGCTCACGCGGATTGGCGGTTTTGAGCAGGGGGCGCTGACGGTCACGGCGCAGCCGCTGCCACAGATCACCGGGCGAAGCTTGCAGGTAGACGACCTTGCCCCGCGCCTTCAGCAGCGCGCGGTTGGCAGGCGAGAGCACGGCACCGCCGCCCGTGGCGAGCACGAGGCCGGGTTGGGCCGTCATCTCTTCAAGAAACAGGGCCTCGCGGCGACGGAAACCCTCCTCGCCCTCGACGGCGAAGATGGTCTGCACACTGACGCCCAGACGCTCTTCGAGCGCGCGGTCGGCATCGATGAAGACACGATCGAGCCGCCGGGCCAGCCTCACCCCCACGGTGGACTTGCCGGCGCCCATCATGCCCACCAGAAAAATGGAAAAGGCGGCATCATTCATGCCGCCTTAAGTTACCAGAAAGCAGGGAAAACATCGAAGCGCGCTTTCCCTGCCTGCGATCAGCGCTGAACCACGGCGTCGTTGATGATGCGCGGGGTCAGGAAGACCAGCAGCTCGTTCCGGTCATTGGTACGGGTGTTGCTACGGAACAGGTGCCCCAGGATCGGGATGTCACCGAGGAACGGCACCTTGTCGGTACGGTTACGCTCGAACTGCTCATAGATGCCACCGATCACCACGGTGCCACCATCTTCGACCAGTACCTGCGTCTTCACATGACGGGTGTCGATCGCAAAACCGGCGCTGGTCAGCTGGCCGACCGCATCGCGGTTCACGTCCACATCGAGGATCACGTTGCCTTCCGGCGTGATCTGCGGCGTGACTTCGAGGCGCAGGTTGGCCTTACGGAAAGACACCGAAGTCGCACCGCTCGACGTGGCCGACTGGTAGGGCAGCTCGGTGCCCTGCTCGATGACGGCCGGACGCTGGCTCGAGGTCAGCACCCGCGGGCTGGAAACCACCTTGCCGCGCTGATCAGCTTCGAGGGCAGACAGCTCCAGGTTGATGAAGCGCGACAGGCTGGAGCCGAAGAGGCTGATGGCCAGCGATGCCGGGTTCGTGCCGGCGATACCGCCTGCCGGGAAGCTGAAGAAGTTGCTGTTCTCGATGGCGGTGGCCATGCCCAGCCCGATCTCGGCATTTTGCAGATCGGAACCGCGCTGTGCGGACAGATCGGCCGCCCCGGACAGGTTGCCCGAAATGGTACCGAAGCCGACCTTGCCCAGACCGGTGCCCGGCCCATAGACCGGCACGTTGTAGGCGGTCGTCTCACCCGTGACCGGATCAGGACGGCCCACCGTGCGATAGATCGTCGAGCGACGGTCATAGTAGCCGAGCTTCGTGCCCAGGTTGCGCGAGAAGCGGTCATCGGCTTCGACGATTCGCGCCTCGATCAGCACCTGACGGATCGGGATGTCGATCTGGTTGATCAGCTGCCGAATTTCATCCAGACGCGAAGCCGTATCCATGATGAACAGCTTGTTCGAACGCGAGTCCGCCACGGCACTGCCACGCTTGGAGAGCAGCGTCGATTTCTCGTCGGCCAGCATGTCGCGGATGGCTTCAGCCGTCTGATAGTTCAGCGTGAAGGTTTCCGTGCGCAGCTGTTCGATGTCGGCAATCTGCTGCTTGGCCTCCAGCGCGAGCTTCTCCTTCGTGGCCAGCTCCTCACGCGGTGCGATCAGGACGACGTTGCCATTCTTGCGCATGTCCAGACCGCGCGACTGCATGATGATGTCCAGAGCCTGATCCCAGGGCACGTCCTTCAGGCGCAAGGTGAGCCGGCCCTGCACGGTGTCGCTGGTCACGATGTTCAGGTTCGTGAAGTCGGCGATCACCTGCAGGAGTGCCCGCACGTCCACGTTCTGGAAATTCAGCGACAGGCGCTCACCCCGGTAACCCGGACGGCTGCCCTGTGTGAGCTTGTGCGGGTCTTCCTGGATCGGCTTGACCTCGATCACGAACTGCGTGTCACTCTGATACGCACTGTGCTCCCACAAGCCCTGCGGTTCGATCAGCAGACGCGTGTTCGCCCCATGCTGCGTGGCACGGATCACACGCACCGGTGTACCGAAATCGGCCACATCCAGCTGACGGCGCAGGTTCTCCGGCAAGCGCGTGCCCTGGAACTCGACCAGGATGTTCTTGCCCTGCTGACGGATATCGACACCGGCACGGTCATCCGACAGGTCGATCACCACCCGGCCCTCGCCCTCCTTGCCGCGACGGAAATCGATGTCCTTCAACGAACGGCCACTGACCATCTCGGCCTTCGCCTTGTTCATCATCGGCAGCGAAGTCTTCTGCTGGAAGGCCGTATTCTCCGCCTCGTTCCGATGCAGCGACAGCACCAGATCATGCCCATCCAGCTCGGACTGGAAGCGCAGGGAACGGTTCATGTTCAACACCACGCGCGCGCGCTCGCCACCCTGAACCACGTTCACACTGCGCACATCGCCACCGGTCAACTCGACCAGGCTGCGGCCGATCCGGTTGTCCGTGTCCTGAAAGTCGAGCGCGATCCGCGGCGGATTGGCCAGCGTGAAGCTTGGCGGCACCTCAGTGAGCGGTTGCGCCATCCGGATGCGGATCTGCGTCGATGCGCCTTGAGGCGAGCCGATGATGGACTCGATCGAGTTGCCGATTGCCCAGGCCGGGCTGATATGGGCGCCCATGCCGACAAGGGCTGCGGCGACGGAAGTGGTGAGAAAGCGCATGGCCGTTCTATTCCCAGGTCGTTGGTTCATCATTTGGACTCTTCCTGCAAGGAGATCAGCGTTTTCTGTTCTACCCAGTCACCGGCCGCATCGCGCACCAGCTCCTTGATCCCCATTTCTGTTTCAGTAATGCTGACAATCTGGCCGAAGTTCTGACCGACATAATTGCCGACCTTCACCGGATACACCGTTTCACCCACGGCAAGCAGCGCCACCGGCCCGTTGCTGTGGTTGTTCAGGTGCCCAACCAGTTTGATCGTGTCAAGCGGAAAGCCTTCGAGCAGCTCACGCCGACGATTCAGGTCGGGCTTGAGACCCGTGCTGCTGCGGTCGTTCAGGTTCGCCATGGCCACTTCGAGCTTGGTGTCGGAAAACGGGTCGTAATCCAGACGCGCCTCATAACGAAACGGCACGAACATCTTCGGCTCATCGAGCTTGCCCACATGACGCGGCGTGTTGGCACGGGTCTGTGCCATCCAGTCCTGCACCTCTTCGAGGTCAGGCGTGCAGCCGGTCATCCCGGCGCTGATCAGCACGACGCCCACTGCCGAGACGATACGATTCACAGGTTTTTTCATCTCATCTGCCTCCTGCACGAGCGGCCGGTGCATTGGCCTTGCTGATCTCGTCCTTGTCGAGATAACGGAAGGTCTTGGCCGTGGCACTCATCTCCAGCCCATTGCCCTCACGGTTTTTCTCGATGCGGATATTGTTCAGGGTCACGATACGGGGCAGGTTGGCCAGATCGCTGCTGAAGGCAGCCAGATCATGAAAGCCGCCCGTCACCTTCACCTCGATCGGCAACTCGGCATAATGGCTCTTCAAGTTCACCGAACCCGGCTTGAAAAGTTGCAGCTGCGCACCACGCCCCACACCTGCCTGGTTGATGTCCGACAGCAAGGCATCCATCTCGGCCCGACTTGGCAGCTGCTTTTCCAGCACACCCACATATTGCTCGGCCAGCACCTTCTGGCGACGGAAGTCGTCAAGGTTGACGGCCTTGGCCACCTTCTGCGTGTACTCCTCACGCAGACTCATTTCCTGGCCCTTGTAGGTTTCCAGCTCCTCGTCGAGCGTGCTCCAGTAAAAAAACCACCCCAGCCCGAGCAGCGCGAGCACGATGCCCGAGAGCAGCGCCGCTCTGGGAAAGAGCGGCCACAGGCCCGGATGACGGCCCTGCAAGCCTTCAAACTGGCGCGAGAACGCGCTCAGATCGATATTGACGTTTTTCACGAGTCGGCTCCTTATCCTTTCGCAGCAGTATTCATCGCCACCGAGCGAGCCTTGTCCTTCGACACATTGGCCGGCGCATTGCGCTTGATCAGCACGTTCAGGCTGAATTCCTGCACACGCTGTTCACGCTTGCCCGGACGACGCGGAGACACGTCCTCGCGGATTTCCTCCAGGTTCGGCTTCTCGAACCACTCGCTGTGCTCGCTCAGGTTGCGAAGCAATTCGGCCACCCGCTCGTTGGACTGCGCCTTGCCTGAGAGTTTCAGGCTCAAGTCCTGCTGCTCCAGCTTGTCGAGAAAAACCCCTTCGGGCGTGAACTTGACGAGTTCGTCGAACAGGTGCACCGGAATGGTGCGATCACTTTGCAGATCCTCGACGGCAGCCTGGCGTGCCTTCAGTGAGGCGATGGCCTCCTCCAGATTCTTGATCTCGGCGATCTGGACATCGAGGGCACGATTTTCCTGCTCGATCAGCGCATTGCGCTGCTGCTGATGATCGATCTGTTCGTTGATCACCATGCCACCGACAAAGACGAGACCACCGCCCACGATGCCGGCCATGACCATCTGGCCCATGAAGTCGCGCTTGCGCCGCTCGCGTTTCTGCTCACGATGCGGCAGCAGATTGATCCGGATCATTGGTCGAACCTCCTCATGGCCAGGCCACAACTGACAAGCAGTGACGGGGCATCCAGGCGCAGCTGACGCTCCAGCACCGCATCACTCACTTCCATGCCCTGGAAGGGGGTGAGGATTTCGGTCGTCACCGAGGTTTTCTCGGCCACGGCCTCGGCCAGCCCGGGTGTGACGGCAGCACCGCCAGCCAGCAGGATGTGGTCGACACGGGTGTAGGGCGTGGAGCTGAAGAAGAATTGCAAGGCACGGTTGATGTCGGCAGCACCTTGCTCGACGAACGGCTGCAGCAATTCGGTCTTGTAGTTGTCGGGCAGATCACCGGTGCGCTTCTTCAACTCGGCCTCCTCGGCCGTCAGGCCATAGAGGCGCACGATCTCCTGGGTGAGCTGGTTGCCACCGAAAGGCTGCTCCCGCTCGAACACGGTCTGGCCGTTGTAGACCACCGCCAGGCGCGTGGCGGTCTGGCCGATGTCGAAGACGGCGAGAATCTTGCCTTCGCCACCCGCCGGCAGCAGGCTGATGATGTGATCGACCGACGTACGTGCCGCATACGGTTCGACATCGATGATCACGGGCTTCAACCCGGCCATCTCGGCCACGATCACCCGATCTTCGACCTTTTCCTTGCGCGAGGCGGCCAGCAGCACATCCACGCTGTCCTCGGCCGTGGACGACGGGCCCAGCACCTGAAAATCCAGGTTGACCTCTTCGATCGCGAAGGGGATGTACTGGCTCGCCTCCGTCTCGACTTGCAGTTCGTAATCATCTTCCTGCAAATCCGCCGGTAAACTGATCCGCTTGGTGATGACCGAGGAGGAAGGCAGCGCCATCGCCACCTGTTTGGTCGTCGTGCCCGCCTTTTTCAAGGCCCGAAGCAGCGCATCAGCCACCACTTCGTGTCGCTCGACGTTGCCATCCACGACGGCCCCACGTTCGATCGGCTCGATGGCGTATCGTTCCAGCCGCATGGCCGCCTGCCGGCCCACGGCCAGCTCGACGACTTTCACGCTTGAGGCACTGAAATCCACCCCGATCAACGGGGCGGGGCCGCGTGTAAACAATGATTGAAGGCCAAATCCCACAAATGCACCTGATCTAGAAAAAATCCCCGAGAAATGAGTCACCTGGACTGACTTCCCCTACAATTCCCCACTACCAGCTTGACAGACAGGGGATCACTTTAAGGTTTTTTCGGGTGCATTCCTCTACCCCGGCACACCATCGATCAAGACCTGCAACCCTTTAATCGATCGAGCCGGACGAGCAGTCGAATTTGGCGCGTGAACGGTTCTCCAACGGCTGTACCCGTGCGCCTTTTGCGCCCACCATGTCTCTTGCGCAACATTGCCCGGTACCCTGCCGCGCAGCCGAACAACCGCCTCCATGAAGCAAACACCCTCCCACCCTCGCAGTCACCCCCGACACACCACCGCCCGCCGCAACACGGGCAAGCCTGCGGCCAGCAAGCGCCATCCGGTGCTGCGCGTGCTGGGCTGGACGGCCGCCATCGGGGCAACCGCCGCGGTGTCGGCCGGGCTGCTGGCCGTGGTGGCCTACGAGGTCGGCGCAAGCCGCCTGCCCTCGCTCACGCTGCTCACCGATTACCGTCCCAAGCTGCCGATGCAGATCTTCTCGGCCGATGGCGAGCAGATCGGGGAGTTCGGCTCGGAACGGCGCACCGTCGTGCCCTATGACAGCATTCCGGTGAAGATGCGCGAGGCGATCCTGGCGGCCGAAGATGACGACTTCTTCCGGCACCACGGCGTGGATCCGTTCGGCATCGCCCGCGCCATACTGGCCAACCTGAAATCCGGCGGTCGGGGTCAGGGCGCCAGCACCATCACGATGCAGCTCGCGCGCAACACCTTCCTGAGCCGCGAGCGCCGCTACATCCGCAAGTTCTACGAGGTGCTGCTCACGCTGCGCATCGAACAGACGCTCAGCAAGGAACAGATCTTCGAGATCTATGCCAACCAGATCTTTCTGGGCCAGCGCTCCTACGGCTTTGCCACGGCAGCCCAAACCTATTTCGGCAAGCCGCTCGGCGAATTGAGCGTGGCCCAGATGGCCATGCTGGCCGGCCTGCCGAAAGCCCCCGCACGCGACAACCCGGTCGTCAACCCCACGCGAGCACGCGAGCGCCAGCGCTACGTGCTCTCGCGCATGCGGCAGCTCAACTTCATCACGCAGGCCGAATACGAGGCGGCCCGAGAAGAAGAAATCAAGCTGCACACACAACGTCAGAGCTTTCCACTGCAGGCCGTTTGGGCGGCCGAGATGGCCCGCCAGCTCGTGGCCGGTCAATACAAGGACGATGCCTACACCAGTGGGCTGAAGGTCTACACCACGATCCGCTCGCAGGATCAGCGCGTGGCCAATGACGCGGTGGCCAAGGCCGTGTTCAACTTCGACCGCAAGCATGGCTACCGCGGCCCAGAAACCGTCATCGACCTGAACACCGACGACGACGTGTTGCGCGAGGAGCGCATCGAAGAGGCCGTGGCTCAGGCGGGCGACATCGGCAAGCTGCTGTCGGCCGTGGTACTGAAGGTGAGTCCGCAACGCGTGACGATCTCACGCGGGCGCGGCGTGAGCTTCGACATCGAGGGCAAGGGACTGACCTTCATCGCCCCATGGCTCGATGCCAAGGCACCTGCCAATCGCCGGCTGCGCGCCGGCGCCGTGGTGCGCATCACCGAAGGCGCCAACGGCTGGGAAATCACGCAGGCGCCCGAGGTGCAAGCCGCACTGATCACGGTCAACACCCAGGATGGTGCCATCCGTGCGATGGTGGGCGGCTATGACTTCAGCCGCAGCAAGTTCAACCGGGCCACGCAGGCCATTCGCCAGCCCGGCTCGGTGCTCAAGCCCTTCATCTACTCGGCCGCCCTGGAAAAAGGCTTCATGACGAGCACGATCGTCAACGATGCGCCGATCATCCTCGACCCGGCCACGACCGGCGGCCAGCTGTGGGAACCCAAAAACTACGATGCCCGCTATGAGGGCCCGATCACCCTGCGCAATGCGCTGGCCCGCTCGAAGAACATGGTCTCGATCCGGATGCTGGAGAACATCGGCATCGACTATGCGCAGGATTATCTGAGCCGCTTCGGCATCAAGCCTGAGCGCAACCCGGCCTATCTGACGATGGCGCTGGGCGCGGGCAGCGTGACGCCGCTGCAGATTGCCAACGGCATGGCCGTCTTCGCAAACGGTGGCTATCGTCTGGAACCGTATCTGATCAGTCGCATCACCGACAGCACCGGCAAGGAAATCGCCAAAGCGCACCCAGCACAAGCGGGCGACCCGGAACAGCTGATCATCGACACCCGCAATGCCTTCCTCGTCGACAGCATGCTGAAGACGGTGGTGCAGCGGGGCACGGCCAATCGCGCCGCCAAGGAGCTCAAGCGCAAGGATCTGGCCGGCAAGACCGGTACGACGAACAACGCCTTCGACGCCTGGTTCTCGGGCTATGCCACCGGCGTGGCAGGTGCAACCTGGCTCGGTTATGACCAGCCACGCTCGCTCGGCGAGCGTGAAACCGGTGGCGGCCTGGCCCTGCCGATCTGGATCGATTACCTGAAAGGCGTGATGAAAGGCGTGCCCGAAGCCACCCGCGAGGTGCCCCCTGGTATCGTGAAGATCAACGACGAATACTATTTCGACGAGACCCTGCCCGGACAAGGCATCGGCTCGCTGGGCGTGACCGAAGACGGTCTGGCCTCACCGAGTGATGATCCGAAGCAGGAAGGCGACAGCGTTCACGACCAGATTTTCTGAAACATGGGAGCGGGTTGGCAACGCCGTGCTGTGCGCCCAGCGGGGCTTTCGCGGGGACGCACACGTGCCTGACACGCGCTAGGACAATTTGACGCCAGACAAGTCCAGCGCCCGCCCGGCCTGGGCGCTCACTTCGGCCGACATCAAAGCCAGCAGCTCGACCCCGCTGCGGGTGTCGATCCAGCGCCCATCCTCGGCCAGCCGGAAGTGATACCCAGCCCGGCGGGAGGCCACCCAGACCTCACCAGCCGCTTCATGCGTGTTGATCACCATCTGCGCACCGTCCTCGAACTCCACCTCGATGACGTTGCCACTGCGTGAGACTTCGATATCCACATCGGCGGCCTCTGCGGCCCCTTCGATACCAAGCTCGAGGCTGTCGAGCACCCCGGCCATCTGCTGTGAAAAGCTGCTATCGCTCATGCTAGATTTCTGTACCTTAGATTGATCCGAGACTGGTTTCATGCATCACTGCATTCTAATCGCGCTGCTGGCCACCAGCCTGCTGGCCGGTTGCGGCCAGAAAGGCCCGCTGTACCTGCCCGAAGCCCTGCCCGACACCGATACGCAGGCTTCCGTCCAACCCGCCCATTGACCTCATTCATGAACGCTCGTCCCTCCAGCCCCCCTTCCACCGGTCTGCCCGACAGCTGGCTTCATCGCCAAGCTGACGGGCGCCTACGGGCCGGCCAGCACGATCTCGTCGAGCTGGCCCAGCGCTTCGGCACCCCCCTCTACGTCTATGATCGCCAGACGATCGAAACGACCTGGCAGCAGTTTGCGCAAGCGCTGGATGGCAAGAACGCCACGATCTGTTATGCGCTGAAAGCCAACAGCAACCTGGCCATCATCGAGCTGTTCGGACGGCTGGGCGCCGGCTTCGACGTGGTCTCCGGTGGCGAGCTGAGCCGGGTCATCGCAGCCGGTTGCGATCCGGCAAAGGTCGTGTTCTCGGGCGTGGGCAAGTCGACGGCCGAAATCCATCAGGCACTGGCGGCCGGCATCGGGTGCTTCAACGTCGAATCCGTGCCCGAGCTGCTGCGACTCAACCAGATAGCTGGCGAGCGCGGCGTGCGTGCGCCCGTGTCGCTGCGCATCAACCCGGATGTGGATGCGGCCACGCACCCCTACATCTCCACCGGCCTGAGGGAAAACAAGTTCGGCATCTCCCACAGCGAAGCACTGCCCGCCTACCAGCAGGCGGCAAGCCTCCCACACATCGAGGTGTTCGGCATCGACTGCCACATCGGCTCTCAAATTACCGAAGTCGCCCCCTTCCTGGCCGGTCTCGATCGTGTGCTGGCCCTGGTCGACCAGCTCGAAGCCGCCGGCATCCCGATTCATCACCTCGACCTGGGCGGCGGCCTGGGCATCTGCTACGACGACGAAACGCCCCCCACCCCCGCCCGGTTGATGGATGCACTGTTCGAGCGGATCCACGCCTGGAAGCCCGTCAACCCACCGCAGGTGCTCTTTGAATTTGGGCGTGCACTGGTCGGAAATGCCGGCCTGCTGCTGACCCGCCTCGAATACCTGAAGGTTCATGACGGCATGCACTTCGCCATCGTCGATGCCGCCATGAACGACCTGATGCGCCCGGCGTTGTATCAGGCATACCACGGGGTGGCCGTCGTCAATCCCGGCTCGGCTGCCGAAGTCGTGGCCGATGTGGTCGGCCCCGTCTGTGAAAGTGGCGACTGGCTGGCCAAGGCTCGCCGGCTTGCGCTGCCCCCCGATGCGCTGCTGGCGATCCTGTCGGCTGGTGCCTATGGGGCCAGCATGGGATCGAATTACAACACCCGCACCCGGCCGGCCGAAGTGCTGCTCGACGGCGGCCAGGTTCACCTGATCCGGGAACGGGAAAACGTGGCCGACCTGTTCCGCCTGGAAAAGCGGCTGCCCTGAAGCGGGCCAGGCCCACGGCACGCTGCCAACGGCTGCAGGAAGCGGCTGCAGGAAGCCACGAAAAAGCCGATGCCCTTTTCAAGGTGCATCGGCTTTTTTTCGACTGGCTACCGGGCCCTGGGGCCGTGATGATGGCCCAAGGCCATGACGATGACTCTGACGAGAACGGTACCAACCGGCCTGGCTTGGCGCAGGCCATCCGCCTTGGCTGCCCCTTTGCCGTATGGCCGGCACCAGAGGCAGCTGACCACGCCCTTACTGCTGGTTGCGCAAACCAGCGATGTAATCGGCCACGGCCTTGATCTCGGGATCGGTCATCTTCAGCGCGATCTCTTTCATCGGCACATTGTTGGCGCGGGTGCCATCCCGGAAAGCCACCAGCTGCGCCTCGGTGTATTCGGCAAATTGACCATGAAGGCTAGGGTACTGGGCCGGAATGCCATCGCCAGCCGGGCCATGACAAGCGGCGCAAGCGGGTACCCCCTTGGCAGCAATACCGCCGCGATAGATCTGGCGGCCCAGCTCGACCAGCTCAGGGTCCTTCGAGGCAGCGGGTTCGGTCAGCTTCTGCGACGACAGGAATGAGGCCACGTTCAGCATGTCCTGTGGGCTGAGCTGTGACGCAAAACCCATCATGATGGCGTTGTTGCGGGCAGCCGGCGCACCGTCTTCACCCGGCTTGAACTCAGTCAACTGCTTGACCAGATACTCCAGGTGCTGACCAGCCAGCTTCGGGTTGGCAGCCATCGTGCTGTTGCCGTTTTCACCGTGACAGGCCACACACAGCTCATCGAAGGTTTCTGCCCCAGCCTTGGGATCTGCCTTCAGCGGCTCCTCGGCCGCAGGCCCGGCAGCCATCACCGAACCGGCCATCAGCCACCCCATGACGGCCACAGCCGCCGAGCGCCATGCCTGGCCACGGGCGGATGTGATCCGGGCCGCTGCCTGATGAGGCTGATGAGCAAAACCCTCTGACGCAGCAACCAGCGGCCGGCACACACAGGCCCCCTGATCGCCCAGATGCGCCACCATCGTCTCTGTCCGCATGTTGTTTGACCTATTTAACGTTTGAGCAATCCTTAGCCGCAGGCGCCCGAGCGCACCTCCGCTAAACACTGCCGGATTATTAACACGCCCACCGACCCAAAGCCTTGATCCTTGTCAGCGTTTTGCTTGGCGAGGCAAACCCATCGTGACGACAGCCCCCGGCCTGGCCCGTTGACGAACGCGGCTCACCACATCGCCCGGCATGAATGACAGTGGGGCGTGAACGCAAAAAACCACTGAAAAATCAACGACAATTATACGATAATGGCCTGATGAGCCTTTTACTGAACGCCCGTTTCGCCGACACCGTCGCCCGTCTGTCGCAACTCAGCCGTGCCAACCCCCATGGCCTGCCCGAAGTTGCTTTCGTGGGCCGTTCCAACGCCGGCAAATCATCCTGCATCAACGCGCTGTGCAACCAGAAACGGCTGGCCTTCTCCAGCCGAACCCCTGGGCGAACCCAGGCGCTGAACCTCTTTGCGCTGGGGCCGGTGAACCAACCCGAACCCGTCGGCTTTCTGGTGGACACGCCTGGCTACGGCTTTGCCACCGCCAGCCTTGAAGCCAAGCGCTCCTGGCAGGCGCTGGCTGGTGACTACATCACGAAGCGCCAGCCACTGGTGGGAGTGGCCCTGATGGTCGACATCCGTCGTGGGCTGACCGAACTCGATCGGCAACTGCTCGCCTGGACGCCCTCGGTCCTGCCGCTGATCCTCGTGTTGACGAAAGCCGACAAGCTCTCGCGCCAGCAAGGGCTTCAGGTCAGGCAGCAGATTGCCCGTGATCCGCTCATTCGAGACCGTGAAGGCCCGGTACTGCTTCAACTCTTCTCCGCACTGAACCGGGTCGGCATCGAAGCACTGCGGCAAGCCGTGGGCGACTTGCTGACGGACGGTGCCTCAACCTGGGCTGGCTTGCCACAACAGTACCCTGGCCCCGCAGCGCCGCTGCTCCTCAAAACGCAGGGCACAGCCCCCCTCACCAGCCCGATGCCGGCCCCTGCCCTCTCCGAGGCCAAAGCAGGTGCTGGCGATGAACAAGACAGTACCGATTCCTGATCACCAAGATCGAAGCATGTCTGCCGTCCACCCAAACCGTCTTTTCATCTCCTGCCATGACACATTCCCCTTCTTCTGATCGAACGCCCCCCTTGTCAGCGCCGGGCGCCTTTCCTGCCACCCGCCTGCGCCGCGTGCGCCGCCATGACTTCAGCCGCCGCCTCACGCAGGAGCATCAACTGAGTGTGGACGACCTGATCTATCCGGTTTTCGTCCATGAAGACCAAGGCGCGGCCACCGCCTCACCCATACCGGTTGGCTCGATGCCTGGTGTTCACCGGCACACCATCGATCAGCTCCTGCGTCTGGCCGAGCGTTGCGCCGAAGCGCGCATTCCGGCGCTGGCACTCTTTCCCGTCATCGATCCAAGCCTGAAAACCCCCGACGGGCAGGAGGCCACCAACCCGGAGGGTCTCGTACCACGCACCGTGCGGGCGCTGAAAGCCCGCTTTCCAGAACTGGGCATCATGACCGATGTGGCGCTCGACCCCTTCACCAGCCACGGGCAGGATGGCCTGATCGATGAAAACGGTTATGTACTGAATGACGAAACCTTGGCCATGCTCGTACAGCAGGCGCTGACGCAGGCCGAGGCCGGCGTCGACATCGTGGCCCCCTCCGACATGATGGACGGGCGCATCGGCGCCATTCGGCAGGCACTGGAACACGCTGGACAGGTTCATACCCAGATCATGGCCTACTCGGCCAAGTACGCATCGGCCTGGTACGGCCCGTTCCGCGATGCGGTTGGTTCCGCCGCCAACCTCGGCAAAGGCTCCAAAAAAACCTATCAGATGAACCCGGCCAACAGCGACGAAGCATTGCGCGAGGTGGCACTGGATCTGCAGGAAGGAGCCGACATGGTGATGGTCAAGCCCGGCCTGCCTTATCTGGACATCGTGCATCGCGTGAAGGCGCACTTCAAGGCCCCCACCTTCGTCTACCAGGTGAGCGGTGAATACGCGATGATCAAGGCAGCCGCCCAAAATGGATGGGTCGATGAGCGTGCCGTCACGATGGAAGCGCTGCTCTCGATGAAGCGTGCGGGCGCCGACGGCATCCTGACCTACTTCGCGCTGGATGCAGCCGGTTGGTTGAGCGCTGAGTCCTGAAACCGGTTTCGCTCCGCCAGACACGGAACTCACTGCCTGCCCCGCACCAAAAAAAACGCTTGCCAGACCACAGTCTGAGCAAGCGTTTTTTTTCAGCTTGAAGCAAGCTGGCCCCCATCCGGCTCGCACGCCACCGGCGCGCGGGATTCGGGCCAGCAACTAGCCCATCTGCTTAGGCAGCGGCTTCTGCCTCGTTGCTTTCTTCCACTTCGGGCCGATCCACCAGCTCCACATAAGCCATGGGTGCATTGTCCCCATCCCGGAAGCCGAACTTCAGGATGCGGACATAACCGCCCGGACGGGAGGCATAGCGAGGGCCAAGCTCGTTGAACACCTTGACGACCGTTTCACGATCGCGAAGGCGATCGAAGGCCAGACGGCGGTTGGCGAGCGAAGGCTTCTTGCCCAGCGTGATGATGGGTTCCACCACACGGCGCAACTCTTTTGCCTTGGGCAGCGTGGTTTTGATGGCTTCATGACGCAACAGCGAGTTGGTCATGTTCCGCAACATGGCAGTGCGATGCGCGCTGGTGCGGTTAAGTTTTCTGAGGCCGAGACGATGACGCATGATTCAGATCCTAATCTCTATCGAACCGGGGTTAGCTGGAACGTTCCAGTCCGGCGGGCGGCCAATCATCCAGCCGCATGCCCAGCGTCAAACCACGCGACGCGAGCACTTCCTTGATTTCATTCAATGATTTACGACCGAGGTTCGGCGTCTTGAGCAGCTCGTTTTCCGTGCGCTGGATCAAGTCACCGATGTAATAGATGTTCTCGGCCTTCAGGCAGTTTGCCGAACGAACCGTCAGCTCCAGGTCATCGACCGGGCGCAGCAGGATCGGATCGACCGACGGCGTGCTACTACCTGGCTCCGTCGTCGTGCCCACCGTGGCCGGCATACCGATAGGCGGCTGCCCCACGTTTCCGCTGCCGGGCTGGGCACCGAAACCACCGTTATTGGTCACACCGATCGTGATCGGGCCCTCGTTGCCTTCCAGTGCAGCAAAGGCACTCAACTGCTCGATCAGAATGCGGGCAGACTGGCGAACCGCTTCTTCCGGTGCAATCACGCCATTGGTTTCGATATCGATCAACAGGCGATCCAGGTCGGTACGCTGTTCGACACGAGCGCTTTCCACCGCATAGCTGACGCGACGAACCGGCGAGAACGAGGCGTCCAGCACCACGCGACCGATCGTCTTGCTGTCGCCCAGCGAACGCATCGTGCCCGGTACATAGCCACGACCCTTCTCGACCTTGATCTGCATGTCGAGCTTGCCACCTTCGGTGAGCGTCCCGATGACATGATCAGGGTTGATCAACTCCACATCATGCGGCAGCTCGATGTCGGAAGCCTTGATGATGCCAGCCTCTTCCTTACGCAAGGTCAGGAAGACTTCTGCACGGCTGTGCAGCTTGAAAACGACGCCTTTGAGGTTCAACAGCAGATCGACGACATCCTCGCGAAGACCGTCCACCGTTGAATACTCATGCACGACGCCGGCAATCTGCACCTCGGTCGGCGCGTAGCCGACCATCGAGGAGAGCAGCACCCGACGCAGCGCATTGCCGAGCGTATGGCCGTAGCCTCGCTCGAAAGGCTCCATCACCACGCGGGCGTGGGAGGGGCCAATCTGTTCCACCTCCACGATGCGCGGTTTGAGCATTGCAGTCTGCATATTGGACTTACCTCATTTAAGCCGTGATTAGCGCGAGTACAACTCGACGATCAGGCTTTCATTGATGTCAGCGGCGATTTCAGCACGCTCCGGCAACGATTTGAACGTGCCTTCCATCTTGTTCTTGTCCACCGAGACCCACGACGGGAAACCATGCTGCTCGGCCAGATTCAACGCGTCGATGATACGAGCCTGCTTTTTGGAGGCTTCCTTCACCGAGATCACGTCACCGGGCTTGACATTGGCCGACGGCACGTTGACGACCTGGCCGTTGACCATGATCGAGCGGTGCGACACCAGCTGTCGGGCTTCGGCACGGGTGGAACCCAGACCCATGCGATAGACCACATTGTCCAGACGGGATTCGAGCAGGGAGAGCAGCAGCTCACCGGTGTTGCCACGACGGCGCGAGGCTTCAGCAAAATAACGACGGAACTGGCGCTCCAGCACGCCGTACATGCGCTTGACCTTCTGCTTTTCACGCAGCTGCAGACCATAGTCACTGGTACGCTGACCGCTGGTGCGACCATGCTGACCCGGCTTGGTGTCTGCCTTGGATTTGGAGTCGAGAGAGCGGCGAGCGCTCTTCAGGAAGAGATCGGTGCCTTCACGGCGAGACAATTTCGCCTTTGGGCCGGTATAACGTGCCACTTTACGTTCCTTTGTTGCTACACGGCTCTTGCCGCGGTTAGTCCGTTTGCAGTGGCCGGGCTGGCGTGCAAACGAACAAGGTGGTCTTCAATCGACGGGGATCAGATACGACGCTTCTTCGGCGGACGGCAGCCGTTGTGCGGCACAGGCGTCACGTCGGAGATGGACAGGATTTTAATGCCCAACGCGTTCAGGGCGCGAACCGAGGAGTCGCGGCCGGGGCCAGGCCCCTTGATCCGCACGTCGAGGTTCTTGATGCCGTACTCGACAGCGATCCGGCCAGCGGCTTCGGCAGCCACCTGAGCCGCGAACGGCGTCGATTTGCGCGAACCACGGAAACCAGCACCACCCGAAGTCGCCCAGGACAGCGTGTTGCCCTGACGGTCGGTGATGGTGATGATCGTGTTGTTGAAGGACGCGTGGACGTGCGCGATGCCGTCGGAAACGTTCTTCTTGACTCTCTTGCGGGCGCGCTGCGCAGCGGCAACCTGCTGTGATGTGGGGTTTCTTGCCATCTTGGCTCAGGCTCCAATTACTTCTTCAGTGCAACACCGGCTTTGCTCGGCCCTTTACGGGTACGGGCGTTGGTGCGGGTACGTTGACCACGAACCGGCAGGCCGCGACGATGACGCAGCCCACGATAACAACCCAGATCCATCAGTCGCTTGATCGACATCGAGACTTCACGACGCAGATCGCCTTCCACGACGAACTGACCGATCTGTTCACGGATCCGTTCCATTTCGGCGTCATTCAGATCGCGCACTTTCTTCGACGGTTCGATACCCACGGCTTCGCAGATCGCCTTGGCGCGAGCGCGGCCGATACCGTAAATCGCCGTCAAACCAATGACGGTGTGCTGACGATCTGGAACGTTGACTCCAGCAATACGTGCCATCTTTCAGATTCCTCTCTCAACCCTGACGCTGCTTGTGCCGAGGATCGACACAAATAACGCGGACAACTCCATTCCGTTTGATGATTTTGCAGTACCGGCACATCTTCTTGACACTGGCCATGACTTTCATGATCTGTCCCTTGCTAACCTGAACGGGCATCGCCCGCACCATTCAAACTCAATAACAGCCGCAGTGGACGCCACGGCTCAACCATCTCCGCCTTATTTCGCGCGAAAGACGATACGCGCCCTGGAGAGATCATACGGTGTCAGTTCAACCGTGACCTTGTCCCCAGGCAGGATGCGGATGTAGTGCATCCGCATTTTCCCGGAAATATGGCCGAGTACCACATGCCCATTCTCCAGTTTGACCCGGAACGTGGCGTTGGGAAGGTTCTCCAACACCTCGCCCTGCATCTGGATGACATCTTCCTTCGACATAGTTTCCTGTACGTGTGGCGGGATCAACGACCCGGCGCACCCATTCCCTTAAAGTTCGCCTTCTTCAACAGGCTCTCATACTGGTTCGACATCAGGTGCGTTTGTACCTGAGCCATGAAGTCCATCGTGACGACCACGATGATCAGCAGTGAGGTGCCGCCGAAGTAGAACGGCACGTTCCACTCCAGAATCAGAAACTCGGGCAACAGACACACCAGCGTGATGTAAACCGCGCCAACCGCCGTCAACCGGGTCAAGACCCGATCGATGTACTTGGCCGTTTGCTCGCCCGGACGAATGCCCGGCAGCATCGCACCACTCTTCTTCAGGTTTTCTGCCGTATCCCGGCTGTTGTACTGCAAAGCCGTGTAGAAGAAACAGAAGAAGATGATCGCCACGGCGTACAGGATCATATAGACCGGCTGGCCTGGCGACAAGGTGGCCGCCAGATCACGCAATCCCCGAACGACGACATTCTCACTGTCGCCCGAGGTGAACCACTGCGCCACGGTAGCCGGAAACAGGATGATCGAGCTGGCGAAGATGGGCGGGATCACCCCGGCCATGTTCAGCTTCAGCGGCAGGAACGACGTCTGTCCCTGATAGATCTTGTTGCCGACCTGACGTTTGGCATAGTTGATCGTGATCTTGCGCTGACCCCGCTCGACGAACACCACGAAAGCCGTGACCAGAATGATCAATGCAAGAATGATCAGACCGGCGACCGGGTTCATGTTCCCGCTGCTGATCAGCGAACCCATCCCGCTGATGGCCCCCGGCAAGCCGGAGACGATACCCGCAAAGATGATCAGCGAAATGCCGTTACCCAGACCGCGCTCGGTAATCTGCTCGCCCAGCCACATCAGGAACATCGTGCCCGTCACGAGCGAGATGACCGCCACGACGCGGAACATCAGTCCAGGATCGGTCACGAGTTGCCCTTGGGACTCCAGCGCCACCGAAATGCCCAACGCCTGAAACGTGGCCAAAGCCAGCGTGAACCAGCGTGTGTACTTCGTGATCGTGCGACGCCCGGCCTCCCCCTCTTTCTTGATCTGCTCAAGCGAAGGAACGACGACCGTCAGCAGCTGCATGATGATCGACGCCGAAATATACGGCATGATCCCCAGCGCAAAGACGGAAAAACGCTCCAAGGCGCCACCGGAGAACAGGTTGAACAAGCCCAGCACGCCACCTTCCTGGCTACTGAACAGTTCGGCCATTGCATCCGGATTGATGCCTGGAACGGGAATGTGAGTACCGATACGGAACACCACGAGTGCAAGCAGCAGGAACACAAGACGGCGCTTCAGATCGCCGTACTTGTTCGCGCCACGTGCTTGCACTGACGTTTGCGTGGCCATATCAGGCTGCGGCTTCAGCCGTTACCGGAGCTTGCACGCTGCCACCTGCCTTCTCGATGGCTTCGCGAGCGCCCTTGGTGGCGCCAACGCCAACCAGTTGCACCTTGCGCGAGATCTCACCGGACAGGATGACCTTGGCGGACAAGGCCAGCTGAGACACGATGCCGGCCTTCTTCAGCACGGACAGATCGATGTCGGCCGTTTCAGCTGCCAGACGTTCCAGATCGGACAGACGGACTTCAGCCACGCGACCAGCCTGCAGCGACTTGAAGCCGCGCTTGGGCAGACGACGCTGCAATGGCATCTGACCGCCTTCAAAGCCCACCTTGTGGAAACCACCCGAACGGGATTTCTGACCCTTGTGACCGCGGCCACCGGTTTTGCCCAGACCGGAACCGATACCCCGACCAACACGCTTGGATGCGTGCTTCGAGCCTTCCGCGGGTTTCAAATCATTCAGTCGCATATCAATCCACCACTTTGACCAAGTACGCCACCTTGGTGATCATGCCACGCACAGCCGGCGTGTCTTCCAATTCGCGAACCTGATTCATTCGCTTCAGGCCAAGGCCGAGAACCGTGTCACGATGCCCGCCTACCGTCCGGCTGGGGCTTTTGACCAGTTTCACTTTGACCGTCTTTTTCTGTTCGTTGCTCATCAAGTCTCTCCAGACTGAGTGTCCGACCGCACGCGGCGTTCAGACCTCAACCCAAGATTTCCTCGACCGTCTTGCCACGCTTGGCAGCGATTTCGGCCGGGGTCGACAAATTACGGAAAGCGTCCAGCGTGGCGCGAACCATGTTGTAGGGGTTGCTGGAGCCGTGGCTCTTGGCCACCACGTTGGTGACACCCATCACATCGAACACGGCGCGCATGGGGCCACCTGCGATCACACCGGTACCTTCTGCAGCCGGGGCGATATACACCCGCGAAGCGCCGTGACGACCTTCGACCACGTGAGGAACCGTGCCGCTCTTCAGAGGCACCTTGAACAGCTTGCGACGGGCCTCATCCATGGCTTTCTGCACGGCCACCGGCACTTCACGCGCCTTGCCCTTGCCCATGCCGACGCGGCCATCGCCGTCACCAACCACCACCAGGGCCGCGAAGCCCAGAATCCGGCCACCTTTCACAACCTTGGTGACGCGGTTGATGCCGATCATCTTTTCCTTCAGACCGTCATCACGCTCATCGGCCCCACGCTGAGGGCCACGTGCCTGAACCTTTGCCATTCGTTTTCCGTCCTCAGAACTTCAGTCCAGCCTCGCGTGCGGCTTCAGCCAGCGCGCGGACCCGTCCGTGATAGCGATAGCCAGAACGGTCGAAGGCGACCGATTCGATACCGGCTTTCAATGCTTTCTCTGCCACACGCTTGCCAACCAGCGCAGCGGCGGCGGTATTGCCACCCAGCCCGCTCTTTCCGGCCAGTGCTGCGCAAACATCGGCTTCGACGGTGGACGCCGAGACCAGCACCCGATCACCTTCCGGCGACAGGATGTTGGCATAGATATGCGCGTTACTGCGGAATACGGCCAGACGGTTGACGAGCAACTCGTTGATCTTGTGCCGCGTCTGCCGCGACCGACGCAGTCGCGCTGCCTTTTTGTCAAATGCCATGTCTGTTCCTTGCACTCCGGCGACTCGCCAGGTCGAGTAGGCGAAACCGCCAACCCTCCAACCAACGCATCACCGGAATCCGTGCCTCACTTCTTCTTGGTTTCCTTCAACGTGACCTTCTCGTCCGAATAACGGACGCCCTTGCCCTTGTACGGCTCAGGCGGACGATATGCGCGGACGTTGGCAGCCACTTGACCAACCTTCTGCTTGTCTGCACCCTTCAGCACGATTTCGGTCTGGCTGGGGGTTTCGGCCTTCACACCTTCGGGCAGCTGATGCACGACTGGATGGGAAAAGCCCAGCGACAGGTTCAGGGCATTGCCTTGCACCTGGGCACGAAAACCCACGCCAACCAGCGTCAGACGACGCTCGAAACCCTGGGTGACGCCATGCACCATGTTGGCCACCAGTGCGCGCAGCGTGCCCGACATGGCATTGGCTGCAGCAGACTCGTCGGCAGGCGACACCAAGAGCTCATCGCCTTCGCGGGCGATGCGGGCCAGCGGGTTGATGCTTTGTACCAGCGTACCCAGCGGTCCCTTGACCGTGATGGTGTCATTGGCCAGCGTGATATCCGCACCCTTCGGCACGGGAATCGGCATTTTTCCGATACGTGACATTCTCTGGCCTCCTTAAGCGACGTAACCGAGCACTTCGCCGCCGATACCGGTCTGGCGAGCCTTGCGATCGGTCATCACGCCTTTGGACGTGGTGATGATGGCAACACCCAGGCCGTTCATCACCTGAGGCAGGTCGTTACGAGCCTTGTAGATGCGCAGACCCGGACGGGACACGCGCTCCAGGCGCTCGATGACGGGCCGGCCGGCGTAATACTTCAACGCCACTTTCAACAACGGCTTGCCGTTGTTCTCTTCAACTTCAAAACCGTCGATGTAACCTTCGTCTTGCAAGACGCGGGCAATAGCCACCTTGAGTTTCGATGACGGAATCACGACAGATTCTTTCTCGACACGCTGCGCGTTACGAATCCGCGTGAACATGTCGGCGATCGGATCGCTCATGCTCATTGATGGTCGCTCCCGTAGCAGGCCAACACCAGCTTCACGCCGGCCTGTGCCTTATTCGATTCAACGTTGATCACTTCAATACTCCGACGCAATTACCAGCTGGCCTTGGTCAAACCAGGGATTTCTCCCCGCATGGCGTATTCACGCAGTTTGTTACGACCCAGCCCGAACTTGCGGAACACGCCGCGCGGACGCCCGGTCAGGGCACAGCGCTTGCGCAGACGCGTCGGACTTGCTGCACGCGGTTGCTTCTGGATGGCGAGACGCGCCTGATAACGCTCCTCGTCAGATTTGGACTGATCGTCGATGATGGCCTGAAGTGCGGCGCGCTTGGCGGCGTACTTCTTGACCAGTGCTTCGCGCTTTTTCTCGCGCTCGATCATGGATACCTTTGCCATTCAATCACCCCTGGAGGTTGGCTGCGGTTTGCGGCAACAGCCAGCCAACCTCAGTTGCGGAACGGAAACCGGAAGGCCGACAGAAGTGCCTTGGCTTCCTCGTCAGTTTTTGCGGTCGTCGTGATGCTGATGTTCAGACCACGCAGTGCATCAACCTTGTCATACTCGATCTCGGGGAACATGATCTGTTCCTTGACACCGAAGTTGTAGTTGCCACGTCCGTCGAAGGAACGGGCCGACACACCACGGAAGTCACGAACACGGGGCAGTGCCACCGTGATCAGACGATCCAGAAATTCGTACATCCGAACGCCGCGCAGCGTGACCATGCAACCGATCGGATAGCCTTCACGGATCTTGAAACCGGCAATGGCCTTGCGGGCCTTCGTGACCACCGGCTTCTGACCGGCAATCTTGGCCAGATCAGCCACTGCGTTTTCCATGATCTTTTTGTCAGCAACCGCTTCACCCACGCCCATGTTCAGCGTGATCTTGGTGATACGCGGCACTTCCATCTCGGACTTGTAGCCGAATCGCTTCATCAGCTCGGGGGCGAGCTTGTCACGATAGGTATCTAAGAGACGTGCCATCGATGTTTCCTTTTAAGCTGCTCCTGGTTCCCACTGGAATCAGGGATTCAGCTGCTCTCCGTTCGACTTGAAGACACGAACTTTGCGACCATCCTCAAGAACCTTGAAACCAACCCGATCACCCTTGCCGGATGCCGGATTGAACACCATCACATTGGACTGATCGATAGGCATCGACTTGTCCACAATCCCACCAGGGATACCGCGCATCGGGTTCGGCTTGACGTGCTTCTTGACCACATTCACGCCATCGACCAGCAGAAGCCGGTCATCGACGCGCTGCGACACAGTGCCACGCTTACCTTTGTCGCGTCCAGCGATGACAATCACTTCATCGCCCTTACGAATCTTTTGCATCATGGTTAAACAGCCCTCGGCTTGAATCCTGTGTTGATCGGCAGACTCAAAGCACTTCTGGTGCCAGCGAGACGATCTTCATGAAGCGCTCGGTACGCAGCTCACGAGTCACCGGCCCGAAGATACGCGTGCCGATCGGCTCCAGCTTGGCGTTCAACAACACGGCAGCGTTGCCATCGAAGCGCAGCAGCGAACCGTCTGGACGACGCACGCCTTTGGCAGTACGGACGACGACGGCGTTGTAGATCTCGCCCTTTTTGACACGACCACGCGGCTGCGCCTCTTTCACCGAGACCTTGATGATGTCACCGATCCCCGCATAGCGGCGCTTGCTGCCACCGAGCACCTTGATACACATGACTTCGCGCGCACCCGTGTTATCGGCGACGCTCAGCGTCGACTGCATCTGAATCATTGCAATATCCTGACGATTTCTTGCCCAACTTGAACCCTTTGCCCCGAAACCCGGTGCGAAAAGGAACAGTCTTGGTTCCGTTGACCGACATCGAGGATGCCGATCGGATTGAATTCATTGAAACGGCCCGACGAAGAGCGCCCCGAGAAACGGAAAGCCTGATCGAACCGCGCCAGCCACCCGGCCTTACAGCCGCCGGACACCTGACTTGATCTTGCCGCACACGCTGTAAAACCCAGCACCTGCGGTAAGAGGTCGATTATAGGGCGATATCTTGCAGTGCCGCAAGGGGCCCGTGAGAAATTTCTTGATGACCTGGGCATGCCCTGCAAGCACGACGCCCGCGAGCACGGCCCCCAACATGCAAAAACCCGGCCGAAGCCGGGTTTTTGGGTGCCAGGCATGGAACCTGGCCGTGTCTGACCGATCAGACCACCTTGGCGGCGGTCAGCAGACGGGACACATACCAGGATTTGGTCTTCGAGACCGGACGACCTTCCTGGATTTCGACCACGTCACCCTCGTTGAACTTCTCTTCGGTGTGAGCGTGATACTTCTTCGACTGCACCACGTACTTGCCATAGACAGGATGCTTGACCTTGCGCTCGACGAGCACGGTGACGGTCTTCTGCATCTTGTTGCTGGTTACCCGGCCGGTCAACGTCCGGGTGTTGGTACGCGGCTGCTCTGCTGCTTGCTGATTCATTTGGCTGCCACCTGCTGCTCGTTGATCACGGTGCGCACACGGGCGATATCCCGACGCAGCCGCTTCAGTTGGGCGGTATTGCTGTTTTGCTGCGTGGCGATCTGCATGCGCAGCGCAAAGTGTGCGCGTTGCAGCTCAAGCAGCTCCTTCTCAAGCGCTGCCGCGTCTTTGGTTCTCAGTTCATTCGCTTTCATCTGGGACTCCGATGCTTAGAGGCGTCAGGCGCCAAGATGACGGGTGACGAAAACCGTCGACAACGGCAGTTTGGCCGCAGCCAGCGCAAAGGCTTCACGGGCCAGCGCTTCGTTCACGCCGTCCATTTCGTAGAGCACCTTGCCGGGCTGGATCTCGGCAACCCAGAACTCCGGATTACCCTTACCGTTACCCATACGCACTTCCGCAGGTTTCTGGGAAATCGGCTTGTCCGGGAAGATGCGGATCCAGATCCGACCACCCCGCTTGATGTGACGCGTCATCGCACGACGAGCCGATTCGATCTGGCGTGCGGTCAGACGGCCGCGCGCCGTGGCTTTCAAGCCAAATTCACCGAAGGCAACCGTGGCGCCACGGGTGGCGAGACCCGTGTTACGCCCTTTCTGTTCCTTCCGGTACTTACGTCTGGAGGGTTGCAACATGATTCTTCTACCTTAGCTGTATTCACTCATCGGACTGCGCAGGCAGACCAATCAGTTGTCGCCCTTGTCTTCGGCAGCGGCTTCTGCACCTTCAGCAGCAGCCTTGCGCGGCGCACGACGTGCCGGTGCCTTGCCATCGGCAGCCTCGGTCGCACCTTCGGCACGACGACGGCCACGACCTGGCGCAGCACCCGGACGACCCGGACGACGACCACGACGGTCTTCGCGTTCATTGCCGGCAGCTTCCTTCTCGGCGGCCTCCGGCGCTTCACCGCGACCCAGCGTATCACCTTTGTACACCCACACCTTGACACCGATGATGCCGTAGGTGGTCTGGGCTTCCGACGTACCGTAGTCGACATCGGCACGCAGGGTGTGCAGGGGCACACGGCCTTCACGATACCACTCGGTACGGGCGATTTCAGCACCGTTCAGACGGCCAGCGCTCATGATCTTGATACCCTGCGCACCCAGGCGCATGGCGTTCTGCATCGCGCGCTTCATGGCGCGACGGAACATGATCCGCTTTTCCAGCTGTTGGGTGATGGAATCGGCGATCAGCTGAGCGTCAAGCTCAGGCTTGCGGATTTCCTCGATGTTGACGTGCACCGGAACACCCAACATCTTGTTCAGCTCGACCTTCAGACGCTCGATGTCCTCGCCCTTCTTGCCGATCACGACACCCGGACGGGCCGAGAAGATCGTGATGCGGGCATTCTTGGCCGGACGCTCGATCAGCACACGGCCGACCGAGGCGTTCTTGAGGCGCTTCTTCAGGAACTCACGAACCTGAAGATCCTCTTTGAGCATGCCTGCAAAGTCTTTGTTTCCTGCATACCAACGCGAAGCCCAGTTGCGACTGACGGCAAGCCGGAATCCGGTTGGGTGGATTTTCTGTCCCATTGCTCTCGGTCCTTCGACTTATTTGCCGGTACCAACCGTCAGGTAGATATGGCAGGTTTGTTTCTCGATGCGAACGCCGCGACCTTTGGCCCGCGCCGAAAAACGACGCAGCGATTGGCCCTTGTCCACGTGAATCCGCTTGATGCGGAGTTCATCCACGTCAGCACCATCGTTGTGCTCGGCATTGGCAATTGCCGATTCGAGCACCTTCTTCAGGATTTTCGCCGCTTTCTTCGGCGAAAACGTCAGAATGTTCAGCGCAGATTCAACCGATTTCCCGCGAACCTGGTCTGCCACCAGGCGCCCTTTCTGGGCAGAGATTCGGACACCGCGCAGGACTGCTTGAGTTTCCATCGTCAACTTTCCTTGATCTTGTCAGGCCAGTGACTGCCTGCGCCGCCGGACAGCGGGGCTGTCAGCATGGCGGCGCCAGCAGTGCGCATCAGCGCTTGGCCTTCTTGTCGGCGGCGTGCCCTTTGAACGTGCGGGTCAGCGCAAATTCACCCAGCTTGTGACCCACCATGTTCTCGTTGATGAACACCGGAACATGCTGCTTGCCGTTGTGAACAGCAATGGTCAGACCGATGAATTCGGGCAAAACGGTCGAACGACGCGACCAGGTCTTGATCGGACGCTTGTCCTTGCCAGATGCTGCGGCATCGATTTTTGCCAGCAGATGATGGTCGACAAACGGACCCTTCTTGATTGAACGTGCCATGTCGTTTTACCGTTTATTTCTTCTTACGCCGCTGAACGATCATCCCGTCGCTACGCTTGTTGCGACGAGTGCGATAGCCCTTGGTCGGCTTGCCCCACGGGTTGACCGGAACGCGGCCTTCACCGGTACGGCCCTCACCACCACCGTGCGGGTGATCGATCGGGTTCATTGCCACACCACGAACGGTGGGACGGATGCCACGCCAGCGGGTGGCACCGGCCTTGCCGATCTGACGCAGGCTGTGCTCGCCGTTGCCGACTTCACCCAGGGTTGCGCGGCACTCGATGTGGATCTTGCGGATCTCGCCAGAGCGCAGACGAACCTGAGCATAGGTGCCTTCACGGGCGAGCAGCTGGGCGGAACCGCCAGCCGAACGCGCGATCTGACCCCCCTTGCCGGGCTGCATCTCGATGTTGTGGATGGTGGAACCCACGGGAATGTTGCGGATGGGCAGCGTGTTGCCGGCACGGATCGGTGCCTCGGAGCCGGACATCAGCTCGGCACCAGCCGTGACGCCACGCGGCGCCAGGATGTAGCGACGCTCACCATCAGCGTACAGCAGCAGCGCCAGGTGCGCGCTACGATTCGGATCGTACTCCAGACGCTCGACGCGAGCCGGAATGCCATCCTTGTTGCGACGGAAGTCGACGATACGGTAATGACGCTTGTGACCACCGCCACGATGACGGGTGGTGATGTGGCCCAGATTGTTTCGGCCCGAACCACGCTTCTTGGGTTCGACCAGCGACGCAACCGGAGCGCCTTTATGCAAGGTCGGGGTCACGACCTTGACCATCGCCCGGCGACCGGGCGAGGTCGGTTTCAGTTTCACGACCGGCATTTACTTGGTCTCCGCGAAATTGATCTCTTGGCCCGCTGCCAGACTGACATACGCCTTACGGATGTTCCGACGGCGCCCCATGCCGCGGCCGAAGCGCTTTTGCTTGCCCGCGATGTTGATCATGTTGACCGATTCGACCGTCACCTTGAACAGCGTTTCGATGGCGGCCTTCACTTCGTCCTTGGTGGCATCCTGCATCACGCGGAAGGCGTACTGATTGTGCTTTTCACCAATCAGCGTGCTCTTCTCGGAGATGACCGGCGCGATCACCACTTGCATCACACGATTTGGATTCATCCCAGCATCTCCTGAAGCTGCGTCAGAGCCGGCTTGGTGACCAAGACGTTCTCGTAGTGGATCAGCGACAACGGATCAGCATGGCGGGCTTCGAGCACCAGCACGTGCGGCAGGTTGCGCGCTGCCAGATAAAGGTTCTCATCCTCGGTATCGACCAGGATCAGCGTCGACTTCAAGCCCATGCCATTGAGGCGACCGGCCAGGAGGCGGGTCTTGGGGGCTTCGAGCGACAGCGACTCGATCACCGACAGACGCTCTTCACGAGCGAGCTGCGACAGGATGGAGCGCATGCCGGCGCGATACATCTTCCGGTTGACCTTCTGAGAGAAGTTCTCGTCCGGCTTGTTCGGGAAGGTACGGCCACCTCCACGCCACAGCGGGCTGGAAGTCATACCGGCGCGGGCACGACCGGTGCCCTTCTGACGCCACGGCTTCTTCGTCGAGTGACGAACTTCGCTGCGGTCTTTCTGGGCACGGTTGCCACTGCGGGCATTGGCCTGGTAAGCAACGACGATCTGGTGAATCAGCGGCTCGTTGAAATCGGTACCGAACACGGTATCGACAACGGAGACGGCGCCCGACTTCTGACCCTGATCGTTCAAGATATTCAGTTCCATGTGCGAACGATCCTCTATCACTTGCCTTTGCCGGCAGCTTTGGCCTCAGCCACTGCCTTGATCGGGTTCAGACGACGCTTGACGGCGGGCGTGATCACCAGGTGACCACCGGCCGAGCCGGGAACGGCGCCACGAACGAGCAACAGACCGCGCTCGGCATCGATACGCTCGATGACGAGGTTCTGGACGGTGCGCGTGACGTTACCCATCTGACCGGACATCTTCTTGCCAGGGAACACACGGCCCGGATCCTGTGCCATGCCAATGGAACCCGGCACGTTGTGCGAGCGCGAGTTACCGTGCGAGGCACGCTGCGAACCGAAGTTGTGGCGCTTGATGGTGCCGGCAAACCCCTTACCCTGCGAGGTACCCTGCACGTCGATGTACTGGCCGACCACGAACTGGTCTGCACCGAGCACCGTGCCAGCGGGCACTTCAGCGGCTTTTTCGGGCGAGACATGGAATTCGGCAACAGCCGAACCTGCTTGCACACCAGCCTTGGCGTAGTGACCTGCCTCAGCGGCCGAGACACGGGAGGCGCGACGCTCGCCGTAGACCACCTGGACAGCGGTGTAGCCGTCGGTTTCGACGGATTTGACTTGTGAGACGCGATTACCGGAAACGTCGATCACGGTGACAGGAACGCTTTCACCGTCGTCGGTAAAGACTCGCATCATTCCGACTTTTCGGCCCAAGAGACCAAATGCGGAACTAGCTTGAGACCCCATGCGGAGAACTCCTTGAAGCGATTTATTGACACCCTCGGCTTCGATTGGCCGAGAGCCTTGCAGTTAAGCGAAAAATTATAGATCGCCTCACCCCCAAGTGCAAGCCGTGAAGTGGCACGCCATGTCGTGCAAACCCGCCAGGCCGGTTGGCGGCCTGCCCACTCAGGTGCATCATTGACTGAATGGATGCGCCATGACCGCGTTTTTGCGTCCGCCCTGCAGACCCTTCAAGCCTCCTTCGATCATGCTGACCACCGACCAACAACGAACCCTGGCTTTCGAGCATGTGCGCCATGCCCTGATCAACAAGCTGGGCCGCAAGGCGAGCGGCGCCACCTGGCTGGCCTTCGAGGCACGCCTCGAAGCGCATCTGCCAGCCCTGATCCGGAACCTGCAACCCCTCTATGGCCACCGGCCCGACTTTCTGACCTGGCTGGATACCGTGGTGATGACCGCCTGGCAGGGCTGGGCCGAACGCCCCAAGCCCATGAAAGCGCTGGATGCGGCTCGAGAGGGCGACCCGGACTGGTTTCAGTCTCAGAACATGGTGGGGGGAGTACTCTACGTCGACCGCTACGCAGGCACGTTGAAAGCACTGATCAAGGACGTGCCCTACTTCAAGTCGCTGGGTCTGACATACCTGCACCTGATGCCGCCCTTCAAGGTGCCGGCGGGGCGCAACGACGGTGGCTATGCGGTCAGCAGCTATCGCGAGCTGAACCCGGCACTCGGCACCCTCGACGACCTTCAGGCATTGGCCAAAGCACTTCGGCAGGCCGGCATCAGCCTCGTGCTCGACTTCATCTTCAACCACACGGCGCATGATCATCCGTGGGCGCTGGCGGCGCTGAAGGACGATCCGGTTCACAAGGACTTCTATTACATCTTCCCGGACAGAAGCGAGCCCGACGCCTACGAGCGCACGGTGCGGGAGATCTTTCCGGACGAGCACCCCGGCGCCTTCAGCCAGCTGCCTGATGGACGCTGGGTCTGGACGACCTTCTATTCGTTCCAGTGGGATCTGAATTACAGCAATCCGGCCGTCTTCAACGCGATGGCCGGCGAGATGCTGTCGATCGCGAATCAGGGGGCCGAGATCCTCCGGCTGGACGCCGTCGCTTTCGCCTGGAAACGGCTGGGCACCCCTTGCGAGAGCCTGCCCGAGGTTCACAACATCATCCGTGCCTTCAATGCGGTGGCCCGGATCGCCGCCCCCTCGTTACTCTTCAAGTCGGAAGCCATCGTGCACCCGGCTGAGGTGATGAGCTACATCCACCCCGACGAATGCCAGCTCTCGTACAACCCGCTGCAGATGGCGTTATTGTGGAATTCACTCGCCACACGGGAGGTGAACCTGCTGCAACTGGCACTGGAGAAGTGGCACGCCTTGCCTGACGGGACGGCCTGGGTGAATTATGTCCGCAGCCATGATGACATCGGCTGGACGTTTGCCGACGAGGATGCGGCGCAATTCGGCATCAACGGCTTCGATCATCGTCATTTTTTGAATCGTTTTTACAACAATCGTTTTCCCGGAAGCTTCGCCCGCGGCGTCCCCTTTCAGGAAAACCCGGCAACGGGGGATGCGCGTGTCAGTGGCACGCTGGCATCGCTGGCCGGCCTGGAACAGAACGACCCGTTGGCGGTGGCTCGCATCCTGCTGCTCTACAGCGTGCCACTCAGCACCGGGGGGTTGCCCCTGATCTATCTGGGTGACGAAGTGGGTACGCTCAACGATCGGCGCTACCTTGAAAACCCGCTGGAAGCGGCCGACAGCCGCTGGATTCACCGCCCTTACCGCGATCTGACACGTCACGCCCAGCGTCAGGATACCAGCACGCCCGCAGGCCAGATTCATCAGGGACTCCAGCACATGATCAAGGTAAGGGGCAACACGCCAGCTTTTGCCGGGGGGCAACTGATCGGTTTTCGGGCGGGCAACCCGGCCGTGTTGGGTTACACCCGCCGACATGCCGATCAGTTGATCTTAGTGCTAGCCAATTTCAGTGAATTCGACCAACATTGTCCCCTGCAGGTCTTTCAGGCGTTGCCTGATGATCCGATGCAGAACTTGCTGACCGGCAAGCTGCACGCCTTGCGCGAAGGGATCACGCTCGCACCGTATGAAGTCCTGTGGCTGGAGGTTCCGTCGGCTTGATCAGCAAACGCTGCGGCGGGTGCCTGGGCAGGCCGTCCGGATCGTGGCATCCACGGGGCAAGGCTTGTACTGAAATCCCTGGATTCATTTGTCATTGACCTTATTGTCTTGCGAAGGAGAGTTCTTTGGATAACAAGAAATCACTGGCTTTGGCAGGTGCAGGCGCCCTGTTCGCAGCCACCTGTCTGACCACGCCGGCAGTGGCTCAGGAAGCCAATCCCTTCACCTTTGGTGCTTACTTCCGCTCGGGCGCCGGCACCACTTCCGAAGAAGGTGGCATCGCCTGTGTGCGGCTGCCCGGTTCCATCACCTTCTTCCGTCTCGGCAACGAGTGCGACACCTATGTGGAGCTGCGCTTCGGCAGCAAGCTGGGCGAAGTGAAAGGCACGACCTTCGATGCCAAATTCACCTTCTCGCACGGCACCCAGGGGCTGGCCAACTGGGAACAGAGCGCCCCGGCCCTGCGTGAAGCCTTCGTGACGGCCGACAACATCGGTGCAGCCCTAGGCATGAAGTCGCTGGAAGGCGCCAACCTGTGGGTCGGCAAGCGCTTCTACAAGAACCCCGACATCCACATGCTCGACTACGCCTACTGGGAGCCTGGCATGGGCCCCGGTTTCGGCATCGACAACGTGGCGATGGGGCCGGGCCGCTTCGCTTATGCCATGTTCCGCATCGGCGACATGACGGGCTACGGCATCAACCCCTCGCTGGGCGGCTACAACCCCGACCTGATCGGTGGTGGCTCGCGCTCGGCCACCGTGCATGATTTCCGCCTGGAGAAGATCGGCGTCAATCCTGGCGGTTCGCTGACGGTCGGTTTCGACCTGATCCGCGCCAACAACCGCGGCGGCACCAGCACCTACACGGTCGACACCCCGCAGTCACTGGATCTGGACAACAACCCGGCCACGCCGAACGTCGAGGTGCTGGTTCGCGAAACGCGCACCATCGACAACAAGCCTGGCAAGAACGGCGCAGCCTTCACGGTGTCGCATGAACAGGAGAACTTCCTGGGCGTGGGTGGCACGAACACCTTGGGCCTGCAGTTCGCCAAGAATGCCGCTTCACTGAAGGGCTTCGGGTTTGCAGGCAGCACCGATGAGCGCAAGGAATGGCTGGTGTTCGATCACTGGCTGTATCAGCCCGCCGGCAGCCGCTGGTCGGCCACCAGCACGGTTGGCTATCGCAACTCGGACATCAATGATGTCGGCGTGAAGGAACTGTGGCTGGGCACGCGTCCGCACTACAGCCTCAACGAAGTGCTGGGCCTGTATGGCGAACTCGGCTACCAGCAACTGAAGCAGGAATCGCAAGCCACACGCAAGCTGACGAAGCTGACGCTGGGCACGCAGTTTGCGATGGGTGAAGGCGTGTTCGCCCGCCCGGCCCTGCGCCTGTATGCCACCTATGCCAAGTGGAACGACGCCGCCGCGTCGGCAGGCTCGGTCGTCTGCACTGGCCGCGATTGTGCCACCCCGGTGAGCGCCTTTGCCGACAAGCGCAGCGCCATGTTCTATGGCGTTCAGGTCGAAGCCTGGTTCTGATGACCAGGTGATGCGCTGTGATGCCAGCCCCTTGGGCTGGCAGGCAGTCGAAAACCTCAATCCCACGGGCAGCTGCCAATCCGCAGGCACTGCCCGTTTTTCATGCCCTCCCTCAGCCCACCAGGCAGCGCCATAGCGCAGCAGCCCAGACACCGAGCATCCAGACGGTGGCGAGCAGCACGGCCGCACTGCCCATGTCCTTGGCCTTGCCCGAGAGCGCATGCCACTCGGTGCCAACCCGGTCGACCACGGCCTCGATGGCCGTGTTCAAGAGTTCGACGATCATCAAGAGGAGCACACTGCCCGCCAGCACGCCCACCTCGACCCAGCTCCGTCCAAGCCAGAATGCGAGCGGCACCATGACGAAAGCCAGCATGGCTTCTAGCCGGAACGCCGCCTCGCCCCAGCCCAGCCGTAGACCATTGAGCGAATAGCCCGTGGCGTGCCACAAACGCTGAAGGCCCGTGCGGCGCTTTTGCGGATTGTCGAAAGAGCGGTCAGCCTGGGTGTGCTGGCCAGCACCGGGGGCGGGGTCAGGCGTGGAAGAGGATGACATGAGGCACTCCATCAACGTGGTGGGCAACACCGCCAAACCCGTCCCCCTCAAGAGATTCAAAGGGATGGGAGAGCCCCCCGTCAGGGGTAAAACCGGGGGGCTGCGGGCCTGGCACGGTCGGCAAACAGTTCGAACCTCCGATCACGAATGGTCGCACGAAGCGGCATCGGGCCTGACCCCAAGGCGAACAGATGGTCAGGGTCTCTGTGTACTGACTCGCCCAAAACCAGGCGTGCCCAAAGCACCTGAGCAGAACAGACGATGAAAGATAAGCAAGCACTTACACTCATGCCAGCGCACAAAAAAACCTGCTGCCCCAAACAGGAGACAGCAGGTTCATCTCGATCAGCCTTTGAAGGCTCTGCAGGCTGACCGTTTTACTGCAGCTTGATCTCTACATCCACACCGGCAGGCAAATCAAGTTTCATCAACGCATCAACCGTCTTGTCGGTCGGGTCGACGATGTCCATCAGACGCAGGTGGGTACGAATTTCCAGCTGGTCACGGGAGGTCTTGTTCACGTGCGGTGAACGCAGCACGTCAAAACGCTCGATGCGAGTCGGCAGCGGCACAGGGCCATGAACGACAGCGCCGGTACGCTTGGCCGTATCAACGATTTCAGCAGCGGACTGATCGATCAGCTTGTAATCGAACGCCTTCAAACGGATACGGATCTTCTGGTTTGCCATGCTTGTTCCTTAAAGAGCGAGAGGCGTGCGGCAGACACGCCCCTATCCTGGACTAATGTTGAGAAAAACTGCTTAGGCGATGACCTTGGCCACCACACCGGCGCCCACGGTACGACCACCTTCA
>JAUNKF010000042.1 GCA_030532895.1 Lautropia sp. | reverse complement strand
TGAAGGTGGTCGTACCGTGGGCGCCGGTGTGGTGGCCAAGGTCATCGCCTAAGCATCAAGCAAGTCATTGTAGGAAAGTAGGGGCATAGCTCAACTGGCAGAGCGTTGGTCTCCAAAACCAAAGGTTGGGGGTTCGATTCCCTCTGCCCCTGCCACTTTCCCCAAGTAGTAACAAGCCGGGCCATCAGGCCCGGTTTCGTCTGAAGAAAAGTCAACATGGCAGTCATAGACTGCAGGAATCCGGGCTGAATAGATGGCAGCACAGCAAAAAGTCGAAGATGTCACCTCTGCTGCTGACCGCGTCAAACTCGTCTTTGCCTTGCTGGCGGTTGTGGCCGGTGTCGTCGGGTTCTATCTGTTGCGCGAACAAGCGCTGATTTTTCGGGTTTTGTCCGTCATTGGCGGCCTTGTGCTGGGCGTGGTCTTCGCCTGGACATCCGGGCCGGGGCGTCGTCTTTTTGCCTTTTTGAAAGAGTCCTGGGCTGAGGCCAAGCGTGTGGTTTGGCCAAGCAAGAAGGAAACCTGGTCTGTCACGCTGTACGTCTTCCTGTTTGTGTTCGTCATGGCATTGTTCCTCTGGCTGGTCGATGGCCTGATCCAGTGGGTGTTGTACGATCTTGTGCTGGGCTGGAGTCGCTGATGAGCAAACGCTGGTATGTGGTGCATGCCTATTCGGGCATGGAAAAGAGCGTTGGCCGTGCCATTCGGGAGCGTGTCGAGCGCTTGGGCATGCAGGATCTGTTTGGTCAGATTCTGGTGCCCACGGAAGAAGTGGTCGAGATGAGAAATGGCCAGCGCACGATCACGGAACGTCGTTTCTTTCCTGGCTATGTGCTGGTCGAGATGGAAATGAATGACGATACCTGGCACCTGGTGAAGAACACCAGCAAGGTGACCGGGTTCGTGGGGGGGAGTGGTAACCGTCCTGCCGCCATCTCTCAGGCGGAGGTCGACAAGATCATGAACCAGATGGCCGAGGGCGTCGAGAAGCCGCGGCCGAAGACCCTGTTTGAAGTGGGTGAAATGGTTCGTGTGAAGGAAGGCCCCTTTGCAGACTTCAACGGCAATGTCGAAGAAGTCAATTACGAGAAGAATCGCCTCAGTGTGTCGGTCACGATCTTCGGTCGGGCCACGCCGGTGGAATTGGAGTTCGGTCAGGTCGAAAAGCTCTGACCGGCTCAATCGGTCATGGCGGCATGTCCAGGTGGGCATGTCGCCATGACCTGTTCGGGTAACAGCCGCGTGTGCGTCTGTTGGCCCGATGGGGTTTCAGGGCGTTGGTCGGCAACGGCCAACGATCATTTGAGGAGCCTGTTTCCGGGCGGCGTTCGTTATCGTCGCCCTCCTGGATTCAGGCGATAGCACTCATCGAGGAGTAGCCATCAATGGCAAAGAAAATCGTCGGCTTCATCAAGCTGCAAGTGCCTGCGGGCAAAGCGAACCCGTCGCCTCCGATCGGTCCGGCGCTGGGTCAGCGTGGTCTGAACATCATGGAGTTCTGCAAGCAGTTCAACGCGCAGACCCAGGGCATGGAACCGGGTCTGCCGATTCCGGTCGTGATCACCGCCTTTGCTGACAAGAGCTTCACCTTCATCATGAAGACGCCGCCGGCGTCGATCCTGATCAAGAAGGCAGCCAAGATCGACAAGGGATCCAAGACGCCGCATACCGACAAGGTGGGTACGCTCACCCGCGAGCAGCTGGAACAAATTGCAAAAACCAAACAGCCCGACCTGAGCGCTGCCGATCTGGACGCCGCCGTGCGTACTATTGCCGGTTCCGCCCGCAGCATGGGTGTCAATGTGGAGGGCGTGTAAATGGCCAAGTTGAGCAAACGTGTACAGGCGCTGAAAGCCAAGGTCGAACCGCGCAAACTCTATGCCACGCCTGATGCGCTGGCGCTCGTGAAAGAGTGCGCCAACGCCAAGTTCGACGAGTCGGTCGACGTGGCGGTTCAGCTGGGTATCGATCCGCGTAAATCCGACCAGCTCGTGCGTGGCTCGGTCGTGCTGCCCCGCGGTACGGGCAAGTCGGTTCGTGTGGCCGTCTTCACCCAGGGCGCCAAGGCCGAGGAGGCGTTGGCAGCCGGTGCCGATGTGGTCGGCATGGAAGATCTGGCCGAGAAGGTCAAGGCTGGTCAGCTGGACTTCGACGTGGTGATTGCCTCGCCGGACGCAATGCGTGTGGTGGGTTCGCTGGGTCAGATCCTGGGCCCCCGTGGCTTGATGCCGAACCCCAAGGTGGGTACCGTCACGCCGAACGTGGCCGAGGCCGTGAAGAACGCCAAGTCGGGTCAGGTTCAGTATCGTACCGACAAGGCTGGCATCATCCACTCGACCATCGGTCGTGCGTCCTTCGATGTGGCCGCGCTGCAGGAAAACCTGGCTGCCTTCATCGATGCACTGAACCGTGCAAAGCCGGCCACCTCCAAAGGTCTGTACCTGCGCAAGGTTGCAGTCTCCAGCACCATGGGTGTTGGCGTGCGCGTGGATACGTCCACCATCGCAGCCTCCTGATTCAGGGGGACTAGTCAACCGGCCATTTTGGGTGAATAATCCAAGGTTTGCCGGTTGAAGAATGTTGGAATAGGGGTTTACCCCTGTTCCTTTTAGTGCTTTGGGCCGCACCATCGGGTGCGGGTTATCAAAGACCGTATGGGGCTGTGCCAGATGGCTGCGGGGCAACCCGCGTGTCGAATGTGTCGGCCTTGAATGTCCGGTTCGTGTGTCCTCGACACATCCGAGGCCGGGCGCCATACGCAGATGGCGGTCCTGAAGAATGAAGTGTTCGATTGCAGTGTCGATATGGCGTCTGCCTCAAGGGCGGGCGACGATGTCGGGGACTGTGGCAGAAGGCTTCACACCTGGTCGCCGTGTAGTCAACAGCGGAAGTGCGCAAGCGCAACCGTTTTTTTAAAAAGGGAAGACCGTGGCTCTCAATCGTACTGAGAAAGCGGCAGTCATCGAGGAAGTCAGTGCACAGGTTGCACAAGCTGGCTCGATCGTGATCGCCGAATACCGTGGTCTGACAGTCGAGAAGATTACCCAGCTGCGCAAGCAGGCACGGGAATCGGGTGTGTATCTGCGCGTGTTGAAGAACACGCTGGTACGTCGCGCCGTTCAAGGCACGCCCTATGAGAAGCTGGCTGACCAGATGGTCGGCCCGCTGATCTACGGTATTGCCGTTGATCCGGTCGCGTCGGCCAAGCTGATGGCAGCCTTTGCCAAGGCCAATGATCAGCTCGTCATCAAGGGTGGTGCCATGCCCAATGTGGTCATGGACATCGCCGGTGTGCAAGCACTTGCCACCATGCCGAGCCGTGAAGAGCTGCTGGCCAAGCTGCTGGGTACGATGCAGGCACCCGTGGCAACCTTCGTCCGCACCCTCAACGAGGTGCCGACCAAGTTTGTCCGCGGTCTGGCCGCCGTGCGCGACAAGCAGGAAGCTGCCTGATCCCGCCCCGTTTTTCTGAACGACTGTCGGGCTTGATACCGACGCAACAAACGCAATTGAACTGGAGTTCATCCAAATGGCACTGAGCAAAGAAGAAATCCTCGACGCAGTCGCAGGTATGACCGTTCTGGAACTGTCCGAACTGATCAAGATGATGGAAGAGAAGTTCGGCGTGTCGGCAGCTGCTGCTGCCGTGGCCGTGGCTGCCCCGGCTGCCGGTGGTGCCGCTGCTGGCGCTGCTGCTGAAGAGCAGACCGAATTCACCGTGGTGCTGGCCGCTGCCGGTGAGAAGAAGGTCGAGGTCATCAAGGTCGTGCGTGCTGCCACCGGCCTGGGCCTGAAAGAAGCCAAGGATCTGGTCGACGGTGCACCGAAGCCTGTGAAGGAAGGCATCGCCAAGGCCGACGCCGAGGCACTGAAGAAGCAACTGGAAGACGCCGGCGCCAAAGTCGAAGTCAAGTAATTGCTTCTTGCCGCAGCCCCGCATCTTCGGGGCCAGCATGCCGATATCGGTGTTGCTGGCTGCCAGCGGGGCTTCGGCGCCTGTCAAAGCCCTGTGCTTTTTCAGTAGCCGGCAGGCCAGTGATGGCTGCCGGCATTCGTCGCAAAAGCGCCTGGCTTTCCTGTCGACCCCCGCACCGCCGTGTCGTGCCAGGGCTGAATCGACTTGAAGCCGCTGAAGTCGACGATTCGTTGGAAACCCCTCGTTTGCGAGTTCTTCCGCTGTCCTGCCGCCCTGATCGCTTTGTCCAGCGCCGGATGACCCGCTTCAAGACGCCGTTCTGCAGGAGTTGCGTGTTGTAGCGGGTTGCGTCGAATGACGTATACCCCAGCAAGATCACGGCATCTTGCCTCAACCATCTCTGCCTGTGTCAGCCCCAGTCTTTTTGCCCGCCCCAGATTGATCGGATGCGGCGCCCGCCGCCCAGAACATCCCGTCAATCGCTGTTTGCTTATTGTGACCCCGACATCTCACGGAGAGTCCATGACCTACTCGTTCACCGAAAAGAAGCGCATCCGCAAGAGCTTTGGCCACGATCGTGCCCGTGGCGCTCAGGAAGTGCCTTATCTGCTCGCCACCCAGCTTGAGTCCTATGCCAATTTCCTGCAGGAAGGGGTTCCTGCCGATCAGCGCAAGGATGAAGGCTTGCAGGCAGCACTGAAATCGATCTTTCCGATTTCTTCTCACAACGACATGGCCCGTCTGGAGTTTGTCGGTTACACGCTGGGCACCCCGGCCTTCGACATGAAGGAATGCCAGCAGCGTGGCCTGACCTTCTGCGCCCCGCTGCGTGCCCGTGTTCGGCTGGTGATCATGGATCGTGAGGCCAGCAAGCCCACAGTGAAGGAAGTGAAGGAGCAGGAGGTCTACATGGGTGAAATTCCCCTGATGACCCCGAACGGCTCTTTCGTGGTGAACGGCACCGAGCGTGTGATCGTCTCGCAGCTGCATCGTTCGCCGGGTGTCTTTTTCGAGCATGACCGCGGCAAGACGCATAGCTCGGGCAAGCTCCTGTTCTCGGCCCGGATCATTCCTTACCGCGGTTCGTGGCTCGATTTCGAGTTTGATGCCAAAGACATCCTCTACTTCCGGATCGACCGCCGCCGGAAGATGCCGGTGACGATTCTGCTGAAGGCCATCGGCATGACGCCGGAGCAGATCCTCGCGCATTTCTTCGTCTTCGACAGCTTCACGCTGGAGAGCGAAGGCGCGAAGATGGAGCTGGTACCCGAGCGCCTGAAGGGTGAAACCGCCCGTTTTGACATCACCGATCGTGATGGCAAGGTGATCGTCGCCAAGGACAAGCGGATCAATGCCAAGCACATCCGCGAGATGGAGGCTGCGGGCCTCAAGCTCGTGTCGGTGCCGGACGAATTCTTGCTGGGCCGCGCCGTGGCCACCGACATCATCGACCCGGAGACGGGAGAAGTCGTGATGCGTGCCAATGACGAGCTGACGGAGGACAGTCTGGCCCGTCTGCGCGCAGCCAACATTGCCCAGTTCCGCACGCTCTACACCAATGATCTGGACGCTGGCCCCTTCATCTCCCAGACGCTGCGTCTGGATGATTCGGCCGACCAGATTTCTGCCCGCATCGCCATCTATCGGATGATGCGTCCGGGCGAGCCGCCGACCGAGGATGCGGTCGAGGCGCTCTTCAATCGCCTGTTCTACAACGCCGACACCTATGATCTGTCGCGTGTGGGCCGGATGAAGTTCAATCGCCGTGTGGGTCGCGAAGACCCCAATGGCCCGATGACGCTGGAAAACGAAGACATCGTGGCCGTCATCAAGCTGCTCGTGGATCTGCGTAACGGCAAGGGTGAAATCGATGATATCGATCACCTGGGCAACCGCCGTGTGCGTTGCGTGGGTGAGCTGGCCGAAAACCAGTTCCGGGCCGGTCTGGTGCGTGTCGAGCGTGCCGTGCGTGAGCGCCTGGGTCAGGCCGAAACCGAGAACCTGCTGCCGCATGACCTGATCAACAGCAAGCCGATCAGCGCGGCCATCCGCGAGTTCTTCGGCTCCAGCCAGCTGTCGCAGTTCATGGATCAGACGAACCCGCTGTCGGAAATCACGCACAAGCGCCGTGTTTCGGCCCTTGGCCCTGGTGGCCTGACGCGCGAGCGGGCGGGCTTCGAGGTGCGTGACGTTCACCCGACCCACTACGGACGTGTCTGCCCGATCGAGACGCCGGAAGGCCCGAACATCGGTCTGATCAACTCGCTGGCGCTCTACGCGCGGCTCAACGAATTCGGTTTCCTGGAAACCCCGTACCGTAAGGTCGAGAACAAGCAGCTGACCGACCAGATCGACTTCCTGTCGGCCATCGAAGAAGGTCGCTACGTGATCGCGCAGGCCAACTCGGAAGTGGATGCCGAGGGCAACCTGACCGGTGAGCTGGTGTCGGTGCGTATCAATGGCGAAACCCAGCTGGTGTCGCCCGATCGTGTCGAATACATCGACGTGGCGCCCTCGCAGATCGTGTCGGTGGCGGCTTCGCTGATCCCGTTCCTGGAGCACGATGATGCCAACCGGGCGTTGATGGGTGCCAACATGCAGCGCCAGGCCGTGCCCTGCCTGCGTCCGCAGAAGCCGCTGGTCGGCACCGGCATCGAGCGCACCTGTGCGGTGGACTCGGGTACGGTGGTGACGGCGCTGCGTGGCGGGGTGGTGGATTATGTCGATGCCAACCGTGTGGTGATCCGCGTCAACGACGAAGAGGCCACGGCCGGTGAAGTGGGTGTGGACATCTACAACCTGATCAAGTACACCCGCAGCAACCAGAACACGAACATCAACCAGCGCCCGATCGTGAAGAAGGGCGACAAGCTGGCGGCTGGCGACGTGATCGCCGACGGTGCCTCCACCGATCTGGGCGAGCTGGCACTGGGCCAGAACATGCTGATCGCGTTCATGCCCTGGAACGGCTACAACTTCGAGGATTCGATCATGATCTCGGAGAAGGTCGTCTCCGATGATCGCTACACCTCGATCCACATCGAGGAGCTGTCGGTGCTGGCGCGTGACACGAAGCTGGGACCGGAAGAGATCACGCGTGACATCTCGAACCTGTCCGAAGGTCAGCTTTCGCGTCTGGACGAGTCAGGTATCGTCTACATCGGTGCCGAAGTGACCGCCGGCGACACGCTGGTGGGCAAGGTCACGCCGAAGGGCGAAACCACGCTCACGCCGGAAGAGAAGCTGCTGCGGGCCATCTTCGGCGAGAAGGCATCCGATGTGAAGGACACGAGCCTGCGCGTGCCGTCCGGCATGAGCGGCACGGTCATCGACGTGCAGGTGTTCACGCGTGAAGGGATCACCCGTGACAAGCGTGCCCAGTCGATCATCGATGATGAGCTGAAGCGCTTCCGCCAGGATCTGAACGATCAGCTGCGGATCGTCGAGAACGATGCTTTCAGCCGGATCGAGCGTCTGATCGTCGGCAAGGTTGCCAACGGCGGGCCGAAGAAGCTGGCCAAGGGCGAGGTCGTCACGGCCGAATACCTGCACAGCCTCGATCGTTATCACTGGTTCGAGGTGCGTCTGGCCGATGAGGCCATCGCCGTGCAGCTCGAAGGCATGAAGGATGCCATCGAGCAGAAGCGTCACCAGTTCGACCTGGCCTTTGAAGAGAAGCGCAAGAAGCTCACGCAGGGCGACGAGCTGCCGCCGGGCGTGCTGAAGATGGTGAAGGTGTATCTGGCCGTCAAGCGTCGCCTGCAGCCGGGTGACAAGATGGCCGGCCGTCACGGTAACAAGGGTGTGGTCTCGCGCATCGTGCCGGTGGAAGACATGCCGTATATGGCCGATGGTACGCCGTGCGACATCGTGCTGAACCCGCTGGGTGTGCCGTCCCGGATGAACGTGGGCCAGATTCTGGAAATTCACCTGGGCTGGGCCGCCAAGGGCGTGGGCCTGCGGATCGGCGAGCTGCTCGATCGGCACGTGAAGGTGTCGGAGCTGCGTCGCTATCTGGACAAGGTCTACAACGAACGTGGCCAGAAGGTCGATCTGAACCAGCTCTCGGATGAAGAAATCCTGGAGATGGCCAAGAACCTGCGTGATGGTGTGCCGTTTGCCACGCCGGTGTTCGATGGGGCCACGGAAGAGGACATCCGCGCCGCGCTGGATCTGGCTTTCCCGTCGGAAGACCCGCGCACCGAAAAGCTGGGCTTCACGCCGAGCAAGACGCAGCTGATCCTGCGGGATGGCCGCACCGGCGATCCTTTCGACCGTCCGGTCAGTGTCGGTTACATGCACTTCCTGAAGCTGCACCACCTGGTCGATGACAAGATGCATGCCCGTTCCACCGGCCCGTACAGCCTCGTGACCCAGCAGCCGCTGGGTGGTAAGGCCCAGTTCGGTGGCCAGCGTTTCGGTGAGATGGAGGTCTGGGCGCTCGAAGCCTATGGCGCCTCGTACACACTGCAGGAAATGCTGACGGTGAAGTCCGACGACGTGACCGGCCGCGCGAAGGTCTATGAAAACATGGTCAAGGGAGAGCACGCGATCGATGCCGGCATGCCGGAGTCGTTCAACGTGCTGGTGAAGGAAATCCGCTCGCTCGGGATCGATATCGATCTGGAGCGCTCTTGAGACACGCTTAGGAATACTACGGAGTAGCCCATGATCCCCATGCAAGGCGTGATGAATCTCTTCAAGCAGGTCGAGGAATCGGATCACTTCGACGCGATCCGCATTGGCCTGGCCTCGCCGGAGAAAATTCGCTCGTGGTCCTACGGCGAAGTCAAGAAACCCGAAACCATCAACTACCGTACCTTCAAGCCCGAGCGCGATGGCCTCTTCTGCGCCAAGATCTTCGGGCCGATCAAGGACTATGAGTGCTTGTGCGGCAAGTACAAGCGCCTGAAGCACCGCGGCGTCATCTGCGAGAAGTGCGGCGTCGAAGTCACGTTGGCCAAGGTGCGTCGTGAGCGGATGGGCCACATCGAGCTGGCCAGCCCCGTGGCGCACATCTGGTTCCTGAAGTCGCTGCCGTCGCGTCTGGGCATGGTGCTCGACATGACGCTGCGCGACATCGAGCGCGTGCTGTACTTCGAGGCCTATGTCGTGGTCGAGCCGGGCATGACGCCGCTCAAGCGCAACCAGCTGCTGACCGAAGACGACTTTCTCGCCAAAACCGAGGAATATGGTGACGAGTTCGAGGCCGCGATGGGTGCCGAGGGCATTCGCGACCTGCTGAAGTCGATCAATGTGGATCGCGTGGTCGATCAGCTGCGCGAGGAAATCCAGGTCACGACCTCGGAAGCCAAGGTCAAGAAGATCGCCAAGCGCCTGAAGGTTTTGGAAGGTTTCCAGCGCTCGGGCATTCACCCCGAGTGGATGATCATGGAAGTGCTGCCGGTGCTGCCGCCCGAGCTGCGTCCGCTGGTGCCGCTCGACGGGGGGCGTTTTGCCACCTCCGATCTGAACGACCTGTATCGTCGGGTCATCAACCGGAACAACCGTCTGAAGCGTCTGCTGGAGCTGAAGGCACCCGAGATCATCGTCCGTAATGAAAAGCGGATGCTGCAGGAGTCGGTCGACTCGCTGCTCGACAACGGCCGTCGTGGCAAGGCGATGACGGGCGCCAACAAGCGGGCGCTGAAGTCGCTCGCCGACATGATCAAGGGTAAAGGCGGTCGCTTCCGTCAGAACCTGCTCGGCAAGCGTGTCGACTATTCGGGCCGTTCGGTCATCGTGGTCGGCCCGCAGCTGAAGCTGCATCAGTGCGGCCTGCCGAAGCTGATGGCGCTGGAGCTGTTCAAGCCTTTCATCTTCAACAAGCTGGAGGCGATGTCGGCGGCCAACACCATCAAGCAGGCCAAGAAGATGGTGGACAATCAGGAGCCGATCGTCTGGGACATCCTGGAAGAGGTGATTCGCGAGCACCCGGTGATGCTGAACCGGGCGCCGACGCTGCACCGTCTGGGCATTCAGGCGTTCGAGCCGGTGCTGATCGAAGGCAAGGCCATTCAGCTGCACCCGCTGGTCTGCGCGGCCTTCAACGCCGACTTCGACGGCGACCAGATGGCGGTTCACGTCCCGCTGTCGCTCGAAGCGCAGATGGAAGCGCGCGCCCTGATGCTGGCCTCGAACAACGTGCTCTTCCCGTCCAACGGTGAGCCGTCGATCGTGCCGTCGCAGGATATCGTGCTGGGTCTGTACTATGCCACTCGCGCCAAGGTCAACGGCAAGGGCGAAGGCATGTTCATGGCCGACCTGAAGGAAGTGCAGCGTGCCTATGACAACGGTGAAGTCGAGCTGGGCACGAAGATCACGGCGCGTCTGGTCGAGTACGAGCGCATCGGTGACAACGAGTTCCAGCCGCACCTGAAGCGTTTCGAGACGACGGTCGGTCGTGCGCTGCTGTCGGAGATCCTGCCCAAAGGCTTGCCTTTCGACCTGATGAACCGGGCGCTGAAGAAGAAGGAAATTTCGCGCCTGATCAATGCCTCCTTCCGTCGCTGCGGGTTGCGTGCGACCGTCATCCTGGCCGACCAGTTGATGCAGAACGGGTTCCGGCTGGCAACCCGCGGTGGCATCTCGATCGCCATCGACGACATGCTCGTGCCGCCGTCCAAGCCGCAAATCCTGGCCGCTGCCGAGGATGAGGTGAAGGAAATCGAAAAGCAGTACACCTCGGGTCTGGTGACGCAGGGCGAGCGCTACAACAAGGTGGTGGATATCTGGTCGAAGGCTGGTGATCAGGTTGCCAAGGCCATGATGGATCAGCTCGCATCGGAAAACGTCGTCAACCGTCATGGCGTGGCCGAGAAGCAGGAGTCCTTCAACGCCATCTACATGATGGCGGATTCGGGTGCTCGTGGTTCGGCCACCCAGATCCGTCAGCTGGCGGGCATGCGGGGCCTGATGGCCAAGCCTGATGGCTCGATCATCGAGACGCCGATCACGGCGAACTTCCGTGAAGGGCTGAACGTGCTTCAATACTTCATCTCGACCCACGGTGCCCGTAAAGGTCTGGCCGATACCGCACTGAAAACCGCCAACTCGGGTTATCTGACCCGTCGTCTGGTGGACGTGGCGCAGGATCTGGTCGTGACCGAGCAGGATTGCGGTACGAGCAACGGCGTGGCCATGCGGGCGCTGGTCGAAGGGGGTGAGGTCATCGAGCCGCTGCGAGACCGCGTGCTGGGCCGTGTCACGGCCGTGGACGTGATCAACCCTGAAACGCAGGAAACGGCCATCGCCGCCGGCGAGTTGCTGAACGAGGATCTGGTCGACCGGATCGAGCAGCTCGGCATCGACGAGGTTCGGGTGCGCACGCCGCTCACCTGCGATGTGCGCTATGGTCTGTGCGCCAAGTGCTATGGTCGTGATCTGGGCCGTGGCGTGCTGGTCAACACCGGCGAGTCGGTGGGCATCATTGCGGCCCAGTCGATCGGTGAGCCGGGCACGCAGCTGACGATGCGTACCTTCCACATCGGTGGCGCGGCATCACGGGCCGCGGTGGCCAGCTCGGTCGAGGCGAAGTCCAATGGTGTGGCCCGTTTCTCGGCCACGATGCGTTACATCACCAACGCCAAGGGCGAGCTGATCGTGATCTCGCGTTCGGGTGAAGTCATCATCACCGATGACAACGGCCGTGAGCGGGAGCGTCACAAGATCCCCTATGGCGCCACGCTGAACGTGCATGATGGCCAGGCGCTGACGGCCGGTTCGCAACTGGCGAACTGGGATCCGGTCACCCGTCCGATCATCAGCGAATACGCTGGCACGGTGAAGTTCGAGAACGTGGAAGAGGGCGTGACCGTTGCCAAGCAGATCGATGAGGTGACGGGTCTGTCCACGCAGGTGGTCATCGATGCCAAGCGCCGCAGCGCCACGAGCAAGAACGTGCGTCCGACGATGAAGCTCATCAATGAGCACGGCGAGGAAGTGAAGATCGCCGGCACCGATCACTCGGTGCAGATCGGCTTCCCGGTGGGCGCGCTGATCACTGTGCGCGACGGCCAGCTGGTGGCCGTGGGTGAGGTGCTGGCCCGTATTCCGCAGGAGTCCCACAAGAACCGTGACATCACCGGGGGTCTGCCGCGGGTGGCCGAGCTGTTCGAGGCCCGCTCGCCGAAAGACGCCGGCATGCTGGCGGAAGTTACCGGTACCGTTTCCTTCGGCAAGGACACGAAGGGCAAGCAGCGTCTGGTCATCACCGACCTGGACGGCAATGCTCATGAGTTCCTGATTCCGAAAGAGAAGCATGTGCTGGTGCACGATGGTCAGGTCGTCAACAAGGGCGAGATGATCGTGGACGGCCCGGCCGATCCGCACGACATCCTCCGTTTGTTGGGCATCGAGGCACTGTCGCGCTACATCGTGGACGAGGTGCAGGACGTGTACCGTCTGCAGGGCGTGAAGATCAACGACAAGCACATCGAGGTGATCGTTCGCCAGATGTTGCGTCGGGTGGTCGTGACGGCGCCGGGCGGCACGAACTTCATCGTGGGCGAACAGGTCGAGCGCAGCGAGATTCTGGATGCCACCGACAAGATGAATGCCGAAGGCAAGCTTCCGCCGGCCTATGACAACATCCTGCTGGGCATCACGAAGGCTTCGCTGTCGACCGATTCGTTCATCTCGGCCGCTTCCTTCCAGGAAACGACCCGCGTGCTGACCGAAGCGGCGATCATGGGCAAGCGCGATGACCTGCGTGGCCTGAAGGAAAACGTCATCGTCGGTCGCCTGATTCCGGCCGGTACGGGCCTGGCCTATCACAAGGCCCGCCACGACAAGGAATCGGTCGAGGCGCAGGAAGCCGCTGCTCTGGCCGCTGCCGAAGCCGCTTTCTCGATGCCGCCTGATGCATCCTTCGGCGTCGAGGAAAGCAGTGCCGCCAGCCGCGCCGCGATGGATCTGAACGCGCTGTTCGCAGGCACGGAAACGGTGCCGGTGCCTGAGGCGCCGGTTTCCGAAGGTGGGATGACGCCGGAAGACTGAAGGCTGGCTCCGCCCGGTTGAAGGCAGGGGTGGCATCCGATTGCCGCCCCGTTCTGCCCTCACCCCCAATACATCCGAAACCGTCCTGTCAACCGGGGCGGTTTTTTTTTGTTTGGGCATGCATCAAACCTTGCCGGCAACCGTGCCGGCGACTCGATGGGAGGCACACGCAGGCGTATCGGCGTTGCCGTGTGTCAGGCGTTCGTTCACATGGGCTTTGACCTGCTGAGGCACGGATGGACAGGGCTTTTATGCGGCATTGCAACAAAAACGGCCGTTCGGCGGCCACGAGGCTTGCGTATCCGTGGCAGTTTTTTCGATGAACGTACAATTTGTTTCATCTCATTCGTGCCGCGACATGATCAGCACGTGACTTGGCGGCACACTTTTGGGCAAGGCGTGAGAAGGTGTCAGACACTTTTTTCGCCCCCCCGTGAAAGTTCCTCCATTGGGCTTGAGAGAAAGGCCGTTGGCAGGATCTTTTGCGTGTCATGCCAGCTTTGATCCTGATACCAGGAGTGTTTTTTCGATGTCGTATGCAGTTGTGATTGAACAGCGTGGTTCCTGCTTCCGTGCCTATGTGCCGGATCTGCCCGGGTGCACGGCGACCGCCAACAGCCTGTCCGAGGCAGAAGCCGCTGTTCGGGAAGCCCTGAAAATGATGCCAGGTGGCAATCTGGACGGGCTTCGACAGGCCGTGCCCCCGCCTGCCCCCGGCTATCTGTGGGTCAGTCCGGCCCTTTGAACGTGGGCGCGCGTGTTGACGCTTGACAAGCGTTGACGCCTTCACGCCATCCCTTTTATACTTGCCTTCTTTCTGGGGCGGATGTCCTCCATCCGCTGGCCAGATGCGCTCTTTGGATTGCTCCGGGGCTTCTTTCGCAACGTGCGGGCGAAGTGCTGGCAGTGGGTCGAGGGGCGCCCTGGCTGGCGTCCCGGAAAAGGGCCGGTGCCACCGGCATGCATCAACCCTCCAGGGCAGCTGCCTTGTGAGTGGTTGGTCATTCTCGATGCGACCCTCGTGTCGCTCCCAAATCCAAGCGTTATCAGCCATGCCAACCATTAATCAGCTCGTACGCAAGCCGCGTCAATCCGCGGTCGTCAAGAGCAAGAGTCCGGCGCTGGAAGATTGTCCTCAGCGTCGCGGCGTTTGCACTCGCGTATATACCACTACCCCGAAGAAGCCAAACTCCGCGCTGCGTAAAGTGGCGAAGGTTCGTCTCACCAATGGCTTCGAGGTCATCAGCTACATCGGCGGTGAAGGCCACAACCTGCAGGAACACTCGGTTGTGCTGATCCGCGGTGGTCGTGTGAAAGACTTGCCGGGTGTGCGTTACCACATCGTCCGCGGCTCCCTCGATTTGCAGGGCGTCAAGGATCGTAAGCAGGCACGTTCCAAGTACGGTGCAAAGCGGCCCAAGGCTGCCAAGTAATCACCGTCATCACGTGTTTGCGCCCTGGCCGTCCTGTCAACAGGCGGTACAGGTCAAGGCGGGTGGTCAAGGCACAGGGTTTGCGATGGGCGCAAACCGATGTCAGGCCATCCAGTAAGCGGTTCTGTCAGGTCGGACAAGGGTGTCCGGCGGTCGCAGAATCAGGAAATCAGGCTCTCGAGGTTGGCTGGCTTGGGCGGTGTGCAAGGCGCACCGCCGGCAGGCATTTCACCAGGCACTCGATGTGGGTGGCGCTTCATTGGCCGATCCACGGGCAGCGTCCCAGGCAACCGGGCCATGTTTTCCAGCTGAATGACAAATAGAGGAAACTATGCCACGTCGTCGCGAAGTACCGAAGCGTGTGATCCTGCCGGATCCGGTTTATCACAACGAAGAAGTCGCCAAATTTATCAACGTCCTGATGCTGTCCGGCAAAAAGGCTGTTGCCGAGCGCATTCTGTATGGCGCCTTTGAAATCATCCGTAGCAAGTCCGGCAAGGATCCGATCGAGGTCTTCCAGGTTGCACTGACCAATTCCCGTCCGATGGTCGAGGTCAAGAGCCGCCGGGTGGGTGGTGCCAACTATCAGGTACCTGTTGAAGTCCGCCCTGTGCGCCGTACCGCGCTGGCCATGCGCTGGTTGCGTGAAGCTGCGAAGAAGCGCAGTGAGAAATCGATGGGTCAGCGTCTGGCCAATGAGCTGATGGAAGCCGCTGAAAATCGTGGTGGTGCCGTCAAGCGTCGTGACGAGGTTCACCGCATGGCTGACGCCAACCGCGCGTTCTCCCACTTCCGCTTCTGATCGCCGCTCGGGTGTCCTGCCTCATCGGCCATCCGATCAGGACACCCGACGGACTCCAAGGACACGATCTGTCCTGCCCCTCGCACCGAACGGCCGTCTGCCTGTATCCAGGCTGATCGCCATCGTTCAGTGCCTCAATGCGTTACTCAAGGACACACCATCATGGCTCGCAAGACTCCCATCGAGCGCTACCGAAATATTGGTATTTCGGCCCACATCGATGCAGGAAAAACCACGACTACCGAGCGCATCCTGTATTACACCGGCGTGAACCACAAGCTGGGTGAAGTGCACGATGGCGCGGCTACCACCGACTGGATGGAGCAGGAGCAGGAGCGTGGCATCACCATCACTTCGGCTGCCGTCACCACGTTCTGGAAAGGCATGGATCTTTCCTACCCCGAGCACCGCATCAACATCATCGACACCCCAGGGCACGTCGACTTCACCATCGAGGTGGAGCGTTCGATGCGCGTGCTGGATGGTGCCTGCATGGTGTACTGCGCGGTGGGTGGCGTTCAGCCCCAGTCCGAAACCGTTTGGCGTCAGGCCAACAAGTACCAGGTGCCGCGTCTGGCCTTCGTGAACAAGATGGACCGTACCGGTGCCAACTTCTTCAAGGTCTATGACCAGATGCGCCAGCGTCTGCGTGCCAACCCGATTCCTGTCGTGATCCCGATCGGCGCCGAAGACAAGTTCGAGGGCGTGGTCGATCTGATCAAGATGAAGGCCATCATCTGGGATGAAGCTTCGAACGGCATGAAGTTCGAGTACAAGGACATCCCGGCCGAGCTGGCCGACACCGCCGCCGAATGGCGCGAGAAGATGGTCGAGGCGGCTGCCGAGTCGGACGAAGACCTGATGAACGAGTATCTTGAAAACGGTGATCTGCCGGAAGACAAGATCAAGGCCGGTCTGCGCAAGCGCACGATCGCCAACGAAATCCAGCCGATGCTTTGCGGCACCGCCTTCAAGAACAAGGGCGTGCAGCGGATGCTGGATGCCGTGATCGACTTCCTGCCCTCGCCGGTCGAGATTCCGCCGATCGAAGGTGAAACCGAAGACGGTGAAAAGGTCGTTCGCAAGGCCGACGACAACGAGAAGTTCGCTGCGCTGGCATTCAAGCTGATGACCGACCCGTTCGTGGGCCAGCTGACCTTCGTGCGCGTGTACTCGGGCGTGTTGAATTCCGGTGACACGGTCGTCAACGCCACCCGCGGCAAGAAGGAGCGTATCGGCCGTCTGCTGCAGATGCATGCCAACAACCGCGAAGAGATCAAGGAAGTGCGTGCTGGCGACATCGCCGCCGTGGTGGGCCTGAAGGATGTCACCACGGGTGAAACGCTGACCGATGTGGCTGCCCCGATCGTGCTGGAGCGGATGGTGTTCCCCGAGCCGGTGATCCGTCAGGCCGTCGAGCCGAAGTCGAAGGCTGACCAGGAGAAGATGGGTCTGGCGCTCGCACGTCTGGCTGCCGAAGATCCGTCCTTCCGCGTGCACACCGACGAAGAGTCGGGCCAGACCATCATCGGTGGCATGGGCGAGCTCCACCTGGAGATCATCGTCGACCGGATGAAGCGTGAATTCAACGTGGAAGCCAACGTCGGCAAGCCCCAGGTTGCTTATCGCGAAACCATCCGCAAGACGGTCGACAACGCCGAAGCCAAGTTCGTCAAGCAGTCCGGCGGTCGTGGTCAGTACGGTCACGTCGTGCTCAAGCTCGAGCCGCTGGAGCCGGGTGGCGAGAGCTTCGAGTTCGTCGACGCCATCAAGGGTGGTGTGGTGCCTCGCGAGTACATCCCGGCGGTGCAGAAGGGTATCGAAGACACCCTGCCTTCGGGCGTGCTGGCCGGCTATCCGGTGGTCGACGTGAAGGTCACGCTGCACTTCGGTTCGTACCACGACGTGGACTCGAACGAAAACGCCTTCAAGCAGGCCGGTTCGATGGCGTTCAAGGAAGGCATGCGCAAGGCCAACCCGGTTCTGCTCGAGCCGATGATGGCCGTCGAAGTCGAAACGCCGGAAGACTATGCCGGTACCGTGATGGGCGATCTGTCCTCGCGGCGCGGCATGATCCAGGGCATGGAAGACATGGTGGGCGGTGGCAAGCAGATCAAGGCCGAGGTTCCGCTGGCCGAGATGTTTGGCTATGCAACCACACTGCGTTCGCTGACGCAGGGTCGCGCCACGTACACTATGGAATTCAAACAGTATGCTGAGGCGCCGAAGAACGTCGCCGATGCGGTGATCGCAGCCCGTACCAAGTAATTCCGGGTGCAGGACTGATGGCAGTGCCTGGGTTGGATGAGCCGGCTCGGGCACTGCAAACACATGACAATCTCGCTAGAAAGAATCAGGAGTGATTTGAAAAATGGCAAAGGGTAAGTTTGAGCGTACCAAGCCGCACGTGAACGTGGGCACGA
>JAUNKF010000041.1 GCA_030532895.1 Lautropia sp. | reverse complement strand
GTACATCATCAAGGGCGCCATCATCGTGCTGGCCGTGGCGATGGACTCGATGAAGCACGCCCGCAAGAAGTGAGCGACGGTTTCCGATCCCTGTTGATGCTTCAATGCTTGAGGCTTTGAGGTTTTGGCGGGGGCGGATATTCGTGCGTGGCGCTTCCAGTGCCATGCACCTTTCGGGCGCCGGGGGATGCGGTACCTGTCAAAGTTTCTCGAACCTGCTTAGGTTCAGGCTTTGATGGGGCTGCATCCCCCGGTTTTGTTTAGGGATACGCTGAACAAGTTCCGAGAGGCGACACCGCCGCGTGGGCTTGTTCAGCGTATCCCTGGCGTTTGGAAAGCCGGATTCTTCATACGAAAACAGGATTTTTGATAGAAGCCTTGGGCGCTGTTCATGAAGCCTTGTCTTCAAAGGCATCCGAGACCAGTTGCTCGATGCGGGCCATGTCTTCTGCCGATAGCCGGAGGGCGATGTCTTCCTGCTTCTTTCGTCGGTTGGGCAATCGGTGATCGTTCTGATGAATCCACTGGATCAGCAGGTTGATCAGGCGGTCTGGCAGGTCGAAGTGCTGGTCGATGGCACGATAGGCGCGGTCATATGCCTTCAGGTAGGCTGCTTCGCCCATCAGGCTGTCTTGCAGTGCCTGCCGTGCGCAGCGGGTGATGAAGCGGGCGGCGGCCCCTCCCTGCCAATGGGCGTAAACGAATGGCGTGCTGCGAAACTCGAAATGAAAACTTCCCTGGTCGATGAAGCGGACATCCCACAGTGAGCGAAGCGGCTGGCTGAAGGCTTCCAAGGTCTGAAGGTAATCGTTTTCCTGCTGCTTCATGATGACCGACAGGGGCAGGATGGCGTTGGCGCCGGGCATGTCGGGCAACACCCGTTTTTGCCGCAGGGTGTGTTGCATGAGCAGCCGGGACAAGCGGCCGTTGCCATCCATGAAAGGGTGCAGATAGACGAATCCGAAGCTGATCAAGGCGGCCTTGATGAGGGGCGGAACCGCATCTTCGGCATTGGCCAGCTGCATCAGTCCATCCATCAGACTGCCCAGGTGTTCGGGCGGCGGGGGAATGTAGCGAACCGCCAGGGCGCCATGGCCGCCGCGTTGAAGCCAGTTCTGCTGGTGGCGAAACGAGGCTTCCATGCCGAAGGGGCTGGACATCAGCATGTTCTGGAGGTCGACCAGATAGCTTTCGCTCAAGGGCTGATCGAGGTGGGAGAGTGCCCGAAGAAAGGCAGCCTCCTTGCCGGGCGTGGACGTTTCTCGTTCGATGGCAAAGGAGCTGTGCGCTTCACTGAGGTAGACCCAGCTCATGATCCTGTCCATCATCGGCCGGTTGTCTGGTGAGGATGTCCAGCTTGCCAGTATTTGAAGGATCTGTTCGCCTTCCGCAATCAGGCAGGCATCACGCGGTACGACAGGGCAGTAGGCAAGGGGGCCGATGCCATTGAACTGGACGCGGAATTTGGGGCAGCGCACCCAGACTTTGCCGGTGATGTAATCCTTGTCATCGAAGAAATCGATGTAGTTGCCGGCAGCCTTGCCATTGGGCAGGGGCAGGGATTGGCCGTTGACCTGCTCCCAGAGCCAGGCGGCGCGCCGTATGTAGGCGCCCGTCGGTGTTTGCCGTAGCGCCGCGATGACATCGGCTGCCGGAATCAGTCGGAGCGCTTCTTGCAGAATGGGCAACTGGATCGGCTCGTGCTTGAGTGCAAACAGCAGGTGATCGAGCAAGTTCTTGCCAGCCGGGGCGAGGGGGGCTGGCACGGCGATCAGCGTGTCACGAACCACCAGCCGGGATACCGGTTGTATCCGTGCCGGTCGTGCCAGCGGCGGCATCTTGAGGGGAAGCTGGGTGAGCCAGGTAGTCGTAGCCGATCATGGGGGTTGGGGGCGTGTCACGCGTGCCCGGAAGGGATGTGTGCAGGAGCAGCCAGCCGATGAAGCGCTGGCGCTCAGAAGGCCGGATTTTTCATACGAGAACAGGATTTTTGATAAAAAGCAAGTTTTTGGCAGGATTTTTGATACAAGCCTTGGGGGGAAGCGGTGCTCATGAGCCTTCGATGGCTGTCTGACGGGTGCTTGGCGTGTGATGGGGCCGGGCGTTTCCTCTGTCATGAGGTGTGTTGACGAAGAGGCTTCAGCGGCCCACAAAAAACCCGGCTGAAGCCGGGTTTTTGCTGAGGGCGCATGTGCGGGACGGGGGGCTCGAACTCACGCGGAGGCGCAGGCAGACGGGTGATGTCTGGTGCACCTGCTGGCTTGATTCAGCGCCCACCCCCCTGATCGGGGAGGTGGGCTGCACCCCATGTGCAGCCTGTGCTTACTGCCAGCCGCCGCCCAGCACCTTGTACAACTCGACGAGGTTCTGGCGTTGAGCCATCCGGACCGAGATCAGCTCCTGCTGTGCCGCGAAGGCGGAGCGCTGCGCGTCGAGCACATCGAAGTAACTCGATACACCGTTCTTGTAGCGCAGGTTCGCCATGTCGAGCCGCTCATTCTCGACCCGAACGAGCGCCTGCTGCGCGTCGAGCTGGTCGAGCAGCCCTTCGCGATTTGCGAGGCTGTCCGAGACTTCCTTGAAGGCCGTCTGGATGGCTTTCTCGTAGTTGGCCACCGCGATCTTCTGTTCGGCCTCGGCCACACGCAGGTTGGCGCGGTTGCGGCCGCCATCGAAGATCGGCAGCACGAGCTGCGGGTTCAGCGTCCAGGCGAAGGTGCCGCTGTTGAAGAGGGCGCTCAGCTCGGTGCTGCCCACGCCGGCCGTACCGGTGAGGGTGATGCGTGGGAAGAAGGCCGCTCGTGCCGCGCCGATGTTCGCATTGGCCGCGCGCAGCTGATGCTCGGCCGCCCGGATGTCGGGGCGGCGAACGAGCGTCTCCGAGGGCAGCCCTGCGGGCAGCTCGGTGAGCGCGATCAGCTCGCTGGATGCGGTTGAGGCAGGGGGGGCTGTCATGGCCACGGGCTGCTGGCCGACCGTACCGTCAGCTTTGGCGTGGGTGTGGCGCATCATGCCGTCGTTGCCGTTCGGCGAGGTCTTCATGCCGGCTGCGCTGGTGCCATCGGCCATGGCCTCTCTCGTGGTGTCTGCGGCGGGCGGCATCGGCTGGCCCAGCAGCAGCACGAGCGCGTTGTAGGCGGCAGCGCGCTGACGGGTAAGTGCCGCCAGCGTGGCACGGGCCGCATGAACCAGCGAGTCGGCCTGTGAGGCATCGAGGGCCGAGGCCGTGCCGTTCTTGTATTGCAGCTGCGTGAGTTTTTGAGATTCCTCGCGGGTGGCGAGTGTCTGACGGGTCAGATCCAGCTGTTCATCGAGCGATTGCAGCGTCAGGTAGCTGTTGGCCACGGCCGAGACCAGCGAGATCTGGGCCGTGCGATGCGCCTCTTCGGTGGCCAGAAAGGCCGAGAGGGCCGCATCGCTCAGGTTCTTCACGCGGCCGAAGAAATCCAGCTCGAAGGCCGTGATGCCCAGCCCCACCGTGTAGGTGCTGGCCTGCCCGCCTGTGAGGGGGCTGGGGGCACGTTCTCCGCTGCCCATCAACCCGACACCCGGCAGGCGCTCGGCCCGCTGGATGCGATAGGCTGCCTGGGCTTTCTCGATGTTGAGCGAGGCGATGCGCAGATCGCGGTTGTTGTCCAGCGCGATCTGGATCAATTGCTGCAGTCGGGGGTCGACGAAGAACTGCTTCCAGGGGATGTCGGCGGCAGCCGGCAGGGCAGAGCCGGTGTCATCCTGGCCGGCGTGCGCAAATTGCGCATCCACCGGCGCGACAGGCGTCTGGTGCACCGGGGCGAGCGAGACGCACCCGGCCAGCGCCAGCGCAGCCGCCAGGGCGGTGACCCGCAGCGGCATGGCCGCCAGAGGGCCGCCCGTCGAGGTCGGGTTCATCGGGGGATGAATGAATGACGGGGCCATGTTCAGTTGCCCTCCTCGGCAGTGTGGGTCAGGTTGGTTGGGCGCTTGCGTTTGAAGATGCTCAGCACCACGACGAAGAACAACGGCACGAACATCAGCGCGAGCACGGTGCCCGTGACCATGCCGCCGGCCACGCCGATACCGATGGCGCGCTGGCTGGCCGAGCTGGCGCCAGTGGCGATGGCCAGTGGCACCACGCCCAGCGTGAAGGCGAGCGAGGTCATCAGGATCGGGCGGAACCGCAGATGGGCCGCCTGCAGGGCAGCTTTGGCGATCGACATGCCTTCCTTGTCGTACAGATCCTTCGCGAACTCGATGATCAGGATCGCGTTCTTCGCCGATAGGCCGATGATCGTGATCATGCCGATCTTGAAGTAGACATCATTGAGTTGTCCACCCCACATCGAGGCCAGGATCACACCCAAAAGTCCCAGGGGCACGACCAGGATCACGGCGAAAGGCACCGTCCAGCTTTCATAAAGGGCTGCCAGACACAGGAAGATGGCCAGCAGCGAGAAGGCGAAGAGCACCGTCATCTGGTCGCCCGAGATGCGTTCCTCGTAGGAGGTGCCTGTCCACTCGAAGCCAAAGCCCGGCGGGAGCTGGCTGGCCAGCTTTTCCATTTCGGCCATTGCCTGTCCGCTACTGTAGCCGGGGGCGGGGGAGGCTTCGATCTTCATCGACGGGTAACCGTTGTAGCGCACCGTCTGCATCGGCCCGACCACCCAGCGCGTGCTGGCGAAAGCCGAGAAGGGCACGGCTTCCCCCGAGGCGTTGATCACGTTGAGCTTCAGCAGGTCTTCGGGCTGCATGCGTGCCGGGGCATCGGCCTGCACCATCACCCGTTGTAAACGACCGTCGTTCGGGAAGTCGTTCACGTAGGCCGAGCCGAGTGAGGTCGACAGCGTCGTGTTGATCGCCGCAAAGTTCACGCCCAGTGCATTGGCCTTGTTGCGATCGATGTCGAGCTGAACCTGCGGCGCATCTTCCAGGCCGTCCGGACGCACACCGGTCAGCACCGGACTCTTCATCGCCATGCCGAGCATCATGTTGCGAGCGTTGAGCAGCGCTTCATGACCCTTGGAGGCACGGTCCTGCAGGCGGAAGCTGACACCGGTCGAGTTGCCCAACTCGGGAATGGCCGGCGGGCTGAGCGGATAGATGAAGGCATCACGGATGCCGCCCAGGGCCATCATGGCGCGGCCTGCCAGGGCATCGGCCGAATGCTCGGCACCGGCGCGTTCGTTCCAGTCCTTCAAGGTGACGAACATGATGCCGGCATTCTGGCCATTGCCGCTGAAGCTGAAGCCCAGCACGCCCACCATGTTGTCGACCTCGGGCTGCTGGCCCATGTAGGCTTCGATCTGTTTCATCACCTCGCGGGTGCGCTCCTGCGAGGCACCGGCGGGCAACTGCACGTTGACGATGATGTAGCCCTGATCCTCGGTGGGCAGAAAGCCCGTGGGCAGGCGGGTGAAGAAGACCCCGGCCGCAGCCGCGATGGCGAGATACAGCACCATGTAGCGGCCACTGCGACGAACGATGCTGGCCATGTTGCGCTCATAGCGCTTGGCGCCGGCGGAAAAGGCGCGGTTGAACCAGCCGAAGAAGCCGGTTTTCTCGTGGTGATGGCCGGCCTCGACCGGTTTCAGGAAGGAGGCACACAACGCGGGGGTCAGCGACAGCGCCATGAAGGCCGAAAAGCCGATGGAGGTCACCATCACCACCGAGAACTGGCGATAGATGTTGCCCACCGAGCCACCAAAGAAGGCCAGTGGCACGAAGACGGACACCAGCACCACCGTGACGCCGATGATGGCGCCAGAAATCTGGTGCATGGCTTTGATCGTGGCCTGCAGGGGCGGCAGTCCTTCTTCGCTCATGATCCGTTCGACGTTCTCGACGACGATGATCGCGTCATCCACCACGATACCGATCACGAGCACCATGCCGAACATGGCCAGCACGTTGATCGACATCCCCATCGCCAGTAGCACGGCGAAGGTGGCCAGCAGCGTCACCGGCACGACGATGGTCGGGATCAGCGTGTATCGGATGTTCTGCAGGAACAGGTACATCACGAGGAAGACGAGCAGCATCGCTTCGAGCAGCGTCTTGACGACCTGTTCGATCGAGAGCTTCACGAAGCCCGAGGTGTCGTAGGGGATCGTCCAGCTGACGCCTTCGGGGAAGAAGGCTTGCAGCTCATCCATCTTGGCGCGCACGGCTTTGGCCGTGGCCATCGCATTGCCGCTCGAAGACAGCTGGACACCCAGACCCACGGCCGTGTTGCCATTGAGTCGGGCCGAGGTTGCATAGCTCTGGATGCCCAGCTCGATGCGGGCGACATCCTTCAGCCGAACGGTTGAACCATCGGCGTTCGCGCGCAACACGATGTTGCCGAACTGTTCCGGGCTTTCCAGTTGGCCTTGCGTGGTGACGGTAGCCGTGATCGCCTGGCCGTCGATGTTCGGCAGCGCGCCGATCGCGCCGGCCGACACCTGCGCATTCTGTGCCTGGATCGCGCTGATCACCTCGTTGGTCGAGAGTTTCAGGTTTTCGAGCTTGGCCGGCTGGAGCCAGATCCGCATGGCGCGCTCGGAACCGAAGAGTTGGGCCTGTCCGACCCCATCGATCCGCTGGATCTCGGGCACGATGTTGCGTGCGGCGTAGTCACCGAGCGCATCCGTGCCAAAAGCCGGATTCGTCGAGGACAACATGATGAAGGCCAGGAAGTTCGAGCGTGACTTGTCGACCTGAACCCCTTGCTGTGTGACGGCGGCGGGCAGCCTTGGTGTGGCTCGCGCCAGCCGGTTCTGCACGTCGACCTGGGCCAGATCCTCGTCGGTGCCCACTTCGAAGGTCAAGGTCAGTTGGCCACTGCCATCGGCCTGGGCGTTGGCTTCCATGTACATCAGGCCCGGCGAGCCGTTCATTTCGCGTTCGATGACGCTGAGCACCGAATCTTCAAGCGTTTGAGCCGAGGCGCCAGGATAGGCCACGCGCAGCACGATCGAAGGGGGCGCCACCGACGGGTATTGCGACACGGGCAGCTGGGTGATCGAGACGGCCCCGATCACCATCAGGAACAGGGCGACGACCCATGCAAAGATGGGTCGGTGAATGAAGAATTGAGCCATGATCTGCCGCCCCTTTTACTGCGTGTCGGCCTGCTTGCCGGATGCTGCGTGGTCAGGCTGGGCGTTGGCACCTTCAGCAGATGCATGGCCTTCGGTCCCTGAACCGGCAGCGCCGTCAGCTGCTGCGCCCGCACCGGGCTGAGCGCCGGCCTGCGTGTTCTGGCCCGGTTTCCAGGGCACCGGTGTCACCACCTTCACGCCCATCATCTGCACGAGCTGGAAGCCGTCGACCATCACCTGTTCGCCGTTCTTCAAACCTTCGAGCACGACCCAGTGGTTGTCGCGTGAACCGCCGATCTTGATGTTGCGTGGGGCCATCGTGCCATCGGCCGCCACAACGGTGACGCTGTCGCCGGTGTTGGTACGGGTGACGGCCTGCTGGGGCAGCAGGATGGCCTCGGGAATCTGGGCCTGTTCCAGTTCGGCCCGCACGTACATGCCGGGCAGCAGCTCACCATTCGGGTTTGGTACCTCGGCGCGCACGGCCATCTGGTTCGTGTTCGGATCGACCGTCAGGTCGGTGAAGAGGAGCTTGCCCTTGTGTTCATAGACGCTGCCATCGTCGAAGCGCACCCGCACGCTGGCAGCATTTTCCTTGCCGGCCTGCTTGAGCTGACCGCTCTCCAGCCCGCGCTTGAGGCGCATCACGGTGGAGGCTGGTTGCGTGATGTTGACGTAGACCGGATCGATCTGCTGCACGGTGGCCAGTGGCGTGGCGTCCCCTTGACCGACGAGTGCCCCTTCGGTCACGAGGGCACGGCCGATGCGGCCACTGATGGGGGAGGTCACATTTGCATAGGAGAGATTGATGTCAGCCGTCTTCACGGCGGCCTGGGCCACGCCCACTTCAGCCTGAGCAGCCTTGTAGGCGGCCACTGCATTGTCATAATCCTGCCGGCTGACAGCATTGGCCTTGATCAGCGGGGTGTAGCGATCGACCACCCGCTTGGTGTTCGTCACATTGGTCTGCGCACGTGCCAGCGTGGCCTTGGCGCTGTTCAGTGCAGCCTGGTAGGGGGCGGCATCGATCTTGAAGAGCAGCTCGCCTTCCTTCACATCGGTGCCTTCCTGGAAAACGCGCTTTTCCAGAATACCGGCTGCACGGGCGCGAATCTGGGCCGTGCGCGAGGCTTCGATCCGGCCGGGGAGGTCTTCGATCAGCCCCACCGGGGCGTATTGCACGGTGACCACGCCCACGGGCAGTTTGGGTGGTTGCTGGGCGGCACCGGCGGCGGCGCCATCGCCACCCTGGGCGTTCGGCGCGCCCTGGTTGCAGGCGGCCAGCGAGGCGGCCAGCAGCGTGAGGATGAGGCCGTTGCGCAGGCGCGATGCAGGTATCGGGTTGGTACGTGTCAGGCCAGAGATCGGGCTGGCAGTGATTGCTTTTTTCATGGATTCGCGGGTGTGAAGCAAGCGAAAGGACAAGGCCCCGCTGGATGAGTGTCAGCCTTGTGCATGTCCTGATCGACAGGGAGCTGTGCAGAACACATGGAGCTGGCGCGTCTCTGGCAGGTCATGCGATGCCATCACGATGGCGAGCATTCGAGGTGCACACGACGCCGTGTGGCATGTGGCTCAGGCTTCATCCGTTCATGAAAGAATGAACGAAGGGCGCTTGAAAAAGGGTGTGATGATGGTGAAGGGTATGACAGTGAAGATGAATGAAAACCCCTAAAGCATATTGGGGGTTTGGCGGGCGCCATGCCCTTGTGGTGGTGGGCTGTTGCCGCCACGAAGCAGGCATGGCCCCTGTTGCCGCCGGGGGCGTCAGCCGTCCGTGCGGTCGGCTTGAGGTTTGCGCGTCAGTTGACGGCGTGGTTGGCCTGGATCCGGGCGGCCGGTGCCCGCATGCGAAGCAGGGTCGCCCAGCACCGGTTGCAGCACCGGGATCAGCGCCGAGAACATTTTCGGGTTGCCGGCCACGACCTGTCCGGCTTCCAGGTAATTGGCGTTGCCGTTGAAGTCACCGACCAGGCCACCGGCTTCGGTGACGATCAGGCTGCCGGCAGCCACGTCCCAGGGCTTCAGGCCGCGTTCGAAATAACCGTCGAAGCGGCCGGCTGCCGTGTAGGCCAGATCGAGGGCCGCCGAGCCGGTACGCCGCATGACGGCGCCTTTTTCGACCAGTGGACGCAGCACGGTGAGGTACTGATCCTGGTCGCCGATGCGGCGAAACGGAAAGCCGGTGCTGATCAGCGCGTCCTCGAGGCGGAAGCGTTTGCTGGTGCGGATGCGGCGGTCGTTCAGGAAGGCGCCACGGCCACGGGAGGCCGTGAACAGCTCGTTGCTGTTCGGGTCGAAGATCAGCGCCTGCGTGATGACGCCGCGCTCCATCAGCGCGATGGAAATGCAGTAGTGGGGCAGCCCGTGGATGAAGTTCGTGGTGCCGTCGAGCGGGTCGATGATCCAGACGTGCTCGGCCTCTCGCCAGTGCTGCTCTTCCGTCGCGCCCTTGCCCGGTTTGAAGCCGGACTCCTCCGCTAGAATGGCATGATGGGGATAGGCGGCCAGCAGCGTCTCGATGATCGCGGCCTCCGAGGCACGATCCACCTCGGTGACGAAATCGTTTCGATCCTTGCGGGTGATCTGCACCGTTTCCACGTCTATGCTGGCGCGATTGATCAGACGGCCGGCTTGGCGCGCTGCGCGTACAGCGACGTTGAGCATCGGATGCATGGTGTGGGGTTTCTTTCTTTTCTAGAACAAGAAAAAATTATAACGTAAATGACCAGGCGTTCAGAAATTTTTGATTGTCATCAAAGCCTGGAGGCACCGTTGCAACGCTGGCTGGACGCTTGCCGGATCGTGTTGGTGGCTCCCAGTCTGGCAGCCAACATCGGATCCACGGTACGGGCCATCACCACGATGGGGCTGTCGGATCTGATGGTGGTGTCGCCGAAAGATCCGGATTTTCGCGTGCACCCGGATGCGCTCGCGCGTGCCGGCCGCGCTGAAAGCCGCCTGGCCGCTGTCCGTTCTGTCGAGCACCTGAGCGAGGCGCTGGCTGATTGTCAGCTGGCCGTGGCCGTCAGTGCCGAAGGGCGTGAGTGGGGGCCTGCGCCCAGGTTTCCGGCGCCGATGGCCGATGAGGTGATGGACGGGCTGGCCACCGGACGTTTTCAGCGTGTGGCCTTCGTGTTCGGTACGGAGCGCACCGGGTTGTCCACTGAACAGATGGCCCAGTGCCAGCACTGGCTGGTGATTCCAGCCGATGCTGGCTACAACTCGCTCAACCTGTCGCAGGCGGTGCAGATCGTGGCCTTTTCGTTGCGTCAAGCCGTGTTGCATGCCGCGCGGGTCAGGAAGGCTTGTGACACGGCTTCCCATGTGCCAGTCCGTGCGCCTTTGGCCGATCTGGCCGCCGTGGAAGGCTTGTACCAACATTTGGCGAGCAGCCTGGTGGCGCTCGGGACGCTCGATCCGGCGCGGCCCCGGCGGTTGATGCCGCGGCTTCGCCAGATGCTCGGGCGTGCCGGGCTGACACCGGATGAGGTCAATCTGCTGCGTGGCATTTGCCGCGACATCGATCGGATGGCCGCGGGCGCGGGCGTGTCGGGCACTGCTTCGCCCGCGCCAAAGCCCCGCTAATCGAGCAGCCCGCTGTCGGCCAACGACAGGATCTCGCCTCGTACCGGCGCCTTGGCCGACCAGTCTGGCAGCACCCAGCGGCGGCGTGGGCCGTTCGGGCCTGCCCATTGGTGCAGGGCGGGCCGGTGGGTGTGGCCGTGAATCATCCGCTCGCAGCCGTGCTCATCCAGCATCTGGTCGACCGCTGATGCACTCACATCCACCAGTGCATCGGCCGCCAGCTGCGTCTGCTGGCTTTGTGTGCGCAGGCTTTGGGCCATCGCGATGCGCTCGGCCATCGGCATGGCGAGCAGCGCCGCTTGCCAGGCCGGTTGCCGGCATTGGGTGCGCCATTGCTGGTAGGCCACATCGTCCGTGCAGAGCAGGTCGCCGTGCGTGAGCACGATCCGTTGGCCGCTGACCTCGATCACCGCAGGATCTGGCAACAGCATGGCGCCACAGCGCTTGCTGTAAGGTTGGGCAGGGTTCCGGGCGGTCAGCGGCGCGTCCAGCAGGAAATCCCGGTTGCCGTGCATCAGAAAGCAGTGTCCGCCGGCTTCGGTGAATGCCTTCAGACGCAGGGCCAGTGCCTCGGCCACCGGGCTGGGCGTGTCGTCACCGATCCAGTACTCAAAGAGATCGCCCAGCAGAAAGAGCGCCGTACCGGTTGACGGGGTTCGGGCGAGACGGTCGTCCAGTGCCTGCAGGAATCGTTCACACAGTGCCGGATCCCGGTCGTCCAGGTGCATGTCGGCGGCAACCAGGACGGCAGCCGGGTGATCCAGATGGATCAGGGGGGCAGGGGCATTCATCGTCAATCGGTCAAGGGGGCAAAGCCTGCCGGCGGGTGAGCCTGGCGCCAGGTGACGAGGGGCTGGCAGGTGGCATCGGGCCTGTGTGGCGGCCTGAATGGCATTCATCCCGCATGACGACACCCTGGTGGGTGGCGTCATGCGGCAAGGGATGGGCCGTTCATGGAGAAGAAAACCGGCCAAGCCCTTGCTCAGGGGGCCTTCAGGGCTTGACGCGCGTCACCGATTCGATGATGACGGCATCCTTCGGCACATCGCCATGCGGGCCGTGGCGACCGGTGGGGACTTTGGCGATCTTCTCGACCGTCTCCATGCCCTTGATCACCTTGCCGAAGACCGCGTAGCCGTGGCCATCGGGGCTGGGGTAATTCAGGCTGTTGTTGTTGACGGTGTTGATGAAGAACTGGGCTGTGGCCGAATCCGGCACCATCGTGCGGGCCATGGCGATGTAGCCGACATCGTTTTTGAGGCCGTTGCGCGATTCGAGCGGGATCGGGTCACGGGTTTTCTTCTGCTGCATGTCGGGGCTGAAACCGCCGCCCTGAATCATGAAGTTGCCGATCACGCGGTGGAAGATCGTGTTGGCATAAAAGCCGTCATCCACATACTTGAGGAAGTTTTCCACCGTCTTGGGGGCTTTTTCCGGGTACAGCTCGATCACCAGATCACCGAGCGAGGTTTTCATCAGCACTTGCGGCGCGTCGGCTGCCTGTGCGCCATCGGCAGGCGCGGACATCAGGACGGCGCCGGTCAGCATGGCCGCGATCGGCGACAGCAGCGAGTGTGAGGAAAAACGGGACATAGAAGATCTCCTGTCAGAAAACGAAGGTCAGAGAGGGAAAGCCAGCTGGCCAGCGCGAGGCGCCTGGGCAGCCGGTGGGGGGTGAGGCGGGTTGCGAGATCGGGCAGCCGCCGTAGAGCAGCGCAGTCTCGGGCACTGGGGGCCGGTGTGCGGCGTGGGTCATGGCGACGTACCTCGCGGCTTGTGTCGTCATCACGTCAACGGGTGCCCTTGCCGGCAGCGGCGTCGGGTGGGGTGGACGTGCCTGACGGGGGCACGGACTGGCCGAGTGCTGCCTGCACCCGGTCGAGCTTGCGTTGGAGTGCCCCCTGATCGGACTTGCCGGCCAATGCCTGTTGCCAGTTCCGGATGGCCAGTTGCACGTAGAGGTCACCCAGGTTCTCGTGGGCCACCGTGTAGGTGGGCACCGCCCGGATCGAGGCTTCCAGTGCATCGCGTGCTTCTTCGAGGCGGCCTTGAGCAGCCCGTACCACGGCCAGATTGTTGTAGGGTTCGGGCAGCTCCGGGTATTCGTCGATCAGTGCCACGAACACGGCTTCGGCTTCGGGCAGGCGCTTGAGCTGATTGAGCGCCACGCCCTTGATGAAGCGCAAGCGTGCATCGTCGGGCGCATGCTGCAGCCCGGCATTGGCGATGGCCAGAGCCTGGGCCGGGTGGTGACGCATCAGCGCACTCTGTGCGAGCCGGCGTCGCTGTTCCAGCTGGGCCACCTGATCCTGGTTACCCCGGCCTGAGGAGGGCAGGGCGGCCCGCCAGGCGGCATCGGCGGCGGTGTCGGCCAGCACGGGCGCTGCCATCTGCGCCGGGGCTGCCGTCTGGGAGGGGGCCTGGCCTGTCTGGGCAAGCGCCAGACCGGCCACGAGGCCCAGTGAGGACACCAGGGTTCGTACCATGACGAGGCGGGTGGGAAGAAATGAAGACATGGGCACGCGCGCCGTACCGGGCACGGTAAACTTTCCACTGAAAGGAGGCATTCTAGAGCGTGTTCTGATTCCGGTCATGACACGCCCTCGTTGCGCCGGTCATTCCGATGTTTTTTCTACGCCTGTTCGTCCGTCAAAACGCCATCACTCATGCTGAAGCTCTACAACACGCTGACCCGTCGCAAGGAAACCTTTGAGCCGCTTGAAGCCGGCAAGGTAGGGCTTTATGTCTGTGGCATGACGGTGTATGACTACTGCCACATCGGCCATGCCCGGATGCTGGTCGGTTTCGACGTGATCCAGCGCTGGTTGCGCGTCCGCGGCTATCAGGTCACCTATGTCCGCAACATCACCGACATCGATGACAAGATCATCCGCCGCGCGGTCGAGAACGGTGAGACGCTGGCAAGCCTCACCGGCCGCTTCATCGAGGCCATGCACGAGGACGAGGCCGCGCTCGGCATCCAGCGCCCGGATATCGAGCCGCGCGCCACGGCTTATGTCCCCCAGATGCTCGATCTGATTGCCAAGCTCGAAGACAACGGCTTTGCCTATCGGGCAGGCAACGGTGACACGCGCTTTCGGGTGCGGCGCTTTCCGGGCTATGGTCGCCTGGGGGGCAAGAGCCTGGATGATCTTCGTGCCGGTGAGCGGGTGGCCGTGGCCGAGGCGAAGGAGGATCCGCTCGATTTCGTGCTCTGGAAGGCCGCCAAGCCCGAGGAGCCGGCCGAAGCCTGCTGGCATGGCCCCTTCGGCGATGGCCGTCCCGGTTGGCACATCGAATGCTCGGCCATGTCCACCCAGTTGCTCGGCCGGCAGTTCGACATTCACGGGGGCGGGGCCGACCTGCAGTTTCCGCACCATGAAAACGAGCTGGCCCAGAGCGATGGCGCTTATTTCCCCGAGGGGGAAAAGAGTTTCGTGCGCTACTGGATGCACAATGGTTTCGTGCAGGTCGATGGCGAGAAGATGTCCAAATCGCTTGGCAACTTCTTCACGATCCGTGATGTGCTGGCCGACTTCGATGGCGAGGTCATCCGGTACTTCATCGTGCGCTCGCACTATCGCAGCCAGGTGAATTACTCTGACGCAGGTCTGGAAGACGCACGGGAATCCTTGACGCGGCTCTACAATGCCTTGTCGGCCGACGCCCCGGCGCTCGATGCCGAGGCAGCGCAGGCGCTCGTGCTTGGCATCGACTGGGCTGACCCACGCGCCACACGTTTTGCGCAGGCGATGGATGATGATTTCAACACCCCGGTGGCCGTCTCCGTCCTCTTCGAGCTGGCCACGGCACTGAACCGTGAGCGAAGCCCGGCGCTTGAGCGTCTCTATCGTGGCCTGTGTGCCAGCTTGGGTCTGTTGACGCAGGCGCCTGCCGAGGTGAGGCGTCGTGGTCTGAAGGGGCTGGCTGCAAGTGCTGGCGATCTGGACGATAATGCGATCGAGGCGTTGGTACAGGCCAGGCTGGCGGCCCGCCGCGCCCGTCGCTTCGATGAGGCCGACGCCATCCGCCAGCAACTGACAGAGGCCGGCATCACGCTCGAAGACGGCCCCGCAGGCACGACCTGGCGTCGATGATGCCTGTTTTTCGCGGCCCTGGCACGTCAGATTTCTGCCAGGGGGCGGTGCAAAGCGCCTGTATGCGGTACATTTCCTGGGTTTTTCCTGTCAATGCGTGAGGGCCGCCCCCTCGCAAGCCGCCGGCAGCACAGCCTGCCGGCAGCCTCATTCTGGCCCGGTGCGCCCTGCGTGTGCCGGTATATGGTGTCAAGCTGATGAAAACAACCTATCTGGATTTCGAGCAACCGGTCGCTGAACTGGAAAACAAGATCGAGCAGCTGCGTTTCATGCAGGGTGAATCCGTGGTTGACATCGCCGAGGAAATCGACCGCCTGCGCAGCAAATGTGATTCGCGCCTGAAGGACATCTACGAGAAGCTCACGCCCTGGCAGATGGCGATGGTGGCACGCCACCCGCAGCGTCCGTACACGCTGGACTACATCGCCGCCATGATGACCGACTTTCACGAGTTGCACGGTGACCGCGCCTTTGCCGATGACCCGGCCATCGTGGGCGGCCTGGCACGCTTCAATGGCCAGAGCGTGATGGTCATCGGGCACCAGAAGGGGCGGGACGCGAAGGAACGCACCTATCGCAATTTCGGCATGCCGCGTCCGGAAGGCTATCGCAAGGCGCTGCGGCTGATGAAACTGGCCGAAAAATTCGGCCTGCCCATCATCACGCTCATCGACACACCGGGTGCTTTCCCTGGCATGGGGGCGGAGGAGCGTGGCCAGTCCGAGGCCATTGGCCGTAACCTGTACGAAATGGCGCGTCTGGAAGTGCCGATCATCAGCGTGGTGATCGGTGAGGGCGGCTCGGGCGGTGCGCTGGCGCTGGGCGTCTCGGACGTGCTGATGATGCTGCAGTACAGTATTTATTCGGTCATCTCTCCCGAAGGCTGTGCGGCCATCCTGTGGAAGAGCGCCGACAAGGCCCCTGAGGCGGCCGACATCATGGGCATCACCGCACCGCGCCTGAAGGCGTTGGGCCTGATCGACGAGATCGTCGAGGAGCCGGTGGGCGGTGCACACCGTGACATCGAGGCGCTCGTCGAGCGCCTGAAGCCGATGCTGACCGAAGCCTTGCGGCAGACGGCCGGCATGCGCCCGGCCGAGCTGGTGCGCCAGCGTCAGGCTCGCCTGGCCTCCTACGGCAAGTTCAAGGACGCCACGGCCTGATTGTTCGGGCGGCCGAGGGCTTCCCGCGGCATGCCATGTCGGTTGTCGTGTCGGGGCAAGCGGGTGTGCCCGGTGGACGATGACATTCATGACCTGCGCTGGGTCATGACCGATCGATGAGCACGCAGCAGGGGTGTTGTGCCAGCCTCGTCACTGTCCTGTCGCCCAGATGCTTGGCGTGAGCCTGAGGAAAAAGCCGTGTCAGAGTCCTCGCCGATCGAGGCGCTTGCCCGAAGCTTCGCCCGTGCCGGGCTGTCCGCCCACGAGCCGCTGCTGATCGCCTGCTCGGGCGGTCGGGATTCGCAGGTGCTCATGCACGCGGTGGCCGCGCTGTGTCGGCCGGTTCCGCCCACCGTCGCCCATGTCCATCATGGGCTTCAGGCCGTGGCCGAAGGGTGGCTCGATTTTTGCGCGGCCGAGGCCGAGCGGCTCGGCTTGCCTTTTTTGTATCGTCGCCTGTCGCCGCCGCAGCAACCGGGGCGCCTGCCGCTCAGCGGGCTGGAAGCCTGGGCACGCGAATGGCGTTATCGCGCGCTGGCCGAGATGGCGACGCAGGCGGGTGCCAGCGTGGTGCTGACGGGCCATCATGCCCATGATCAGCTCGAAACGGTCGAGATACGGCGCCGACGCGGCAGTGGCGTGCTCGGGCTGGCCGGCATGCGCGAGCGTGCGCCCTTGCCCTTTGCACCGGCCGGCATGTTGCTGCTGAGGCCCTTTCTGGGCCTCTCCCGCCGCGTGCTCGAAGACTGGGCCAAGGCGCGGCAGATTGGCTGGGTGGATGACCCGGCCAACGAGGATGGGCGTTTCACCCGCAACCGGGTGCGTCAGTACCTGGCCGTGCAACTGGCCACCGGGCAGCAGTCCTTGCCGGCCGAGCTGCAGGCCATCGGCCTTTTTCAGCAGGCTGCCGACCAGATCCAGCGTCAGGCCGCTGAAGACGTACTGGCCTGTAGCCTGCAGCTTCGGGGCTGCGCGATGGGCGATGCCCCGTCATCCGGGATGTCTGCCGGGCTGGCAACGGTTGACGACCGATTGCCGATCCTCTCCCGTGCGGCTTTGCTGCGACTGCCGGCCGCGCGGCGTGCCGAGGCGTTGCGCCATTGGCTGGCACTGGCCGGATGCCGGATGCCATCCCGGCTGAAACTCGGCGAGCTGGAGCGCCAGCTGGTGCTGGCGGCGGCCTCGCAGGCCATCATCCGTCATGATGGTGTCGGCTTGCTGCGTTATCGTGACCGGATCGGTCGTCTGCCTGCCTTGAAGCCGGTCAGCCCCTTGCTGCTGCATTGGCAGGGCGAGCATTGCATCAGCCTGCCGTCGGGTTGCCTGCACCTTGATCCCGTAGAATCGCCGACGCCCGACAGTGTGCCGGCAGCCTGGCTTGCCGAGCAAGCACTGTTGCTCGATCAGGGCCGGGGGCGGGATCGGTGGCGCCCTCATCCGCTGGCGCCCAGCCGAAGCTGGAAGAACCTGATGCAGGAGCGGGGTGTACCGCCTTGCCTGCGCTCGTCGTTGCCGGTGCTGCGTCGGGCCGGGGATGGTGCGTTGCTCTTTGCGGCGCCGTTCGGGGTGTCCGTGGACGTGCTGTCGTCGGTGGGTGCCCCTGCTTCGGTGGATGAGCCCGTGCGTCACGGCGTGGGCCTTCACGCGCCTGGGTCTGCTGGCCGGGGGGCGGGGCTGGACGTGGGGGCTGAAGGCGTGGGGGCTGGGCCGGCGTCGGCGCAGCCTGTTGCGGGTCTCATGGCGTCAGGCGAGGCCGGCGCTTTCATTCGCCTTCGCTGGGTGCCGGCAGCGGATATCCGCGCCTGGGTGTAGACGCAGGGGAAAGCCCCTTTGGGTGAGGGGAATCTATATAATCCTGTCGCTGAAAGAAAAGGATCTATCAATGGCTCTCATCGTTCACAAATACGGCGGCACCTCGATGGGGT
>JAUNKF010000014.1:17249-82982 GCA_030532895.1 Lautropia sp. | reverse complement strand
GCGCCGGCGGGGGCTGGCAGTGGTCATCGGGGCTGCCCTGATGGTGCAGGCGGTGCTGCCCGCTCATGCCCAGGTTGAACGCTTGCCCGATCTTGGCTCGGCCGACACCGCCGAGCTGTCCGGCCCGCAGGAGCAGGCGCTGGGCGCCTCGATCATGCGTGAGTTACGAGCCACGGGCGTGGTGTATGACGATGCGGAGCTGGCCGACTGGCTCAATCGCTTTGGGGGAAGGCTCACCATCACCAGCCCGGCGCGGGGGCGTGCCTTCGAGTTTTTCCCCGTGCAGGATGGCAGCATCAATGCCTTTGCGTTGCCGGGCGGCTTCATCGGTGTCCACACCGGGTTGCTCGCCACGGCGGCCACCGAATCCGAGCTGGCCAGCGTGCTGGGCCATGAAATCGGCCACGTCACGCAGCACCATATTGCCCGCATGCTGCGTAACCAGAAAAGCGCGAGCATGCTGGCCATGGCCGGGCTGGTGCTCGGGGCACTGGCCATGCGAGGCAACCCGGATGCCGGGATCGGGGCGATCACGCTGAGCAATGATCTGGCCACACGCTCGATTCTGGCGTTTTCCCGTGATGCCGAGCGCGAGGCCGATCGACTGGGGCTGGAGATGCTGCGCGAGGGAGGCTTCGATGTGGCCGGTGCCCCGCAATTCTTCGGTCGTCTTCAGCAGCAGAGCCGATTCAGTGAAGGTGAGCTGCACGCCTATTTGCGCACCCACCCCGTGACCGCTGAGCGGATCAACGACCTGAGCCTGCGCATCCAGCAGCTGAAGGCTACAGCACCCAAGCGGCGGGATTCGCTCGAATTTCGTCTGTTGCGTGCGCGTGCCCGTGCACTCAGCGCCCAGTCGGTCGACAAGCAGAACGAGGCGGACAAGTATTTTGAGGCTGCGCTGAAAACCGAGGCAGGCGCGAAGGATCCGGCGTTATGGTTCGGTGCCGCAAGTCTTGCTCATGTCCGGGGAGACTGGGCGGCGGCCAGCAAGGCGCTCGCCCAGGTCGACCTCCTGCTCGGCAAGCCCCATCCTTTCGTGGCACGCCTGCGCATCGCCAACCAGTTGCGGGCCGGCAAACTGCCAGAGGCGCTGACGCTTTCCGCCGAGAGTCTGAAACGTTTTTCCCATGTTCGTGCTCTGGTGCGTCAGCGTGCCGAAGTGCTCAATGCCGCCAAACGATGGGATGAGGCCATTGCACTTTTGCGTGACCAAACCCGCGTCTACAAGAGCGATGCCGAGCTGTGGCGTCTGCTCGGTGAGGCTTATCTGGCCAAGGGAGAAAAAGGGATGTCGCACCTCGCTGCGGCTGAAGGTTATCTGGTACTCGGCTACCTGCATCCAGCGCTGGAGCAGTTGCGCCTGGCGCGCAAGGCCGGTGATCTGGACTATTACAACGGCTCCATTGCTGATGCGAAGCTGAAGGAAACCGAAGCCGCCTGGTTGCAGGAGCAGAAGGATGCTGGCCGCGCCGTGCCTTCGGCCAATCTGCACGAATCAGGACATTGATGCGTTTCGGGCACCCAGGGTTGGTGCGTGATGGGCACTGATGCGGGTCTTCGTGAGCACCATCGGGATTGTCTGTCTGTGTCAGGCCGGCCGGCGTGACGCCATCAGCGCACCGCTTTCGTGCGGGGCTGGCCTCGGGCTGGCAGTCTTGCCAGTTGGACTGTGACACAGTTCATAGGGCGCCCGCCGCTTGGCCGCCACAATCCGCCACTCATAGATCCGCTCGGTGAGTGGCCTGATGATTTCATCTGCATTCGCTCTCTTCCTGCTGCGCAGGTTGCCCTTTTCGCGCTTTCGATTCTCCCGCTGGAAATCAGCCTTGGCGCTGACGCTGGTGGCGGTCGTCTACGCGGTGGTGCCCGACAGCGAGGCCGTGGCCAATGGCGAGATCGAGGAAAGCTCGTCCTTGTGGATGCCGCTCGTGCTCGCCGTGCTCACACAGTGGGCGTCCTTTCTCACGGTATACGTCGTGCTCTGCTGGTGGTTGCGGCGAGGGGATCGCTGGAATGGGGAGGGGGATTACTTCAACCTGTTGGCCGCAGCCTGGCTGGTGGCCGATCTGGTGTCGGCTTATCTGCCTGTGTTCGGGGTTCGCTCGGAATCGATCACGGCCTTGCTGGGTCTGTACTCCTTCATCGTCACCATCAATGCGACGAAAGGTGCGATACGTCAAGCCAGGCTCGGATACATCACCGCCGGTGTCGTGCTCAGCATCGTCTGCATGTGCCTGATGAACACGGAAGTGTACGATCAGGCCAGCGAGCTCCTGGCCGAGCAGGACTGGTTTGGTGAGGGCAGTAGCGAAAGCGCCGCGGGCGATGGCGCTTGCCCGGCGTGCCGGGAAGAGTACTGGCTGAACCCGGCCGCCAAGGTGTTCGAGATTTAGCAGAGGCTTGCAAGCACTCGCTGGCCGTGATGCGCTGCATCTCGGCCATCATGCCCACATGCCCGCCCATGCCTGCGACAGCCTCGATGGAGCCGGCATGATGGCCACCAACTACCGCGCCGTGCGCCAATACAGAAAGCCCTGATCATTCGGATAGGGATCCCGGTCTTCCACCATGTACTGCTCGACCAAGGTGAGCAGCTGTCCTCGCTGCCAGTTGGCCGGCACCCGCCACACGGCACATTGCAGGCGTTTCGTGTAGACGATGTCGGTGTTCCAGCACAGTTTGGCCTCATTGGGGGCACTGCCCTGAATCAGCATGACCTGGGCCATCAACGTGTTTTGCTGAGGGCTTCGCCATTGCTTCAACACGCCGTAGTTGATCACGCTGCCAAGCTGGATGTCCAGTGCCGATGGCGCGCTCAGCTCCGCGTTTTCCGTCATCGGCGTCATGCCTTGCTGGATGGCCACCGGATATGGCGTGTTGTCGCGGGTGGACTCCACTTTCATCTGCGTGCCCAGCGAAGCCGTCGTGGCCGTGATGGTGAGTGTGGCCTTCAGATCCAGCCAGTTGAAGCCGCGCCGCAGCCACGGGCTGCCGACTTTGTTCCGATACCAGGGCGTGCTGTCCACATTGTAGGTATAGACCCCTGGCCGGGCCTGCTCATAGCGCTTGCGGGCACACGTATCACCCGGCACCGGCGTGCCGCTGGCAGCGGTGTCATCCACATAATTGCTGGGCGAGAGGTCGTGGTTCATGAACACGTCGGTCACGCCCGTTCGTGTCTGCTCGACAGGACTCCCGTTGTAGTTCGAGGTCGGCACAGGGAACTGCCGGCAAGGCTGCTGATCCATCATCGTCAGCAGGACATCTCCCCGCACACCTGCCGCCGAGATCAGGGGCGCCGTCGAGTTGATAGGCGGCGGCAAGGGGATCGGTGCGGGGGCTGGGGCCGGCAGTGGCGTGCCCGGCAACACGCCGCCCGGGTTCGTGATGTTCGGTGTCGGCGTGCCGGGGGGCGCCGGGCTGTTGGCCACGACGCGCTTGCTGCCGCCTTCACCGGCACACCCTGCCAGCAGGATGAGCGTGGCGGTTGCAACTTGAAGTCGACGAGCCGTATTCATGTTCTTTTGCCTCGATAAGCTGGTGTACGAACACGTGCCAGAACCACAGGGCCTGCACGATACACTTCATGAAGATCCTTCAGGCTTAGCATAGACAGGAAATGACAAAAAGGGTGAATTGAGGCGTTTAAAACATCGATTCGTAACGTGCGCGTTTGATTTGTTACAGTTGATCAGAGACGACTCGACACGGGTATCTGCCGCAAGTTCGTCCTGTCCATTGGCAAAACTGCCTCAAGGGACTGTACGTCGGACGGCCTCAGCGATCTGCGGGGGGCAATAGCCATCGGTCGGGTCTTGTCTTGTGGCTGCGCTTTTTCTGGTGTCTTGTATCGTTTCAATGCGCCGAGCAGCGGCCAGTGAGGTGTGCGTGCCTTTGGCTCAGGGGCGTGCGACGTTCGTACCGTCGTCTGCCGTGGGCGGTTGCCTGGCGTCTTCGTCATCAACGGAACAGGAACATGCTGATTTCAAATCTGGAAACGGTGCCCGGTCATGTCGTCGTCAAGCATCTGGGCTTGGTGCAAGGCTCCAGCGTGCGTGCCAAGCACATGGGGCGCGACATCATGGCGGGGCTGAAGAACATGGTGGGTGGCGAGCTGAAGGCTTACACCGAGTTGCTGAACGAGTCGCGTGAGCAGGCCATCGAGCGGATGAAGGAGCAGGCACGACAGGCTGGCGCCAATGCCGTGTTGAATGTGCGCTTTTCCACCTCGGCCATCTCTCCCGGTGCGGCCGAGATCTTCGCCTATGGCACCGCCGTCGTGCTGGAGTGATCGCCCGTGGATGATCATGAATTTCAGCTCTGGCTGGCTTTTGTCGTGAAGCTGGTCTTGCCGCTGGTGTTGGTGCTCTTGGCGATGATCGTGGGCACCATCCTGGAAAAACGGCATTACGCGAGCATCCTGCGGCGTGAGGCCGAGTTGCATCACATCGTCGTGGTGGCGCTCAAGCAGGCACCCGAAGGTTGTGAGGGCGGGCAGCTCGTGCGAGGCAGCGTCGTGGTGTCGAGCGATTATTTCCGGCGTTTTCTGGCCAGTTTGCGCCAGATCGTCGGAGGCCCGGTACAGACCTTCGAGACATTGCTCGACCGCGGTCGGCGTGAAGCCATCCTGCGGATGAAGGCCGAAGCTGCCGCCCTCGGCGCCAATGCCGTCTTCAACGTGAAGATCGAAACGGCCTCCATGATGCAATCGGGCAGCCTGGGCACGGCTGAAGTCATCGCCTACGGCACCGCAGGACGATTGCCCGACGCCTGATCAGCCTGCAACCCATGAAATTTGAGCCACACCGCTTCGATGAAAGCCTGAGCCCCAACATTCCGCATGAGCACCCGGCTTGGGAAGTGCTGCGCCTAGGGGCGTGGCTCCTGGGGCTGCTGCTGGTTGCCTGGTTGCTGGTGACGGGGATCGTCCACGCCTTGCCCCATCTGGTGTCCCTGGAACGTGAACGGGCCTGGTTTGGTTCGGCGGTGGCCGAGGCGTTTTCGAATGAAAGCCGTCAGGACGCCCGCTTGCAAGCCCTGGCCGATGGGCTGGCCAAGGACATGGGCTTGCCCGCTGGCATCGTGAAGGTGGCCATCTCGGCTGATGACACCCCGAATGCTTTTGCTACCTTTGGTGGGCAGGTGGTACTGATGCAGGGGCTGCTCGACAAACTGCCCAGCGAAGAGGCCGTAGCGGGCGCGTTGGCCCACGAAATAGCCCACATCAAGCACCGCGATCCGTTGCGTGGCGTGTCCCGTTCCTTGTTGCTGGGGCTGATCTGGGGCACGCTGGTTGGCCATCACGGCAGCATCGAAGCCATCACCTCACTGGAGACCTTGCGCCACAGCCGGGCGCAGGAAGAAGCAGCCGATACCGCCGCCATCGATGTGCTGGCTCTCCGTTACCAAAGCGTGGGGGGCATGCAGCAGCTCATGCAAACGCTGGGCAAGGTCGAAGGTGGGGGAGACGCAGATTCTGCCGCCCAAAAACCGCGACGGGCGGTATTGGGGTGGCTGTCTTCTCATCCCCGTACGGCAGATCGCCTGAAGGCCATCCAGCAGCGTGCCCGTGAGAAGGGCTATTCGCTGCAACCGCCATCACGACCGAATCCGTGGCGGCAGTCTTAGCGGGGTGTCGCTACTGACTTCATCTGATAATCGATTGAGTGTGGTGAGGCGCTTCTGCTGGGGGGCCTTTTCAACAGCGCCTGACGACCTGATGCCAGCTTGACGCTCAATGAACTTGAAAAACTTCTTCCAGGCTTTTTGCATCCAGAACACGCTCGCCCCATTGATCCAGCTCAACCGTTGAAGCCGCCTGAAGGCGTTGGGCCGTCACTGTATCCAGCACGCCGAAGCGCTTTTCCAACTGACGTACCAGCAGCTGGCACCTGCCTTCCTGAATGCCTTCCCGGCGTCCTTGCTGGATGCCTTCCTGAAGCCCCTGCCGAATACCATCCTGCCGTCCCTCGGCCTTCCAGCGCTCTGTCAGTGTTGCCATGATGTGCTGCTCCTGCGGGAAGTCCCGCCCATACCGTTGTCGTTCATTATGGCCTATGGCCTATGGCGAATGGGGTAGGGATTTTTGCTCAGGCAGCTGGTGGCGCAGAAAAAAGGCTGCTCCATATGGTTCAGTGCTGTCGTTGATGCTCAGAACAACAACCGCGCCATGTCGGCGGCGGCGTTCAGGCCGCCTCGCCAGTCGCTGCCGCTGGCGGGCAGGGTGTGGGTGTAGCGGTCATCGCCCTGGAAGACGAGTTTCGTGTGCTTGCTGCCTTCGGTGATGGCAAAGCCCATGTGTTCCAGTCCACGCCGGATGTTGGGGGTCATGCCCTTCATGCCGCGCAACAGGTTCTTGAGCTGTTCGCGATAGGCTGGCATGGCGTCCTGGGGGAGTGCGTTCGCGTCGGCGATCGATTGCAGTACATGCTGACGCCGACTATCGGGGGGCACACGGTTCAGGGTGTCTTCGATGGCTTCCAGCAGAATCAGTTGGAACTCGTTGGAATAAAGCGGCTGCTCGTGGCCCATTTTCAACAAGGAGCCATTCATGGATTGCAGCTGTGAGGCTTGCAGGCTCAGTTGAAGGCGTAACCGCCGGATCTCTTCCTCGGCTTCGTTCAGTCGGTGCTGATAATCGGCAATTTCCTGATCGAAGGTTTCGATGTAAGCCGCCAGATCATCCGAGCCGGCATCCTTCAGCATCTGCACGGTCTGTCGCTGGCTGGCCTCCTGTAGCGAGGCCCACGTGTACTGATGACGTGGCGGGCGTGCCAGCAGATTGTGCCGGATGTCCTCAAACACGGCGTCGGCGAGTGCATGGCCGTCCGGAAACAGCGGGCCAAGGAAGAAGGCTCGGCGGGGTCGGCCATCGGGCCAATGAATGCCCACCGAGCCGCCGTATACATTCTTGCCCTGCGTGGCCAGTTTGAGACGCACCGAAAAATGCCGGTTGGGTTCCACCACCACATGGGCCATGCCGGCCAGCCGGTCGGCCAATTGTTCGGTGTCCACGCGCCAGCCCTCGCCACCGAAGCCGGCGCTGACATATACCACGGGCAGCCTGCAGCTGGCTTCTTGTCGGATCAACTGTGCCGCCAGATCCACATCGGAATGCGTGAGCACATGCGGTGTGTTCTGAACCTTGAGCGCGCCATCCTGTGCGCCGCCCAGTGAGGTGCCAAGCAGGCCACGCATCAGTAAAGCATGGCGAAAAGGGGCAAGCTGGATCGTGCTGCCACCGTAATGTTGCTCCACCCGGATGTTCAGACCACTTTCCTGCTGGTTGGAACAGAAAATCAGCGTGAAACAGGTCGATATGCCCTGATGAAATCGGGTGTAACGAATGCCAGCCTGTTGCTGTTCGCCATCAGCCTGACGGCTCAGCCATTCAACGCTGTCCGGCCCGTGACGCCATCGTCCCTGCGGTTGAGCGGTGAGGCCGGGCAAGGCGTCGGTCTCGAACTTGCTGCCAGGCAAGCCGCAGAGCCAGCACTGCATGGCGTGCAGGAATCCGGTGGATGTCATCGGGGCAGGGACGGGGATTTCGGTAGAAAAAATAAGCATAAAAGCGTAGGAAGCCGGCGTATCTGCCAGTTTCGTGGGTAAAGGTGTTGAGGCGTATGAACGATGCCTCGATGTCCGGCATGCGGCCATGAACTTCAGCCGGTGCAAGATAGGCTTGCGTCTCAAACTACCTTTGACGCCGACTTATCCTTTTCAAGCATTTCAGAGATGTAATGGCTGTTCTCATGTCCGGTAGTCAGGCTGTCTTGAGGCCAGGTGCTCCGGCCAACAAGTGCCTGCTCGGGCCATTGGAGCACGAGATTCACCGGAGAGCACCATAGGTTTGCTCTGGGAGGGCTTCAAGATGTCTCGTTTATGAGACTAATCTTAGGCGGGGGTAGATAGAAAAGAAGAATTGTACAAGCCATGTGTGTAGGAGCAGCATTGTCAAAAAGTTTCTTTTTGTTTCGTTGAAGGCTTCTATGAAGCCATAGACAACAGCGTAAAGGAGACCCGCGATGAAGATTCGTGTGACATGGGTATTTATGGCAGCCGCTATAGCGACGATGCTTGGTTGCCATGATCAAGAACATCATCATAAGGAAGGTGGTTCGCATGAAACAAAAAGTTATAAGCTGGGCAAGTATTACAAACCCTGCCCAGGAGGGCTTTATGAAAACGGAACTCTCGTTCCGAAAGAAAGTAAGGTTCATGCAAGGGAGGTCTTTGTTTCTGAGGGGATTCTGGTGAGGAGAAGATCATGAAATCTAGCGCTGTTCTGGTTTTTTGTCTCCCTTTTTGTAGCTTGGTCTTTGCAGAGAGTCCAAGGTTTGGGAGTGTTTCTCCGAATGATAGGGTCTCCATTGTTTCGGAAGGAGAAATGCCTGGCGGGGTGCCTCCTGGAGTGAGGGCATCCAAGAAGAATTTGGTCAAAAGGGATGTTGATGGAGTTAGTTTTTTAGGTGATGATGAAGGACTTATTGATGGGCTTGAAAGAACGGTGGAGGCGATTGGCCGAGTCAAAGGTCAAATCAGGTCGAAGGGGCTGGATGACTCCATCAGGAATGAAAAATTGTTTGGACTTGTTTTTGACCCAGCTGAGATTAAGTTGACTTTGCCAATGGCGGCGTTCAAGGAGGGGAATCTCGTGGGTGCCAAGCCGTCAGGGACCTTCAAGAATGGTCTGTGGACAGGAATTACCCGGTTCTATCGCTTGGAGGATGGGGCTTTGGTGGAAATCGTGGAGACGGATCTTTCTGCTGTTAGGGGGAGGCTTTATATGGTTCCTGAGTCAATCAATACGGAAATCAATGGAAAGCCTGCCATAGCAGCTGCTTTGAGGAATGCTGCAGGAAGGGAAATTCGTCAAGTGGTATGGGTTCATGGGCCTAAGGCGTTTGAGTTTCGCCTCTTGAAACCATCTCTTTCAAAGAAGGGGGAGGGGGATGCTGGTAAGAAAAATTATGATGCCATTTCAATGGCGAGGTCTTTGACTCGTTAACCCCTTGAATTTTTGGGAATTCAAGATCGAGGGCTGAGAGGGTCAGGGCTGCTTTTGAGTTGATCATGGACAGTCCTGACCAGTTGTGTTTTAAGAGCTCAGGCAGTGAGGTTTTTTGTGGTTTGATTCAACTTGGTTTTGAGATTTTGTCGTGCCCGATCACCGCCCCCCCATAGGGTTCCAGCACCACCTTGCCGCGACGGATCTCGGCGCCGGTGATGCCGCTGTCCGTCAGGATCGTGGCATCCTGCTTCCAGCGGGCGGGTAGCGCGAAGCTGGCTTTCTTGTGGCTGAAGTTGAAGACGCAGAGCAACGTCTGATCCTCGTGCTTGCGCTGGTAGGCCAGCACCTGGGCGTTGGCCGGTTGCAGCGTCATTTCGCCCTTGATCAGTGCGGGTTGTGCTTTGCGCCAGTGCAAGAGCTGCCGGTAGTAGCTCAGCATCGAGCCGGGTTTGCCGTCTTGCTGATCCACGGCGCGAGCACGGTGCTCGGCGGGCACCGGCAACCAGGCTTTGTCGGCTTTGCTGAAGCCGGCCAGTGCATCGCGCTTCGTCCAGGGCATCGGGGTTCGGCAGCCGTCGCGGCCCTTGAATTTGGGCCACATCGTGATGCCATAAGGATCCTGCAGGTCTTCAAACGCGATGTCTGCCTCGGGCAGCCCCAGCTCGTCGCCTTGATAGATATAAGGCGTGCCACGCAGCGTCAGCAGCATGGCCGCTGCCACGCGAGCCAGCGCTTCGCCACCACGTTCGCCGCCCCAGCGGGTGAGCACGCGCTGGACATCATGGTTCGACAGTGACCAGGCCGGCCAGCCATCGCGCACGGCTTTGCCGAATTGTGCAAATACCTTGTGCAGATAAGGGGCGCTGTGGCTGGCTTCGAGCAGGTCGAAACTGTAGGCCATGTGTAGCTTGTCGCCATCGGCCGTGTAGTCGGCCATCACCTTCAGCGCATGGTCGTCACCCACTTCGCCCACCATGGTGGTGTTGGGGTACTGGTCGAGCAGTTTGCGCAGCCGCTGCAGGAAGGCCAGGTTTTCGGGCTGGGTCTTGTCGTACTGGTGCCACTGGTACGAGTAGGGGTTCACGTCGGTCACGCCGGAGGAGTCAGCCGAATGGTGGCCGCGGGCCGGGTTGTCCTTCAGCGAGCGGCTATGAAAATAGAAATTCACCGTATCCAGCCGGAAGCCGTCCACACCCAGATCAAGCCAGAACTTCACGTCGGCCAACAATGCATCCTGCACTTTCTTGTTGTGCAGGTTCAGATCCGGCTGGCTCGCAAGGAAGTTGTGCAGATAGTATTGTTGACGGGCGGTGTCCCATTGCCAGGCCGAGCCGCCAAAAATCGACAGCCAGTTGTTGGGTGGCGTGCCATCTTTCTTCGCGTCAGCCCACACGAACCAGTCGGCTTTCTTGTTGGTTCGGTTCTTGCGGCTTTCTTCAAACCAGGGGTGCTGATCGGAGGTGTGTGACAGTACCTGGTCGATCATCACCTTCAGGCCCAACTGATGGGCACGCTTCACCAGTGCCTTGAAGTCGGCCAGCGTGCCGAAGCTCGGATCCACGTCCCGATAATCCGACACGTCATAGCCAAAGTCCTTCATCGGGCTTTTGAAAAAGGGCGACAGCCAGATGCCGTCCACACCGAGTGAGGCCACGTAATCGAGCCGCTCGGTGATGCCCTTCAGATCACCCGTGCCATCGCCGTTGCTGTCCTGAAAACTGCGAGGGTAGATCTGGTAGATGACGCCGCCGCGCCACCATTCGTTATTCGGTGCCTTGCGTTTGGGGCCACGGCGCGCAGGGGCGGTGGCAGTGGCCTTGATGGCACTGGCCTTGGCCGAGGTAGGCCGCGCGCGTTTGGCAGTGGCTGCTTGGGGGCTGACGGTGCCTTGGTCGGTTGCCAAGGAGGGTTTGGCTGGGCGGCCGCGTTTGGGCTTGAGCGTGATGTCGTCGGCGGCTGCTTTGAGCGATCGGGTACGGGTGGCCGTTTGTTGGCCGGTGGTGTTGCGAAGGCGTGTTGCCATGATTGCGGTGATGTCCGGTTGTAAAACAGGGTACTGCACGTGGCGCTGGCACGTGTCCTTGCGAGGGCGCCACGGGCTGCGTCACTCACGACGGCTGTGCAGTGTCTGAACGGTTCTTCTTGTTGTCAGGGGTTTGGGAAAGGGGACGAACCCTGTTCGCCCCCTCTGGCGGTCTGGACGTTGATTGGCCGCCTGTGGTTGCCTGCCGTCCAATCACGCCAGATGACTGCTGGCATCGCGCCAAGCAAAGGGAGGCTCACGGGCCGTGTCTTTTTTCTGTACTGACAATACGGCCCATGAGCCTGGGCTTACGCCTTTTTCTTATGCAAATCCGACGGCAGCTCCACCGTGCGGTGGCAGGCGTCTTCGTTGTCGTCGAAGAGGTGAATGTGGGTTTCCGGCAGATGCATGAGCAGGTTCTGGCCCACGGCTTGCGCCGCGTAATTGGGCACTTTCACGGTGAACATGCTGGTACCCATCGTTTCCACATACAGGTAGGAGGAATCACCCACGCGCTCGACGTGCATGATCTGGCCCGGCAGCGTGTTGTTGCCCGGCTCGGAGACGATCTGCACGCGCTCGGGGCGAATGCCGAGCTTGACCGGCTCGCCCGCCTTCACCCGCGTGGCGTCCACACGGGCGTGGAGCGTGGCGTCTCCCACCTTCACCTGGGCGCGTTCGGGCGTGGCCGACACCAGGCTGCCCGGCAGGATGTTCATCTTCGGTGAGCCGATGAACTCGGCCACGAACAGGCTGTTCGGCCGGTGATACAGCTCCAGCGGCGTGCCCACCTGCGCCACCGAACCACGCTTGGCCACACGCTCGCCGGCATGCAGCAGCACGATCTTGTGGGCGAGCGTCATGGCTTCGACCTGATCGTGCGTCACGTAGATCATGCTGGCCGTGCCGATGCGCTCATGCAGCTTGGCGATTTCCAGACGGGTCTGCACGCGCAGCGCGGCGTCGAGGTTCGAGAGCGGTTCGTCGAAGAGGAAGACCTTCGGCTCCTTCACGATGGCACGGCCGATGGCCACACGCTGGCGCTGGCCGCCCGAGAGAGCCTTGGGCAGACGCTCCAGGAGTGGCTCCAGTTGCAGCGCGCGGGCCGCCTCGTTCACGCGGCGGTCGATTTCCGCCTGGTTCGAGCCGGACACCTTCAGGCCGAAGGCCATGTTTTCCTTCACCGTCATGTGCGGGTACAGCGCATAGCTCTGGAACACCATCGCCACGCCCCGCTCGGACGGGTGCAGGTCGTTCATCCGCTCGCCGTCGATGTAGAGGTCGCCGCTGGTGATGTCCTCCAGGCCCGCCACCATTCGCAGCAGCGTCGATTTGCCGCAGCCCGAGGGGCCGACGAAGACGCAAAATTCGCCGTGCTCGATGGTGAGGTTCGCGTTGTTGATCGTCAGCGATTTGGGCGTGTACTTCTTCGTGACGTTTTTCAGTTCGATTTTGGACATGACTGTTGATTCCGATGTGTTCTGGTTGACTTAGCCCTTCACTGCACCAGCAGTCAGGCCCGAGACGATCTTCTTCTGGAAGGCGATCACGAGAGCGATCAGCGGCAGCGTCACGATGACCGAGGCGGCCATGATCTTGCCCCAGGGAATGTCATATTTGCTGGCGCCGGACAACAGCGAGATCGAGACCGGCACCGTGCGCTGGTCGGCATCGATCGTGAAGGTCAGCGCGAACAGGAACTCGTTCCAGGCGGCGATGAAGGCGAGCAGCCCCGTGGAGACGAGCGCAGGCCACAACAGCGGCATGAACACGTCCTTGATGATCTGCCACGGCGAGCAACCGTCCATGATGGCGGCCTCTTCCAGCTCGGCAGGCAGTTGCGCCATGAAGGTGGTCAGCACCCAGACGGTGAAGGGCAGGGTGAAGATCATGTAGGGCAGGATCAGGCCGGCCACATTGTTGTAGAGGCCCATGGCGCGGATCAGCTCGAACATGCCCGAGAGCACTGCCACCTGCGGGAACATCGACACGGCCAGGATGCAGGCCAGCAGCAGCCCACGGCCCTTGAATTGCACGCGGCCCAGTGCATAGGCGGCCGTCACGCTCAGAAAGAGCGCGAGGCTCACGACGGCGGTGGAGACGAAGATCGAGTTCAGCAGGTGGCGGCCGAACGGCTGTTCGGCCAGCTGAAAGAGCGAGACATAGTTTTCGAACGACGCTTTCGAGGGCCAGAGGTTCGGGCTGAACAGCTCCGAGCCGGTCTTGAGCGAGGTGCCGATGGCATAGATGAAGGGGAACACGCAGACCACGGTCAGGATGACCGAGGCCACGTAGACGGTGATGCTCCCCAGCCGTTTCTGTGTCGAGTATTTCATGGCAATAACCTGTGTTGGGGTTGGCGAGTCATCACTGCTGCTTGCCGCGCATGAATTTCATGTACGCGACGGTGCACAGACCGATGATCAGGAAGAGTGCGGTCGAGGCGGCCGAGCCATAGCCCATGTAGCCGTTTTCCACCATCTCGCGTTGAACGAACCCGGACATCGAGATCGTCGAGCTGCTGGAAGAGGTCAGTACATAGATCAGGTCGAACACGCGCAGTGCATCGAGCAGACGGAAGATGACGGCCACCATCAGGGCGGGCTTGATGAAGGGCAGCGTGATGTTCCAGAACACCCGCCATGGGCTGATGCCGTCCACCTTGGCGGCCTCATACACGTCCTTGGGCACCGTTTGCAGGGCAGCGAGGATCAAGAGCGCCATGAAGGGCACCGTTTTCCAGACATCCACGCCGATCACCGTCCACATGGCCCATTCGGGTGAGGCCGTCCAGGCGATGTTGTTCTCGATGATGCCGAGCGAGCGTAGCCAGTGGTTCACCAGGCCGAACTGGTCGTGCAGCATCCAGCCCCAGAGCTTGGCCGAGACGATGGTGGGAATGGCCCAGGGCACGAGCACGGCGGCTCGCACGAGCAGGCGCCCGCGAAACTCCTGATTGAGCAGCAAGGCCACGCCCAGGCCGATCAGGGTCTCCAGCGAGACGGAGGTGACGGCAAACCAGAGCGTGTTGCGGATCGAAACGCCCCATTCGCTGTTCCAGAAGCCATCCGTGTAGTTGGGGTTGCCGAACAAGCCGTACTCGCCCCAGTAGTTTTCCAGACCAATGAATTGGGCAGCCTCGGGATTGTCGATGGCGGCATCGGTGAAGCTGAACCAGATCGTGCGGGCCAGGGGCCAGACCGCCACGGCCAGCAGGGTGATGATCATGGGTGTCAGGAAGATCCATGCCTGACGTGTTCTGCGATTAGCTTGTGACATAACAACCTCTTTTCAGGCCAAGCCGGCTGAGCAGCCATGGGGCTGATAAAAAGCCCGCACTGCATGCACAGGGCGGGCTTGGGTAGGAGCAGAGGGGGTCAAACGGCCCTCTGTGAAGATGTACGCCGTGTTAGGGTGGGAGACTCCGGTCGGCGCACATCGGTCGGTTTACCACTTACCGCGCTGCACGCGTTTCAGGCGGCCTTCCAGCTTTTTGGCAGCGTCCTCACCCGAGGTCTTGCCGCTCAGCACGTCATGCACGCCATTCCAGAAGCTCTGGCTCACGTCATTGTATTTGGCGCCCGTGACCGATGACGGCCGGGGCACGGCGGTGGCCAGCACATCTTTCAGGTCGGCAAAGAAGGGGTTGACCTTCAGCACCTCCGCATCCTCATATAGCTCGGGATAGGTTGGGTTGTAGGCACCATCGATGGCACGTTGCTTCTGCGATGCCTTGCTCGTCAGGTACATGACCAGGTCGGCTGCCACATCGGCGTTCTGGGAGTATTTTGAGACGGCCAGCATCCAGCCGCCCAGTGTGCCCCCTTTCTGACCGTCCGGGCCGGCAGGCAGCGGCGCCACGCCCACCTTGTCCTTGATGCGGCTGTCGGCACCGTTGGCCAACGCCCACACATAGGGCCAGTTACGCATGAAGGCGGCCTGTCCATTCTGGAACACGCCGCGAGAGTCTTCCTCGGCGTAGTTCAGCACGCCCTTCGGCGAGATCGTGCCTACCCAGCCGGCTGCCATGTTCATGGCCTTGGCGGCCTTTTCGTTGTTGATGCTGATCTTGCCGTCGGCCTCGACGATGGTGCCACCGCCATAGGCGTGAATCCATTCCAGCGCACCGCAGGTCAGGCTTTCGGTGGCCTTGCCCTGCCAGACATAGCCGTGGAAGTCCTTGTTGCCGGCCTTGCGCTCGGCTTCCTGAACGGCAGCAGCGGCCTTGGTCAGGTCATCCCAGGTTTTGGGGACTTCGACGTTGTGCTTTTCCAGCAGATCCTTGCGGTAGTAGAGCAGGCCGGCATCGGTAAACCACGGCATCGCCACGAGCTTGCCATCGACCGTGTTGTTCTCGATCATGGCCGGGAAGTGGTTGGCTTCCTCGCCCTTCGAGTAGGGCTTCAGGTCGAGCAGGTGATGGCCGATCATGCCCGGCCAGATGACGTCGACCGAGATGACATCCACATCTTTCGATTTGGCCGCAAACATCTTGCGGTACAGGCCCAGGATGTCGGACGTGTTCTGAGGCGTGGAGAAGAGCTTGACCGTATGGCCGCTTTTCTGTGCCCACTCTTCAGCTGATTTTTTGCAGAACTCATAGTCCTGACCGACCGAGCCGCAGGAAATGGTCACGGTGGCGGCCTGAGTCATGCCGGCGGCTGCCAGGGCGGCAGACGCAACCGCCAGTTTGAAGGAAAATTTCATAAAGTGAGTCTCCGTATCACATCATAGATGGATGTCTGACCCCTAGGATCATAGCCGGAATTGATTGGTGCGGGGTGATAGAGCCTTAGTGACGCACACGGACGGATTTGAGCTGTATCAAGACCATGGTTTGCCCCTTCTCCACTTTGTTGGGGTATTGGTCATGTGGTTGCTGTCTGGCTGCTTTGTTTTGTTGCGTTGCCATAAATTGGTACCAACAGAAAAAGGTCAGCCAATGTGCGATGTTTTATTCCGTGATCTTGGATGAAGCAGGGATGGGGATAGGGTGGTTTGCTGCGTTGCAACATGCATGCTGGGTGGGTAATGGCCTTGACAGCATGAAGGATCCGCCTTGTCTTCAGATTTGCAAGTTGGTGCAAACCCGTATGCAGAATGATCGATAGCCCCTGCATCACATGGGGGTAATGCCAGCCTCAACGAAGGGGCTGGCTCTGGATCAATGCAAGTGTTTGGGCGGGATGTCGTCGTCCGACGAGGTGTCCAGCTCACCGGGGATGTGCGAGGCGTGATGAAGCATCAGCTGCCAGCCGGCAGGCGTGCGCAGGAACACGTTGGTGGCTTGGGCCAGATACTGGGTGGTGCCTTCGTGCGGGTGGATGATGTCGAACTGTTCGAGCACATGATGAACCGAGACGGTGCCGGTCTCGAAGGACTGCAGCTCCTGGTAGCTGATGCGGATTGGCCCTTGGGCGAAGATTTCCGCATGCATGTCGCGGATGGCTTCCGGCCCCATCAGGCGGTCACCCGACGGCAGGATGCAGAGGATGGCCTCATCATCGACCCAGACGGACAGCAGGGTGTTCACGTCGCCATCGGCCAGCGCCTGGTAGTAGGTTTCTTGTGCCGAGCTGGCCGTCTGGTGAACGTATTGGTTGAATGACATGGGTTTGAAGGAGAAGGGGACAGAGAGTGAACAAAGAGAGCGTGTCCGGCGGCGTTGGGTGCATGCGCATCCGGCGCTGGCGCCTGCAGGGGCGAACCGCTGGACGAGCCGTGCAGGCAAACCGCCTTGAATGACAGGCGCTGGCGCTGCGCTCAGTGGCCGTGGCCAATCTTCACGCCGGGTTTTAGCCGGTACAGCGTACTGCAGTACGGACATCGGGCCTCGCCTTCCTTCGTCACGTCCAGAAACACCCTGGGGTGCTGGTTCCAAAGCGTCATCTTCGGGTTCGGACAGTAGGCGGGCAGATCCTTGGCGTCCAGCTCGACGGCCTCGGATGGGGGGGCGGATTGGGTCATGATCGTGCTCCGGGCAATGAACGATGTCTGCGCATGCATGCGCTGGGTGCTTGAGGCCAGGCAGTGACGGGCTTGCCAGTCGAGCGAAGCGGTCATGAGGCCGCAAAGCGATGATGAATCGCGGGTGGGGCAATCAGCGTGCCCGGTTCAAGCCGACCTGCTCCTGCCAGGGCGTCCATCGCGATGTCTGCTGGCCCAAGCGCCTTGGATACGAAGCCATTCTAGAGCGGTCGGGATGGTGTGTCATGAACTTTGTCGTTCGGGTTGCCCTGGTGGACGGCAAGCGAGACCGTTCAGGTCGAGGCGGATGGCTGGAGCAGTTGTTGCCATAGTGCCTTGACGGCACGGGCTTCGGTGGCCACGTCGTCCGGTGCCACGCGTGCGTGGCGGGCATCGTTCATCCGGATCTCGTGCTGAAGCTGCCGGTAACGGCGATAGGCATCCGCCACGGCCCTGGCCTGATCCGCTGCGATCAGCCCGGCTTCGCCGGCTCTGCGCAGCAGCTCGATGTTGCCCCGATTGTCGATCAGCTCCGGAAAACGTCCGCTCCAGGCCAGTACCAGATACTGCACCATGAATTCGATATCGACCATGCCGCCGGCATCGTGCTTCAGATCGAAGAGGCCGCTGTCGTTCGGATGGCCGTCGTGCATCTTCTGGCGCATCTCGCGGATGTCGGTGGCCAACTGCTCGTGATCCCGAGGTTTGGCGAGGATGGCAGTACGAAGCTGCTCGAAGAAGGCGCCGATGGCTGCATCGCCCGCACAATGGCGCGCGCGGGTCAGCGCCTGATGCTCCCAGGCCCATGCCGATTCATTCTGGTAGAGAGCGAACGCCTGCTGGCTTGATACCAGCAGGCCCGCATTACCGTTGGGGCGCAGTCGCAGATCCACCTCGAACAGCGTGCCGGCAGGCGTGCGGGTCTGCAGCCAGCCAGCCATCCGCTGGGCCAGTTGGGCATAGAGGCGGGGGGCATCCTCATGATCGTCGTGGTAGAGAAACACCAGATCCAGGTCGGAGGCATAGCCCAACTCCTTGCCGCCCAGCCGACCATAGGCCACCACGGCAAACTGAGGGGCCGGACGGTGGCGTCGCGGCATGTTGGCCCAGACGCGCTCCAGCGTGATCTGCAGCACGGCATCGGCCAGCGCGCTCAGCTGGTCACTCAGGTGCTCCACCGTCAAGCGTTTTTCCAGATCCTGCGCCAGCAGCTTGAAAATCGCGCCGTGGTGGGCCTCACGCATCACATCCATTTGCCGCTCGATGTCGGGGGCCGGCTCACCGTCGGCATCCTGCATGCCGGGCAGCACGGTGGCGGCCAGTTGCTCACGCAGGTTCTCGGCCCAGTGATCCACGTCAAGCGGCTCCAGCAGCTGCCCGTGCAGCAGCTCGTCGATCACCACCGGATGACTTCTCAGGTAATCGCTCGCCCAGCGCGCTTGCGCCATCATCCGCAGCAGATGGCTGAAGGCGGCCGGGTGTTGTGAGAGCAGGCTCAGGTACACCGAGCGTCCGGCAATCGATTCCAAAAAATCGCAGAGCCGCCCCATCAGCACCGAGGCTGGGCAATGCCCCGCATGCGCCGTCTGAGGCAGGGCTTCGGCCAGCAGATGCTCGATCTGCTGGCGCGAGCTGTCACGGGCGCGCCGGTAGGCGTGGGATTCGCGCAGGGCCGTGAGGCGGCGCAGGCTTTCGGGATCGAGTGCGGCCGAGTCGGTGGGGGCGTTGTCCGGCAAGGTGGCATCGTCGCTGCCGAGGCGTTGGGCGTCGAGCTTGCCGGCACTTCTGGCGCTGTCGGTGTCGTGGGCTTCATGGACGTTGCTGGCTTGGGTGCCATCGCCGGCGTGTGTCGCCGCCTTCGCCTCTGTGCTATGCCCCCCTCCGAGGTGATGACTTGTTCGATGGCTTTCTCCCGCGCCCTTGACATGGGCGGGCAGGGGGGCGACCGGGGCGGGTGTGGCAGCGTCAAGGCTGCTCCCCTCTTCACCCAGTTGCATGGCGCGCCGCGCAGGGGCCAGCAAGGCATCGAAGGCGTCGCTCACCGTCTGGCGGGCCGCCTTCAGTTGCTGCTCAAAATCTGCCAACGACATCCCCAGCATGGCGGCAATGGCGGCGTGCTGGGTCTCGTCATCCGAGAGCCAGTGCGTCTGCGCGTCTTCCTGATATTGCAGCGCATGCTCGATGCGTCGCAAGAGCCGCCAGGCTGACAGCAAGGCGTCCACGGTTTGTGCCGAGAGCAGACCGAGCCGGGCCAGCCGCTGCAAGGCTTTGGGCGTGCTGCGTGCGCGCAGCGAGGCATTGCGGCCACCGCGCACGATCTGAAAGAGCTGGGCGCAGAACTCGATCTCGCGGATGCCGCCCCGGCCCAGCTTCACGTCGAAGCCGGCATTGTCGCTGCGGGCGCGGCGGCCCTCGGTCTTGGCCGCTTCCTGCCGGATCAGGTCGTGGAGTTTGCCCAGCGCCGTGAACGCCGGAAAATCCAGATATCGGCGGAACACGAAAGGCTCCACCCGCGCCATCAACGCCTGCTCATCGGCCTGGCTCACCCCATCCGGGGCCAGGCGCGTGCGGGCAATCACCCGGCCCTTCAGCCAGGCGAAGCGCTCCCACTCGCGCCCCTGCTCCAGAAAATAGTTGCCCAGCGCCGGCAGCGTGCAGATCAGCGGGCCGCTGTCGCCATAGGGGCGCAGCCGCGTGTCCACCCGGAACACGAAGCCGTCGGCCGTCACGGACGAGAGCAGCTGGTTCACCCGCTTGGCCAGCCGCTCGATGATCATCGGATTTTCGCCCTGTTCGCGGGTCACATAGATGAGGTCGATGTCGGAAGACACGTTCAGCTCGCCCCCACCCAGCTTGCCCATCCCCACCACCATCAGATCCAGCGGCTGGCCTTGGCTGTCCACCAGTGCCTTGCCCTGTGCCTGCAACTCGGCGGCTGCTACATCGAGCGCATGCTGCACGGCCAGCCCGGCCCAGTGCGTGATGGCGGCAAGCACTTCCTCCAGCGATGCCTGTCCGCTGACATCCCGCTCGATGATCGCCATCATCAACAGGTTGCGAAAGCGCCTCAGCGCCACCTCGGGCGACTGCCCCAGCGCGAGCTGTCGCGACCAGCCCGCGTCGATGGCCTCCGGGCTGAGCGGTGCGGCGACCAGTGCATCCAGCGCGGGCAGGCCATCTCCGTCGCCCCGGTTTTGCAGCGGAAACAGCATCCGGCGGAAGTAGGCGCTGTGGGCTTCGGCTTGATAGGCGGGGGCGGGGGGGGTGGTGTTCATGGGGAAACGGGAATGGCATCGGGGCATCAGCGACCAGCGCCGTGGTTCCTGCGGGCGTGAAGACAAACGGCCGGTCTGGTGTGAGGGGGCATGGCCCGCGCCGGACCCCTCTGGTGTCAGGCGCCAAGCGTAGCACTGTCTGCTGATGTCGGGGGGGCCCTGGCGGGGGGCTCAACGGTTTGGGCTACGCGACATCTGTTGACAAGCGGCCATGAAGGCTGGGAGGCGGTGCTGTCGTCGATAGGGGGCGTCGTCGTTGTGGTGCCTGCATGCGTCGGCAAGGCGTCTTCCCCGCGAAAGCCCCCTTGGGGGCTACATGGCGCACGGACGAGCTGCTCGTGATCCATGAGGAGCCAGCGAGGTCGCCCGCATGAACACGGTTTTTGTTACCCTTTGAAGCCATTGACAATAAAGCGGCACCTGTGGCCTGGGCCGGCGTCTCCTCACCAGCGGGGCAGCACGGCGGGCAGCGGCTGGCGCGCCATGCTCAAAGGTATCGACCCGTGATTCGCTCGATTGAAGGTTTGCGCGGCCTGGCCGCGCTGATGGTGGTGTTCTTCCATGCATTCATCCTGGCCCGATGGGGCGGGGCGCCGGCCCATTGGGGGCTGGTGCAGAACGCCTGGCTCTTCGTCGACCTCTTCTTTGTGATCAGTGGTGTGATCATGGCGGCCGTCTACGGGGAGCGCCTGAACAACGGCCAGCAGATGCGCGCCTTTTTCATCAAACGCTTTTACCGCTTGTATCCGTTGCACATCGTCACGACCTTCACGGCCATCGGTGCGGTCATCTGTGTACAGGGGGCCAAGTGGATGGCGGCTCAGTTTGGCATCCAGCTGGGGGGTGAGGCGCCCTTTTCGGTCGAATTCTTCAGCCTGCCCTATCTGGTGCTGGAGCTGTTGATGCTGCAAGGCATGGGCATCATGACGGTGGCGCTGCACAACTACCCGTCGTGGTCGTTGTCGGTGGAGATCTGGCTGTACGTGGTCTTTGCCTGCCTGTTTTTCTGGGTGCGTGGCACAAGGGCGCGGCTCATCCTCAGTGTGGTGACGGTACTGCTGTGCCTGGCCTGGTTTTTGCGACTGGGCACGGCGGTGCCTGCCGTGAATTTTGCGCCCGATGTGCATGGGCTGCCGCGCGGGCTGTTGAGCTTTTTTACCGGTGTGTTGGTCTGGTATGGCTGGACGGCCATTCGTGACGCGGTGGCGCGCCAGCCGGCCTGGGTGTTGAGTCTGCTGCAAGCCGTGCTGGGGGCCGTGTCGCTCACGATGGTGGCAAACAAGCCGGCGCTGGGGGCCTGGGTGTATGCCATTCCCTTCCTCTTTGGCCTTTGGGTCTGGTCATTGCTGCCGGATCGCGGCGCGGTGGCGGCGCTGCTTCAATGGCGGGCCATCCAGTGGCTGGGGGTTCACAGCTATTCGATTTATCTGGTTCACGTTAGCGTGCTGACCTTCTTCGACTGGCCGGCCCGCAAGTTCGACGAGCCGATCAAGTACGTGGTCGTGCTCGTTTTCATCACCGCTGTGCTCGCGGTTTCGGCACTTAGCTATCGCTTCATCGAAGTGCCGTGGCGCGAACGTGGTCGGCAGCTTGCGAGGCGGGTGGTAGGCAGGGCATGAAAGCATCAAGCATCACCCACGCCCCGACGCCCGCAAGCGTGACAGAACCGCCTGTGGGGTCATGGCAGCGGTTCATCCAGTAGGGGGGGCAAGTCTGTGCCTTTCCAATGTGTCAGCATCGCTGGTGGGTATGGGGTGCCAGTAGGCATACCTGCCGTGTTGGCGTCCATCGATGTGTCGGTGCTGCCTGACGGTATGGCTGGTTTCGTGTTGATGCCTGGCATTGGTTCGTTGTACTGCGTGAGTGCCGACAGTGTCAGCGGCTGATCGGATAGGCTGGTCGTACTACGGGAGGCGCTTGCCGGGGCTTCCGTCAGGCGCAGGTTGACTTCGGTGATCAGCGAGCCGGTGTTTGCGTCTTTCCAGAAATAAACATGTTTTCCCATGGCGTCCAGGGGGTAGAAGCGTATGATGCCGCCATCGTTCGTCGTACTGTCCCAATATAGGTCATTCAGCTGATCGATCGACACGCGGCTGCCAACCGTCAGGTGGCGGACGCTGTCTCCCTGGCGTAGCGTGAGTGCCGAGTGTGTCGTGTCCTGATCATGCTCCTCTTTCAGATAGCTGATCTGAATGCTGGTCGGAGCCTTGCTGTCGTCATCACCCGCAAACACACGGCGATCGAAGTGGTGCAGGGCGTTGTGGTCGATCATACTGCCAGTTTGAATCTGGCCGACCCGGTCGTGGACGTCGTAATGCGTACGTGGGCCATTGTAGGCGGGCAGTGGTGAAGATTCGACCACCTGATGGGTCAATGGGTCAATCCCTTCGATCGCATCCGTCTTGTAGCTCTCCAGAGGCAGGAAGCTGAAGCTGCCTCCTCGATTGGTTGAGGTATCCCACTGCACCTTGTTCCGATCGTAGTGCACCAGATTGATGATGTCGCCGGGGTGCAGTTCCTGGTACTGGTTCGTGCCTACTTCCAAGCGTAGTGCTGAATGCGCCGGATCCGTGTCATCAATTTCGTTGATGGTGGTGATCTTGACGTACCAAGGATTATTGTAGTCAGGACGGAACGCATGCACTGGAAAGGTATAGGTTCCGTTATGTTCCACCTGCCACGTGCCAACCAGATTATTGCTCCCGTTCAATAGCTTGTAGGGCGGTACACGAGACGATTCACTGACATCGATCTGGTGACGAGGGATTTGACCATGACTCAGAATGGGCTGATGGTGCTGGTCGAGCGGTGTGAAGTACCACTGTCCCCCATGGTTGTTCGAGACATTCACCACCAGCTTGTCGAAATCCTGCCGTTCGATGATGTCGCCTGCCTTGAGTGCTTCCGGGGCCATCGGGCCTTCAGGCCCATCGCGGTCAATAGCCACCAGTGGCACATTACCTTGCTGTACGCTAGGGCTGAGGCTGGCGATCAGGATCGCGTACGGGGAGAGGTTCGGGTCGTCGCCTGTCAGCATGGTGGCGGGTACCCGTTTGCTGCCATCATGAACCACACGGACTTTCATCCCGTTGTTGTCCGTCGGGTAGTGTGGTGCTCTCGTGGTTTCCAAGACATGAATGCTTTGTGCTTCAATGTCTGGCAATGCTTCACCTTTGCCGCTGACAGGCACAAAACGGAAGCTGCCGCCCGTATTCGTGCTGCTGTCCCAATACAGCTTGTCGAAATCGGCATGCTGGATGATTTGGCCGATCGTCACGTGCTGGGCTGCTTGCTGGCCCGTGCCATCCGGATCGATCATCAAGGGCTGCGCTGCATCATTTGTCGGGTTGGAGAGAGAAATCGCTTCGATCCGAATACCGAATGGAACCTGGGAAGGATCGCTTCCTCCCAGATGATGAGCCGTCACGTGCAGCAGGCCATCCTCTCGAACGAGCAGTGTCGGTGGCGTGCCCGGATAAACCGGCTGCCGCGGCGGCAGCTCCTGAAGCTGGATCGTGTGCCGGACGATACTGCCATCTGGATTGAGGATAAGACTGCTGGCGCCATCGAGCGGAATGATCTCGATTGTCCCGCCTTCATTGTGGCGGGAGTCCCAGTGGATGCGGTGTACCTCGGTAATATGTATCGCTTGACTTTTGTCGAGGGGCTTGGCGTCATCAAGGCTGCCAAACCACAGGGCTGGCGCGTCACTTGTGGCATGATGCGGTTTGATGACATCGATGACGATATTGGCTGGCTGCTTGTAGGGATCCGTCCCTTCGAACAGCTTGAGGGGTAACGTGCTCAGCGTGTCGTGTTCTACCGCGTGCCTAGTTGGCGTGTCGGGATATTGGGGCGGTTCCACGGATTGGTTCAGGTAAACGGTTTGTACCATGGCACCGGGCAGCTCGTTGCCATCGGGCTGCACAGGGATGAACTGGAAGTAGCCTTCAAGCCCTGTTGAATGCCAGCTGAGCTGGTCGAATTCATCGGATGAAATGACCTGATTGAGGGATACGGCATCACCGTTTTTCATCCGCAAGGGATGAGGGGTGCTGGCGTCGATACGTAGAATCTTGACTGAAAAGGGCACCGTATTGGGATGTATGCCGGCCAATAGCTTGGCGTCAATGACGGGTGTGGCTGCGTGCGGGTAGAGGATGGAGTTCGAGTTGTCATAGACGGGCAGACCAGGCAACTCCTCGATCCGGATTTGTTGGACAGGGGCGCCCAGAATGGGTGTACCGTCGTCATTGACGGGAATGAAGCGGATCAGCCCGCCCTGGTTCTGTGCCGTGCTCCAGTTCAGCTTGTCAAAATCCTCAGCCACAATCACCCAGCCCTCGCTGACGGGGTCGGTGTGCCCAGCCAGTGTCAGGGCAGAGGCGTTTTCATCGGTGGCCTGATGCGCTTCGACCGACAGAATCCGGATGCCGGCGGGTTTTCGGGCTGGGTCAGTTCCCTCAAGGCGGGAAGCGTCGAGCGTACCTGCCTGGTCGCGCTCAATTTCCCAGGGCGCGGGATTTGTCTCGTAGATGGGGGGCGGTGGGTGCTTGATGACCGACACCTCCTGAGGGCTGCTGCCTGCCAGCGGCTGCCCGTCTGGTGCCAGCGGTTGAAAACTGAAATGTCCGCCTTCGTTGCCCGCCGTTTTCCATTGCAGTCGACCAAAATCTTCGGCATTGACCGTGGCACCTTCGTTCAACACGGTTTCTGAACCATCGGCATGAAGAAGCACCAGAATGGGAGGGGAGGCGTCCGTTGCCTCGCCTGCCGGATGAGCCTGGATGGCGGTGATGCGAATGGCCGCAGGGGCTCTGGCCTTGTCCAACCCGTTGAAGGTGAGCGCGCCAAGGGTCAGATCAGCACCATGCGCCACTGGCTGCGGCTTCGTTGAGACCGGGTCTGGATAACGAGGTGGGTCGGGATGTTCGACGACCGTGATCGTTTGGGCAGACACCGTCGTGAGAGGCTCCTGTTTGGCATTGAGTGGCTGGAAGCTGAAACTGCCGCCCTGATTGCCGGTTGCATTCCAGCTCAGCTTGTCGAAATCATCCCGTGAAATGATGGCACCTGTGCTCAGCACCGTTTCATTCGCGGTGCCACGGTGAAGTATGAGCGCTCCCTTGTTGTGATCTTGCTCGCTCAAGGTACCTGTCAAGCCGTTACTGTTCGTGCTGGTGCCTGAGCCAGTGCTATCTGTTTGGCTACTCGCGGTGGCATCCGTTGTTTGCGCCCGGATGGCGGTGATGCGGATGAAGGGCGGTGCTTGATGCTCGTCAGTGCCTGTGAACAGCGCCGCATCGAAGGTTCTGGTCCCATTCTTGGCTACCGGCGCAGGAAGGGTCTGTGGCTCATAGAGGGGGGCCATATCAGGAGGCGGTTCCGTGATATGGCTGATGCTGTTGTCGGTTGGAGAGCTGTTGCCAGATCCTGTCGTGATGGTTCCTGATGGTAAAGAGGCGTCTGGTTTTGGGGGTGGATTCTCGGTTGTGGTGCTGGAGGGCCTGCGACGGGTCACTTCACCACTACCCTGATGAAGATCTCCTCCAACGCCTGCCATCAGGGTGCCGGCACCCATTAACCATGCGGTGCTGGTGATGGGGGAAAGGCCGGGGGCCAGTTCGTTGCTGTCCAGCTGGGTTGTGGGGGCAGCCAGCATCTCGGTCGGTTGATCCGACTGATCTGAGGATGAGAAGATCACACCATCGTGATAGTCGATGACAGCCCTATCGGGTTGATCTGGCGTGCGCCCGGATGTCACCTCATCATACGTGGTGGCGGCGTCGCTTTGTGCCTGGCGTGGTAACCCACGATAGACGGACGCGGGTAACCGGTTCTCGTTACCTGGTAGCCGGGCCTGTCGTGGTGCAGATGGCGTATGGACTGGAGGGCGGGAAAAGGCAGTCATCGGCAGCAACATGCCGCATGGCATGAAGCCATGCACGAGAAAATGGTTTGATACCGATCATCCCGCAAGTGCAGGCACAGACAAGGGGCGTACTGCCGGGCGGTTGATGTGCGCTGCCGTCTGGCTTGGCGCCTTGTCAGCCCGTGGTTTTGGGGCCAGCGCGGGGACGAATAAGTGCATAACACCTCTGGAGGGGGCTTTGATGGAGACGAGCCAGTGCATGTACGTACCAAAAGCCAGGTTTCGCTCAACAAAGCAATGGCCGGACAAGCCGGCCATTGAGAAGCGAGTTGATCAGGCCCTACATCAAGTGGTAGCCTGGGATGGCATCAAAACGGCGGGGGCTGTGAGGCCAGCCGTTCGTCCAGCAGATTGGCGATGTCCACGCCTTTCCATGGAGTCGGATGGTGGGGCGTGGTGTTGACCGGCGCGGGGCTGGCTGTGCCGGAGTCAGTCAGGGCCATGGGATCGTCTTGCGTGAACAGATCCTGCCACGTCAGCGCGGCGGGCCGGATGGCTTGTGGGCCTTTCTGGCTGACGTTGATGCCATCGCTTGAAAGCTCCGAGATCAAAACGGTTTGGGCGGACGTGCCGGGGCGCTGGGTGTTGCCGGGCAGATGGGTATGGTTGCCGGTTCCGTCTTCCACGACACGGCCCATGACCTCGATGAAACGGATGCTGCCACCGTTGTTTCTCACCGTGTTCCAGCTGATGCGAACCAGCTCGTCTTCACCGACAATCGTGCCTTCCCAAATTGTTTGGGCCGAGCTGGGATTGTCGGCATCGTGCAGCTTCAGCGGGTGCTGGTAATCTTGGTATTCAATGACGAAGGCATCCAGTCGTGTGTGCGCGCTGCTACCAGTGTGGTGCACGCTGCTGGTGTCGAGCTTCAGACCCTGGTTGTTCTGATCCTGTAGGTTGTTCAGCCAGCGATTGACCCAGTTCGTTTCGCTGTCGTTGCCGTGGGTGGCATACCAGCTCGACTCATCGAGCGCCAGCAACTTGCCATTGGCCTCTTGCGCGCGCGCCTGGGCCTGGGCTTTGGTCAGCCCGCCCGGTACACGCACGACCTCATAAGCCGTTGGCGCACGGTTCGGGATGTTTTCATGCCAGTTGATGAAGCGCATCCTGTTGATCTCACGCGCCTCGGCATGCTCGTAGTCCCAGATGTTGGTGATCTTGAAGAAGCGCCCGGTGGTCGTAGCACCTGGCGCGTTGCCGATGAACACCGACTTGTCGAGATAGGTGGTGCGATCATGGCCAGCCACGGGCGCATCCGGTGTGCTTTGAGGTGGCGGGGCCACGGGCACATCGGCCGCGGGGGCGTCTTCCGTGATGTTGATGACCTTGTTGGCAGCACCCAGAATCACACGCCCATGGGCATCCAGCGGCGTGAAGCGGATTTCACCGCCGCCGTTGCTGGCTGCGTTCCAGCTCAGCTTGTCCAGTTGATCCAGGCGCAGCGTGATGCCTGTCTGGCTGGTGGCGTTGTTGTATATCCGCTGGTTGGGGCCGCCCACATCCAGAATCAGCCCGCTGGGTGTGCCAGCAGCCAGGCTGGCCGTGCTGCCTTCCTGCTTTGACAACAGTCTGTCGATACGGATGGAAGCCGGGTGCTTCGACGGATCCGTGCCGGTAAACAAGGTGCTGTCCAGCTTCACCACGCTGTCATGCGGCACATGGATGTCGGGTATGCCGCCTGGATACACGGGGGGCGGTGGCGATTCGATGATCGTGCCGGTACGCGGGCTGGCGCCCACGATTTCCTGCTGATGTTCATCCAGAAACACCACGCGGAAGCTGCCGCCTGCATTGTGGGCCGCGCTCCAGTTCAGGGAGGTGAAGCCGTTGCCTTCAAGGATGGCGCCATTGCTGACTTCGCTCACCACGCCACCGCTACGTGTCATCGTCAAGGGTGATCGATTTGGTGCCGTATCGCTCAGTTCCTGGATGTTGTCGATGCGCACATAGGGCGCAGCATTTTTATCACCAAAAATGAAGCGCTTGTCGATGGAGGTCGTGCCGTCGTGAACGATGTGCCGATTCAGCTGGCTCACATTCCCAGGGTGGATCGTGGGAACCGGCGGCGACTCATCGATCGTGATCCGTTGCGGCTGGGCGCCGACGATGGCTTCATGGTTTGGGTCTAGCGCCATGAATTCGATGGTGCCGCCACGGCTCTCGCCCGCGCGCCAGCTGATATGGCTGAATTCGTCGATGGTGACGATGTCGCCATTGCTCAGTTCCCGCGGCGGGTTGGTGCCCCGGTTCACCACCAGCGAGGATTGCTGCGGATCCGTGTCCTGGTGCTCCGTCAGCTGCGTGATCTGAATGTAGCGGGGCGCACGATTTTCATCGAGTCCGGTGAACAGCTCGCGGGCGAGTGCCGTGTCTTGATCATGCCCGATGCGAATCGTGCTGCGCCCCACATAATCGGGCGCGATCGGTGATTCATGCACCCGAATCGTTTGGGAGGTGGCGCCGATGATCGGCGTGCCATCGGCCAGCGTCGGGATGAAGCGGAAACTGCCGCCTTCGCTACCGGCTGCATGCCACACGAGCTTGTCGAAATCGGCGCGGGCAATGGGGGCGCCCAGCGTCACGTTTTCCGGTGCGGTCGTCGGGTTGCCGTCGCGGTCGATCTGGATCGCCCCCTCGCCGTTGGGGGGCAGCGTGCTGTGCCCTCCCGGCTCGATGGCCTCGATCTTGATGTAATCCGGCGGGTTGGCACTGCCCTCGAACAGGCTTCGAGCAAGTGACACGGTGCCATCATGCGCTACCCGTTGCAGCGGCTGCGTGCCGGGGTAGGTGGGGACGGCCGGGTGCTCGACCACAGTCATCGTGATGACCCGGCCGCCCGGAATGAGCTCGTTGTACTTGTCGAGCGGGTGAAAGACGAAGCTTCCTCCCTCGTTGGTCGACGTGTCCCAACTGAGCTTGCCAAAATCGGCGGCCGACAACACCAGATACTGGCCGTCCACGAGCGGCACAGGGCGCTCGGTAGGCAGCCCCCGGTCGATCAGCAGGGCTGGCCGGGCAGGGTCGGTGTCGTTGGCTTCGGATAGCTGTTCGATCCAGATGCCACTGGGGGCAAGGTTCGGGTCGGCACCGATGAAATGGCTGGCATCGAAATGATGCACCTGCCCATGCCCGACGGATACTGTCTGGTGGTAATCGTTGTAGACCGGCGGTTGAGGCGGCGACTCCTGCACGCTGACCTCAACCGGCTGTGAGCCGATGATGATTTTCTGGTTCTGGTCGAGCGCGCGGAAGCTGAAGCGGCCGCCATCGGTCGTGATGGCATCCCAGCTCAGTTTGTCGAAGTCTGCCTGGGCCACGATGCTGCCGACGGACAGGATGCGCTCGCTGGCCTGGCCACGGTTCAGCACCAATGCTGAAGTGGCGGGCGCGTCATCGGTCTTTTCGGTCAGGCTTTCGATGCGGATGAAGGCCGGCGCCGTATGGGGCGTTTCGCCGGTGAACAGGCGCGCATCCAGTACATGAATGCTGTTGTGTGCCGCCGTGGTGCTGGTCTGGTCATCGGGGTAGCTTGGGGCTGCTGGCGATTCATACACGTCGATGCGTTGCTCGTTCACCCCGAGAATCGGATATTTCTCGGTATCGAGCGGGATGAAGCGGAAGCTGCCACCTTCGTTCTGGTCAGTCTGCCAGCGCAGGCGCGAAAAATCTGCCGCAGCAATCTCGCTGCCCACGCCGAGCGCAACCGGATCGCCGCCGGGCGTGGCAGGCGTCAGCATGAGGGGGCTGCCGCCGTGGCCGTTGTTCAAGTCGATGCCGGTGATGCGGATATGGCTCGTGGAGTCGGCGTTCGTGGTGCCGGCCAGCAATGTGGTGGCAAAGCCCGTCTCCTGGTTGAAGCCAACCATCGTGGGCGTGTTCTGCGGCGAATAATGTGGGGGCACCGGCGATTCATGCACGGTGATCGTGCGTGGTGCGCTGCCCTCGATCGGCACGCCCTGCGCATCGAGTGCCTGCACCACGAGATGCCCACCGTGGTTGACACGGCTATCCCACTGAAGTTTGTCAAAAATCCCCGACGGAATGTCCTGACCTTCTTTCAGATACACCCGGTTGTTGATGCCATCGCCCTGGCCACTCAGGAAAAAGAGCGGTGATTTGTGCCCTTCGCCATCCTGATGCTCATGAATGCTGACGATGCGGATCTTGGGCGGTTTGTGGGCAGGGTTGCTCCCGGCCAGCATCTCGGCCGGCAGGGCGAGCACCGCATCATGTGCCACCTGCAGCACGCTGCTGCCCGAGTAATCGGGGGCCACGGGGGATTCATGGACGTGGACTTCCACGACGACCACATTGCCGTGTTCGTCGACGATGGGGATCTGATCGGCATCGAGCGCGGCAAAGCGGAAGCTGCCGCCCTGGTTGGTGCTGGCATCCCAGTGAAGATTGGCCACCTCAGCAATCGGGATCGGCTTGCCTCGCGCTGAAACGGGCGTGCGCAGCGGCCCGCCCGCGCCATCTGGATCGAGCCACAGCGCTGTGCCCGGTTCTGCATGGCCATCCGGGGTTGGGGTGAGCCGTGAGATGAAGATGAAGGCTGGCGCACGTTGTGGGTCGGTGCCGGTGAAGAGATCCAGCGGCAAGGCTTTGGTGCCATCATGCGCCACATGAATGACGGGGGAGGCTGCGTAGCTGGGCGGTAACGGTGACTCATGCACCTGAATGGCTTGAAGCGCTGCATTCAGGATCGGTGTGCCATCGGGCAGCACCGGCGTGAACAGGATGGTGCCACCGTGATTGCCGCTTGCATTCCAACGTAGCTCGGCCGCATCGGCACGGGACAGCACCACAGGGGTTTGCACGGGCTGACCATTCAGGGTAAGTGCGACGCTGCCATGTTGCGGCATCGTCGGGATGACGGCATCGATGCGGACATGGGAGGGGGTCTCTCCGCCGCTGTTCGCAAAGAAGCGCTTGCCCAGCGCCATCTTCGTGTCGGTGGCAGTATCGGCATCGTGAGGCACCAGTTGCAGCAGTTGGGCCTGTTCGTACTGCGGCGGTGCCGGGTGCTCGATCACTTCGATGGTCCGGGGCACGGCGCCCAGAATGGGCTGACCCTCCGCTTCACGTGCTTCGATTCGGATGCTGCCGCCGTGGTTGATGCCGGCATCCCAGCGCAGGCGCCCAAAATCGGCCGCGTCCACCGTGTCACCGACGCTCAGATCACGACGTGAGCCATCCTCCTGCAACAGGAAAAGGCTGCGGCGGTACACGTCCGGGTCTAAAGGTGCCTGCCCCGCGGGCGGCTCATTCAAGTCGATGGCCTGAATCAGGATCTTGCCCGGCGCACGGGCCGTACTGGTACCCGTGAGCAGGTTGCTCGGCAGCGTGCCGATGCCATCGGCCGCCACGTCCAGTCGGCCTGGTTGGCTGTAGTCGGGGGGGGCGCTCGATTCGCGGATCTGAATCGTCTGCTCGGTGGCACCGATGATCGGTCGCCCGTTGGCCGAACTGGGCACAAAGCTGAATTGACCGCCCTCATTGCCGTCGGCCTGCCAATGCAGGTGCCTAAAGGCGGCAAAAGGCAGTACATCACCCACGTTCAGTGTGATCGGGGTTTGATCGAGCAGGTTGCCGCTGTCGTCGATTCGTCCTGGCAAGGTCAGCGCCGAGGCTGGGCCACTGGCGTTGCCGTTTTCCTGCAGGGCGGTGATGCGGATGTGATCGGGGCGCCGTCCCACGTCATCACCGATCAACCGTAGCGCACCAATCGGCAGGCTGCCGTCGTGAGCCACCACCAGTGGCTCGGTCAACGGCGTGTAGACGGGGGGCAGCGGGTCTTCACTGATGACGATCTGCTGTTCGCTGCTGCCTTGCAACGCCGTGCCATCGGCCAGTGTCGGCACGAAGCGGAAGCTGCCGCCGTCGTTGGTATCGGCATGCCAGCTCAGGTGCCGGAAGGCGGCAAAAGGCACGATATCGCCCACGGCCAGTGTGCGCGCTTCGTGACGGGGGTTGGCCGTGTCGGGTGTGCCATCCGCGCCCATGTCAAACTGGATGGCCTGAATCAGTGCGCCTGTGCCGCCGTTGGCAGCGTTCTCATCGATGGCGGTGATGCGCACAAAATCAGGCTTGCGGCTGATGTCCGTGCCGGTCAGCCGTAATGGGTCGATGTTGAGCACCCCGTCGTGTGCCACGAAAAGCGTGGGGGCTTGGTCGGCATAAACCGGTGGGGCTGGATGCTCGACGATCTCCACCTGCTGTTCGCCCAAACCTTCAAAGGGGCGTTTGTGCTCATCCAGTGGCACGAAGCTGAAACGTCCACCGTCATTGTGGGCATTGTCCCAGCTCAGTTTGTCGAAATCGGTTTGGGCAATCTCATCCCCCGCTTTCAGTACCCGCTCCTCAGGTGTGCCCTGGTTCAGCACCAGCGCAGGCTGTCCGCTGGCCCCATTTTTGGGGGCCACTGAGGTGATGCGGATATAGGCCGGCTCGTTGTCATCCGCGTTGCCGGTAAACCAGGTTTTGGGCAGGCGCGTCGGTTTGTCATGCGCAGCCGGGGCCGGCGGTTGCACGGCGGGATAGTCCGGTGCCGGCGGCGGTGGCGGCTCGACGGCTGGTGGTTCCGGCTGAGGGGTGGCGTTGCCCCCATCCGTGCCGGGGCCAGGTGAGGGCGTCTGTCCCGGCGTGGGTGCAGGTGCGGGTTGTGGTGCAGGGGTCGGCGCGGGGTTCGGCGAAGGCGCGGGTGTGTCGCCTGCATCGGGGGCTGGCGGAGGTATACCGTCGGTCCCCGGTGTGTTGCCGGCTGGCCCAGGCGATGGTGCTGGCCCGACGGTGTTGCCACCGGGGTTGGAAGACGGAGGTGGCACAGGCGTGTTCCCTGCCTCGGGAGAAGGCGCCGGCGTGGGGACAGGGAGTGCGCCGGCATCGGCATTGCCCGGCGGCGAAGGGGCGGGCGAGGGCGACGTGTGGCCGTCGTGCTTGTCTGCGCCTGTCTCATCGCTGCTCGTCGGTGTTCGGGTGTCCGGCGTGGGGCGATGAATGATCGGGTGCCCGCCCACCGTGCTGCCGCCCACGGCACCCAGCCATACGGCCAGCGCCGGAGAGGCGAGGGCTGCCAAGGAGGAGGTACTGGGGGGCAATGTAGACGAATTCAGTACGCCGGCGGGGAATGGGTAGGTACCCCCGGCCTGCGCACCATGGCTTGCATCTTGAGCGGCAGGATGGGCAGCTTGTCCGGCGGCGGTGTCAGCCACCATCGGATCCATGGCAGGCTGCGCCAGCGTGTCATCTGGTGTCGCTGCATGGTCGGTCGAATGAGCCGGCTCGATGTCAGCCAGATTTTTGAGCGAATCGCTCTCAAAAATGATGCCTGCCTGATAATCAATAGGCGTATCAAATGGCGTGTCGAGCAGATCGGCCAGTGTCTTCGGTGTTTTGTTTGCGGCATCCATCATCGCGATGTCAGCCGTGTTTGGTTGTGCCGTGTGTGTGGTCTGAGCCATTGGGGGCGTACGGGGGCCTTGCGCTGCTACGGGCGCCACGACAACACCGTCCCCGGTCATCGTTCTGGTAGAGAATGAGGACGATGGAGGCGAGCGCATACTGTCCGCCTCCGGTCTAGCCGGGCCGGAAACAGCCTGAATAGCAACAGAAAGGGGAAGCTTCGCGGAAGACATGGAATCGCATCGACATGCCGGACTTGGATGGCATTGTCGATGACTGTGTCACCTCAAGACACAGTGATCTTACGTATGGTTGGGTTCATCCGCTGAAGGGGGCAGGCACATGCAGCGAGGGGCTGAAGCCTTGGTATGGCCAATGGCATGGCCAAAAAAGGGGCTTGGCTCAACGCCGACAGCGTGCATGACAGGATGCGAGGGCGATAAGCACTGTCGACGTTGGCCAAGTCGACGGTTGACCGTCACGGCACAGCCTTGTGTGGTGACGGTCTTGATCAAGGAGATGGATAGGGCATGGTCAATGCACCCGGAACACGTCTTCCAGACAGTCAGCGTCGAGGATACGTTCAGCCCATTGATCCAGCTCTGGGGTTGCCGCGCCCTGCAAGCGCTCAACGGTGCCGGCATCCAGATCCCCAAAGCGCTTTTGGAGAAGGTGAGCCAGAACTTGCCGTCGACCCCAGCCCAAGACGTTCTTGACGTCCTTCCTGGCGCCCCTGCTGGATGCCTTCTTGAACAATGGAAGGTCGTTAGGCAAACCACAAGTTTAGCTAGCGTCCAACGGCTCACAGTGGCCGTCCATTACCTGCATATCACACCTTGAAAACAAGGCTGTCACTATCGACGCAAGCGCGTCCTGCTCAAGCTCCGCACACACCTTTTGAGCTTTCGGGCCTAGACACAGCGCGATCCCTGTCGGTTCACGCGCCCGCAAGGCGTTCCGGCGCATTTTTATCTTGAGAGACCTTGTGTATGAGCACTCAAAAACATCACGCCCTCAACCTCCAGAACGCCCCGGTGGTGGCTGGACGCCCGGTCGAGGGCAAGGCGGCCAAGCTGTCGGCCAAGAAAGCCGATCTCGACAAGCTGGCCAAAGCCGACATTGAGCAGGACATCGTCCTCGCAGAAGCCCAAACCGATGCACCGGTGGACGTGGCCATGGCCGAAAACATGGATACTGCCGCTGCCAACGGCATCGGTGCCATGGAAGGTGGTGCAGCAGCCGAAGGCGCTGCCACCGTCAGCCCGCTGGCCATCGGTGCCGGCGCCGTGGCCGGTGTGGTCGCCATTGCTGCACTGGCTGGTGGTGGTGCTTCGTCGAGCAGCTCGAACAACGACAACCTGCAACAAAAGCCGCCGGTTGACGAGAACAAGCAGAACCTCGGCAAAGATGATGAGAAGGCCGAAGGTGAGAAGGTTGAGCCGCCGAAGGATGATAAAGGTCAGGGTGGCAATGCCGTGACCGGGCCTGCCGAAGCGGGCGGCCCAATCGATAAACCGTTGGTGGCCACGACAGGCGAAACCAAGTTGAAAGCCGGCAGCTTCGAGCTGACCAAGGCTGACGGTTCGCCTGTCGAGTATGTGAAGATCGTCAGCATCGAAGCGCGTGAAGATAATGACGCGGGTCGCACCCGCCTGGTGCGCTACGGTCTGGATACTGGCGAACCCAAAACTGTGAACGAGGCTTCGGGCATCAACCTGACCGTCAAGGATGCTGTGGATGCAGACCTGGTGGTTGATCAGAACAAGGTCAAGACCGCCTATGAGGTGATCACGCCCGATCAGCCTGTGTCGTTTGAACAGGCCAAAGCCATGGCCGAAAAACTCGGCGGCAAGCTGCTGATGGTCGATGATGAGGGGGAGGCCAAGTGGTTGCAGAATGCTTTCAAGCAGCAGCTGGGTGAGCACACGGCCTGGATTGCCGGTAATGCCCAGAAGGCCGATGGTGCCAATGTGGCCAAGCTGACGGGTGAGGTCAATGCACAGGCGCTGAGCTATGACAACGCGGCCGCTGATGCCAAACAGCCCGCCTTCATCATTGAATACAGCAATTACAAGCACCCGCTGCTGCTCAATGGCGTGCCGGTCGAAGAGGGGCAGATCATTGCCCGTGATGATCTGGGCAAGCTCAGCTGGAATGCCGACATGAACAGCAACGGGCTGATCTCCATCGTTGCCGTCACGACGAATGATCCGGCTACGGCAGAAGTGATCAAGGGAACGGATGACAATCCTATTGGTCGCGACATTGCGTTGACGGAGTCGGAGACGATCAAGCCTCCTGTTAGCAGCCAGCAGCCGAGCCAGGGGGACGGCACGTCTGGTAGCGATGACCAAGGTTCGGGCGGTGGCGCAGGTGGTAGCGGGGATGGTAATCCTGCCAGTCCGCAGCTGCACGAGCATGATGAGCTGACCGTTAAGCATGACACCTTGACGGACATCAATAAGGGAGTGCTGGGCCATGGCCTGCCGAATGATGCCAAGGCCCAATTCATCAAGATCCTGGACGTCCACAGTGCCGAAACCGAAGGTGGCAAGCGTGTCGTCAATTGGCATGAGAATGTGGAAGGCAAGAAGCCGTCGGCCTATGAGCTGGTGAAGACCGGGAAACCGATCACCCTGGAAGAAGCCAAGGCTATGGCCGAGAAGCTGGGTGGCAAGCTGCTGGTGATCAATGACGATGCAGAGGCCGATTGGCTGGCACCACAGCTCGGTGTGGATGCTTCCACCTACCACTTCGAGGATGCCCGTCAAAAGGCTCAGGGCAAGGCTGTCGTGGCCACGAAGGCTGACAGTGAACCGATGGCCGTTAGCGAAGACGAAGTTAAAGACACGAAGGCTGATGCTGACAGTGGCTCGGACGACTCCTCGACCGCCACGGGCACTCAGCCCGCCCAGAGCAGCGGTATGGATTCTGCTGAGCAGTCGGAGGCCGAACCAGCGAAGGAAAATCAGGCAACAGGCCAGAAGACTGATTCACCGTCCCAAGGTGATACGCCTGCGCAAACGACGCAGGAGACGCAAGGTACGCTCGCTGCCGATCCGTCTGCCAACGCTGATGCGACCGCGGCTGGTCAGGATCAGGGCGCCAAGGATGAGGCTGGCAAGGTCCAAACTGACGAAGGAGAGCAGAAACCGGCTGTTCCGGCTGCCGAGGATCAGCAGACCCAGGATGCGAGTGCCAACGTGCCGTCAGCCAACGGGCAAGAAGATGCTGGCCAGCAACCGACTGCCGAGCCGAAGAAGCTGTCGGCCTTCGTGATCGAGTACGAAGAGTACGACTCGCCGTTGCGTTTGAATGAGCAGCGCATTCATCCAGGGGCTACGATCAGCGCAGACGACTTCCATAATCTGGCTTGGGATTCGACCGAGAACAGTGGTGGTGGCTTCAAGTATGTGGCTGCCAGCGATGAGCAGGGCACTGAAGTGCCTGGTGCTGTGCGTCAGTACGTACCGGTGAAGGAGGCTGCAGCAGAAACACCTGCGCCTGCCGAGAACGTGCCGACTTACGATGCGGCAGGCACGCACACGGCCGATGTCGCTCATAACGCGGCTGACCACAACTTCGAGTCGATGCAATCGCGCTTCGAGGGAACCGACGCCGCCAATAAAGCAACCCATGTCAAGATCAGCGAGGTCAAGAAGAACGGCACCGATGCAGCTGATGCCGGCACGTTGAAGTACAACGGCAAGGATGTGGTGGCAGACACGGTTGTCGATCTGAGTCAGCTGAATAAGTTGGTGTGGGATGCCAGCATGGCTGAAGGTGGTTCGTTCAAGTTCACGGCTGTCAAAGAGAATGGTGACGCCTTTACGAACCCGCCGGCTGCGCAGACCGTCACGATCAATGAGGCCCCCTATGTGCCGGAGGCTGAGGTGAAGGAAGTCGCCAAAAATGCTGACACGCCGCTGGGCAAAGAGGTGTTCGACTTCAGCGTTGAAGGCAAGGCTGAGCCAGGCTTCGTCAAGATCGTGGGTATCACGGCCACGGCAGATGAAATGGCCGCTGATCGTATCGTTCGTACCGAGGGCGATGGTGACAGCGCTGTGAAGACGGCCTATCAGGTGGTGAAGGTGGCCGATGGCATCACGCTGGAGGCTGCCAAGGCAGAAGCCATCAAGATGGGTGGCACGTTGCTGGAAATCACCAATCAGGCCGAGCTGGACTGGATCAAGGGTTCTGCCGAGCTGATGGGCAAGCTGAACCTCGGCGATGCCGGCGAGGATATCACCAAGGGCGCATGGTTCCTGAATCCGAGTGCCGATGGTGCAGCCGATGCGGCCGACAAGGAAGGCATCTTCTCGACCGGTACGGAAGCTTCCACCTTCAGCTTTGCGGATGCCGAGGCTGCCACCGGCAAGATGAGCGCCTATGTCGTCGAGTTTGCCAACTACAACGGCCAGAAGCCTGGTTTGATGCTGGAAGGCCAGAGTGGTCAAAAGTCGGCGGTTGCCGTGAGCGACGTGATCGAAGGCGGCGAGATTGAGAAGCTGTCCTGGGATTCGATGTTCAACAACGGTGGTGAAGTGAAGTTCATCGAAGTCACCAGCAAAGTCGGCGATACCAATGCCGAGGGTGCGGTGGAGAAGACGATCACCATCACCGAAGCCGCCGCAGTGGCGAGCGCACCTGCCGTGGTGAGCAACCTGGTGGACGAGCAGAACCCCGCCGGTACGGGCATGGGTGGCTGATCAGGCACTGGCAGCCATGCCAGGGGATGTATGACCTGGCATGTCAACACGGTTTCGGCTGGCCTCCGGGTTGGCCGGGCCGTGTCAAGCAGTCATCAGACCGCATCCTTCGGGGTGCGGTTTTTTTTTTGGGGGGGAGGGGGCGTCAACACCCCGATCTTGGCCCCTGTTTGGCGTCACAGGCCGAATGGGGGGCGCTCTGGATACGTACCGGGCCAAGAAGGGATATTGCCAACGCCCAGGATGAGCGGGTGCTGAACGAGCGCCGTCGGCGTGGTCTCCTGCCTTTCGACTTTCAGCCCGTTTCGTTTGCTACTTTGAATGATCTGGCGTTGGACGGCATGGGCATAGGCAGCCAGGAGGCTGCCTTCGATCCCTGTACCTGACAGAGCACCACCATCAAGGCCCGGCCTGCAGACCGGTACTGGTGGTGGCGCCTACCGCCAGATCAGCACGATATCAGGACAACAACAGCGCCTGATCGTCCAGCGTCACCGAGATCAGGCGGCCCAGGTCGGCGGCTTGAGCCGTGGCCTGGGTGGCTGCAGCTTCGGTGATGGTGATGGTCTGCTGGGTGCCGTCGACGGTTTCCTTGCCGTCGGCTTCCTTGATGACCTGGCCGTTCTCGTCCACCTTGACGCCCACGATCTGGAGGGTGCCGCCGCTGTTGAGCAGCGAGGCCCAGCTCAGTTTGCCCAGGTCTTCTGCGTGGATGACCTCGGCTTCGGCCACTGGCCCCTTGCCGTTGAACTGCAGCGGATGCTGGTAGTTTTCGTACTCGACGACGAAGTGGGTCAGTTTGGTGTCCTTGTCACCAAAATCCGAGATCATCGTGTCGGCAAAACCGGTGGTTTCACCTTGCCAGGCTTGGGTCAGCACACCGAAGTTGGCCTTGTTGGCCTCGGTGCCGGCGCCGCCTGTCAGGTTGCCATCGGTGGGCAATTTCTGGCCATTCAGGCTGAAGCCAAAGGTCTGCCAGTCGGCTGCGCTGAAGTCGCCACCACCATGCCATTTCCAACCGGCGTTGGGGGCGCTGGCGTCGGCTGCCTGGCTCAGGCCGATCCAGGCGGCGTTGGCGGCCAGTGAGTCGGCGTCGTAGGGCGTGCCGGGCAGGCGGGTGGAGAAGTTGTCGGCCAGGAACTTGGCTTCGGCACTGCTTTCGATCGTGAGCAGCTTGCCGCCCAGGGCCGCTGCACGATCCACGGCGGCGTGCCAGGTGATGCCGTCTTTCACTTCGATCACTTCATAAGCGGTGACGCTGTCGGTCTCGCCGTTTTTGAAGAAGCGCAGCACACGGCCGTCGGCGTCCTTGCCTTCGGCCGACAGGATGCGTTCGATCCGCACGGCGTTGGCGCCATTGACGAGGCTCAGCTTCAGGGTGTCTTCGCTGAGGTTGGTGATGGCGTTGTGGGCCACGATAGGCGTGGCAGCCGGGCCTTCGGCGGTGTAGACCTTGTTGGGATCGGCCGGTTCGGGTTTGGTGTCGGGTTGGGCTGGTTGCTGGCCGCCCGTATTGTCGGTATTGCCCGGCGTGGTGCCACCCGTGCCCGGTGCTGGCGGGTTGCTGCCGTTGTCGGGCGTGACGGTGGTATCGGGTTGAGTGGTGCCCTTGTCGGCGCTGGCACTGGTGTTGGGGGTTGGCGAGGCGTTGTTGCTGGCGCTGCCTCCTGAGCTGCCGCCGGCTGCAACGCCGATACCCACGGCGGCCAGTACGCCACCGCCGATCAGCCAGGGGCTGAGGCTGCCCGTGCTGCTGCCTGCGTCGGCTGCCACTGCCGTGGCGCCGATGGTTGTGGCCGTGCCGGTGGCGCCAGTTTGGGCGTTGTTGCTGTCTGCCACCGGGGTGATGGTGTTGGTGGTGGCGCTTTCGGCAGGCGCAGCGCTGCTTTCAACCGCGGCTGTTCGCTCGGTGGCGGCCTGGTTGGCTGCTTTGGCGTCTGCGGCGGCTTTGGCCTCGGCTTCAGCCTTGTCGGCCACGGCTTTCTGGGCGTTGGCCTTGGCGGCTGCGGCTTTGTCGGCGACAGCCTGCTCGGCTGCTGTCTGTTGGGCAGCAACGCGCTGGGCAGCTGCCTGTTGGGTGTTCTGGGCTTGGGTGGCGGGGGTAGTTTGTGGGGTCATCAGAGAACCTCGCAAATAAGAGGAGAAGCCATCGGAGGAGTTGGCTCCAGATCGCCAGTGACCAGCCGGGCCTCGATGGCTTGTCCTGGCTGGGTTGTTGTTGCGTGTTTGCAACGAATCAACGGCGCGAATGTTGGCGTCGCCACGACAATCGGCGGAAATTGGCTGATGAACGGTTGCTCTCGGCCGACGAACGGTTTTTTTTGTGACGTAGTTGGAGGGCTTGTTACAAAGCGGGCTGGGTGTCGGGCGTTTTGTTCCGGCCGAAAGGTGGTGCTGTTGGCCGACACGTTGCGCTCTGGGGCCTGTGCTGATTGAGTAGGATTTAGGCTGTCGCGCGAATCGTTCAGGTGCAGATCAGGGGAGATAGGTGTGATGAAAGTCAAGATGGCAGCCGTGCAGATGGTGTCGGGGCCGGATGTGGATGCCAATCTGCTGATGGCCGAGCGGCTGGTGGCCGAGGCTGCCGCGCAAGGGGCGCAGCTGGTGCTGTTGCCGGAGTATTTCTGCCTGATGGGGAGTCGGGACACCGACAAGGTGGACGTTCAGGAGGGCGCGTCGGGGCCGCTGCAGGTGTTCCTGGCCGATTGCGCGCGCCGGCATCGGCTGGTGATGGTGGGGGGCACGATCCCACTGCGCTCGCCCAAACGCCACAAGGTGCTGAACAGCTCGCTGGTCTATGGGCCGGATGGGCAGCTGCTGGCGCGCTATGACAAGATCCACCTCTTCGGCTTTCAGCGGGGGGAGGAGTCGTTCAACGAGTCGAGCAGCATTTATCCGGGCCGAACGCCGGTGGTGTGCGATGTGCCGTTTTGCGTGGATGACACGGGTTTTGGGCAGGCGCTGGTTGCCGGTGAGGCTCTGTCGGATTTGGCCGGACAGGGCGCGGGGGGGGACCAGGCGGGGGGCCTGAGCTCAGAGGCTGTGGGCAGCATCGTGTCGTTGCGTCTGGGCCTGTCGGTCTGTTATGACTTGCGTTTTCCCGAGCTGTATCGTCAGATGTCACCGCTCGACGTGATCATGATGCCGGCGGCTTTCACCTACACGACGGGGGAGGCACACTGGGCCTTGTTGCTGCGGGCGCGGGCGGTGGAAAACCAGTGTTATGTGCTGGCCTCGGCGCAAGGTGGCAAGCATCCGTCAGGGCGGCGTACCTGGGGGCATTCGATGGTGGTCGATCCGTGGGGCGAGGTGCAGTCGGTGCTGCCCGCGGGCGAAGGGGTTGTGCTGGGCACGCTGGATACGGCGCGCATCCGGGAAGTTCGGCAAAGTCTGCCGGCATTGTTGCATCGGGTGCTGTGAGGTGCGCTATTTGAACAATTCGGTGAGGGGGCCGGCACGCACGAAAATGATCAGTTCGTGTCTGGCACTTTTGTCAAGGCGGTAAACCAGGAGGAAGTCGCCGCCTGCATGGCATGCCTAGAGCGCGGGGACGAATAAGTTCATAACACGCTCTAGTATCTGGCCCAGTGGCCGGCGCGGGGTGATGTTCAGGGATGTAGCCGGCCGGCTTCCATGCAGTCGACGAGGCGGGCACTGGTGCTGCGCAGGCGTTCGGCCAGCATGCTGGTGAGGCGCAACAGGATCTTGTTGCCAAGCGCCGTTTCACGTTGTAGCAGCGTGAGCATGGCTTTGCGGCCCAGGACGGCCACGCGGCAGGGGCTGAGGGTCTGGCAGGAGGCAAAGCGGGGCATGCCGTCGAGCATCGACATTTCCCCAAGGGTCTGGCCGGGGTGTGCCAGCGCGATTCGGCTGGCCAAGCCGTGTTCGTCGGTGCGCACGACTTCCATGCGGCCGCTCATCAGGAGCAGCATGAAGTCGCCCTGATCGCCTTCATGGATGAGGGTCTGGTGGGCCGGGGCTTCGTAGACGCGCATGATGCTGCCCAGCAATTGCACTTCCGTGAGGCTCAGTCCGGCAAAGAGGGTGGCGTGTGACAGCAGGCCGTGCAGGTCATCGACGAAGTGCAGGCCGGAGCCTTTGGCGATGAGATGAAAGCCGCCCTTGACTTCGGCGCGACGAAAGCTCTCGGCACCGGCGGCGGCGAGCAGATCCAGATCGAGGGAGGGTTGCAGGGTTTGAATCATGGCTGGACACAGGACGGTTGAGACGGACAGGGGGGGCCTGTTGGCCAGCACCTGCAAGGGGCGCTTGTTGCTGTGACCGTGTCTCCAGGTGCCGAGTGTGCGGTGTTGGGGCACGCTTGGCTTGGTACGGCTGGCAGCAAAGGGGGACGCCAGGCGCTCCTCACATCGTGGGGCAAGGCGTCATGCCAAGGCAAGGCTGTCAGCTGAAACTGACTGCGTGGCCCGCGCACGATTTGGGAGCAGGCGTGGCGGCCAAGTCATCGCCATGACGTGCTCGCTCGGCCCGAACGCCTGGGCTGATGCTGCCTTTGAGATGGGCGTTTGCCCGTCGAGGGCCGATGAGCAGGCAACGAGCGCTGCTGATCGGCCCCTGGTTGTGGCGTTCCTGCGCCGGTGGTGTCAGGGGTACACAGGGGCACTTGACGATGGGCTGTGCATGTCAAGCTGGTTCTGTGCGCCGTCTTGTTGAACGTTGGGCACGCACGGTTGGTTGTTTGTGTCGTTTGCGTCCAAATGCCCCTGTTTTTGTCAGTGTCGGCCCAGTGCCAGACGCCGTTCGGCAACGCCTTCGGCCAGCATGGCCAGCACCTGCTCGGTGGTGTTCCAGTCGATGCAGGCGTCGGTGATGCTGCGGCCATAGGTGGGGGCCTTGCCGGCGATCAGGTCTTCTCGGCCGGCTTCGAGGTTGCTCTCGATCATCACGCCGAAGATGCGGCTTTCACCGTCGGCGAGCTGGTCGCAGACTTCCTGGCAGACCTTGATCTGGTTCTCGTGGTTCTTCTGACTGTTGCCGTGTGAGCAGTCGATCATCAGGCGGCAGGCGAGGGCGGCGTTGCCAGCCTCCCGGCAGACGGCCTCGATGCTGGCACGGTCGTAGTTGGGGGTTTTGCCGCCGCGCAGGATGATGTGGCAGTCTTCGTTGCCGCTGGTGGAGACGATGGCCGAGTGGCCGCCTTTGGTGACGGACAGGAAGTGGTGCGGTTGGGAGGATGCCTTGATGGCATCAAGGGCGATGCGCACGTTGCCGTCGGTACCGTTCTTGAAGCCGACGGGGCAGGAAAGGCCCGAGGCCAGTTCGCGGTGCACTTGCGATTCGGTGGTTCGGGCGCCGATGGCACCCCAGGCGATCAGGTCGGCGATGTATTGCGGCGTGATCATGTCGAGGTATTCGGAGCCGGCGGGCATGCCCATCGCGTTGATGTCGAGCAGCAGCTCACGGGCTACTCGCAACCCCCGGTTGATGTCGAAGCTTCCATCGAGGCTGGGGTCGTTGATCAGCCCTTTCCAGCCGACGGTGGTCCGCGGTTTCTCGAAGTAGACGCGCATGACGATCTCAAGCTGATCCTTGTGCTTGTCGCGCTCGGCGAGCAGGCGGCGGGCATAGTCACGACCGGCGGCTGGGTCGTGGATGGAGCAGGGGCCGACGACGACGAGCAGGCGGTCATCCATGCCGTGCAGGATGCGGTGGATGGCGTTGCGGGTGTTGGCAACCGTGTGACCGATGCTTTCGCTGACGGGAAATTCACGGATCAGGTGAGCAGGTGGGGCCAGTTCCTTGGTGGCAAGAATGCGAACGTCGTCGGTTTGTGGTGAAGTCATGGGTGAGATCCTGATGATCGGTGCAAGCGTTATGAAAAAGGCAAAAGGCAATAAAAAAACCGCCAGGGCTCTTGCACTGACGGTTTCTCGGGATGATGTCTCAGAGGTCTTCAGACAACAGCTTGCCGAGCCATTCCGCCAGCGGAATCGCACCCAAAAAAGCTGCTAAAAAAGAAGACATGTCGCTGATTCATGATGGCGTTAATTTAGCGGCAATGTGGCGAGGATGCAAACGGTTCAGCTTCGGGAATGCCCTGAAACCCGCTGTTTTGGGTAGCCCCTTCGGTTCTCCGGCGGCACGATCGGCTCCCGTGCGAGGATGAATCCGTGCAAGACAAGCGCCAAGCCCAAGCGCTAAGCCGCGGTAGAGGCGGTTTGGCTGGTTGACAGGGGGCTGACGACGGATCCGTGGATGAGACGAGACGGCTCAGGCCGTGCCGCCGACGGTCAGCCCTTCGATGCGCAGCGTGGGCTGGCCCACGCCCACCGGCACGCTCTGGCCGTCCTTGCCGCAGACGCCGATGCCGGGGTCGAGTGCCATGTCGTTACCGATCATCGTGACGCGGGTGAGGGCGTCGGGGCCGTTGCCGATGATGGTGGCGCCCTTGACCGGGTACTGGATCTTGCCGTTTTCAACCCAATAGGCTTCGGAGGCCGAGAAGACGAATTTGCCGTTCGTGATGTCGACCTGACCGCCGCCGAAGTTGACGGCATAGAGGCCACGGTCGAGTGAGGCGAGGATTTCTTCCGGATCCTTGTCACCGCCCAGCATGAAGGTGTTGGTCATGCGGGGCATGGGCAGGTGGGCAAATGACTCGCGCCGGCCATTGCCGGTGACGGCGGTTTTCATCAGGCGGGCGTTGAGGGAGTCTTGCAGATAGCCTTTCAGGATGCCGTCCTCGATCAGCACGTTGCATTGGGTCGGGTTGCCTTCATCATCCACGTTGAGCGAGCCGCGGCGATCCTTGAGGGTGCCATCGTCGAGCACGGTGACGCCCTTGGCAGCCACGCGCTCGCCGATGCGGCCGGCAAAGACGGAGGATTTCTTGCGGTTGAAGTCGCCTTCAAGACCGTGGCCGACGGCTTCGTGCAGCAGCACGCCGGGCCAGCCGGGGCCGAGCACGACGCTCAGCATGCCGGCGGGTGCCGGGCGGGATTCGAGGTTGACGAGTGCCTGGCGAACGGCCTCGTCCACATAGGCGTAGACGCGCTCATCAGAAAAGTAGTCGAGGTCGAAGCGCCCGCCACCACCGGCATAGCCTTGTTCACGGCGGCCATGCTGTTCGACGATGACCTGCACCGAGACGCGCACCAGCGGGCGGACATCGGCGGCCATCACGCCATCGGAGCGCATGACCATGACGACATCGTGTTCAGCGGCCAGACCCGCCATCACCTGGGTGACGCGTGGATCCTTGCGGCGGGCGTAGGTTTCGATCCGATGCAGCAGGCCCACCTTGTCGGCGGCGTCGAGTGAGGCGATGGGGTCGCTCATCGGGTAGAGCCGGTGGGGCGGCATGGCGCCGTTGGTGCCACCGGAGACGCGAGCTTGGGCACGCTTGCCGGTGCGGGCGATGGTGCGGGTGGCATCCGCAGCCGAGGCCAGCGCATGGGCGTTGATTTCGTCCGAATAGGCAAAGGCCGAGCGATCGCCCGAGACGGCACGCACGCCGACACCCTGGCCGATGGAGAAGCTGCCGGATTTGACGATGCCTTCATCCAGACTCCAACCTTCGCTTCGGGTGTACTGGAAGTAGAGGTCGGCGTAGTCGACCCGGTGCTCGAAGATGCGGGCGATGGTCTGGTTCAGGTCGCGCTCATCCAGCCCCTGGGGCTCCAGCAGGATTCGTTTGGCAACCGACAGGGGCTCCAGGGTGGGGTCGATCAGGTTCATGCGAAGAATGGGGTAAGCAGGTGGCCAATCAATCGGGTGGTCACTGTATCACGGCAGGCGGTGGCAGGTTGCACCTCGGACGCAAACGGTGCGCGTGGGTGCCGATCTGCGTGTACCGCCATTCGTGGGGGGACGAATCAGTGCATCTCTCGCGCCAGAATGGGGGTAATGGGTCAGCGCCGCAGCTCGACCGTGCCACGCGCCGTGAGGCTCACGGTGCTCTCACCGCTTTCCGTGGGCAGGCTGGGGGCACGGGCGGCACTGGCCGCTTTGGCTTCGAGCATCATCGGGTAGGGCTGGTTGTGATCCTGATGACGTGGGTTCGTGGCGATGTTCAGCGTCTTGATGACGTAGTTGTCGTAGCCGAAGGCGATGGTGGTGGCCAGGGCACGGGTCTTGAAGGCATTGGCCGCCGATTGCAGCAGCTTGTTCTCTTCTTCATGGCGACGGGCTTCGCTCAGGCGATAGCCGACGCTTTCCAGTTGCAGGCGGGTGGCCAGTTCACCGGCCAGCTTGCTGACGGCGGCGATGTCGCTGCCTTCGAGCATCAGCGTGCCCCGTACTTGCCAGCCGTTGCGTTCGCCATCCTTGTTCCATTCGGCCGAGGTGCTGATGTTGCCGGCACGGGCCTTCACGCCACGCTGGCGCTTGGCCTGTTCCAGCGCGTCGTTGATGGTTTTGAGGACGCTGCTGTTCAGGGCTTCGATCGACTGACCGCGCTGTTCGGTGGCCAGCTGCACGATCATCTGGTCGTTGCGAACCATCTTGCTGACGGTGGCGCTCAGTTCGACGTTGGCTGCGGCAGGCTTGTCGGCTGCCTGGGTGGTGCCGGCAGCCAGCAGGGCGGCGGCCAGCAGCGGGGCCGCCAGGCCACGGGGCAGGTGCGGGTGGCGGTTGGGGCCGGTACGGCGGAATCGGGTCAGGGTGGACATGATGTCAGGTGTGATGTGCAGAACGACGATGATGCGCGTTGGCGGGCTTGCGGGGCAGGCTGATGTCTGCGATCAGGCCACCATCCGGGGCGTTGGTGAGACGGATGTCCCCACCATGCCATCGGGCGATATTACGGGATATTGCCAGCCCGATGCCCGAACCGCCGCTGTTCCTGTTGCGGGAAGGTTCCAGGCGGACGAAGGGATCGAAGACGCGATCGAGGTCGGCTTCAGGAATGCCGGGGCCGTGGTCGCGGATCAGGATTCGCAGGAGTGCCGGGGTGTCGATGACCGTGATCTCTGCGTCCTTGCCATAGCGGATGCCGTTGGAGATCAGGTTGTTGATGGCCCGTTTCAGCATGGCTGGTTCGGCGGTATAGGTGCTGTGAACACGGCCTTGCAGCTTGACGGTGTGGCCGGTGTCGGCCCAGTCGGTCACGATGGTTTCCAGCAGCGCGTTGAGGTCGACCGGGTAGCGCTCACGTGATTTGCCCAGTTCGGCGAACAGGTCGAGCGAGGAGCCGACCAGTTCTTCCATTTCCTGCAGATCATGGATGAATTTGGCTCGCTGCTGTTCGGGAAGCAGCTCGGCACGCAGCCGCATGCGTGTGATGGGGGTGCGCAGATCGTGCGAGATGGCGGCCAGCAGGCTTGAGCGCTCGATCATGTAGCGCCGGATGCGTTCCTGGGTTTCGTTGAAGCTGGTGATCAGGCGGCGAAGCTCGATCGGGCCGCCTTTGGCGACGACGAGCGGTTCTCCGACCTGGCCACCAGGGTTCTTGCCGATACGGGTGACGGCACGATCGAGGTGGCGCAGGGGGCGCGTGATCATCCGGGCAATGATGAGTGACATCAGGAAACTGATGCCGAGCCACATCAGTAGCCGGGGCAGCAGCGCTTCGATCTGGCTGAGCGGCTCCTGTGGCATGCGCACGAAAAAGGCCGTCGAGGAGCCATCTTCCAGCTCGATCTGCGCGACCACCGAGAAGGTCGCGGGCAAGAGGAAGTAGAAGCGTCTGGCGAGCCAGTTCTCGAAGGCGTTGGCATTGGGCGGCTCGACCTCATCGGGACTCTGGGCGCGGGAGGCGCGGGTGATTTCGACCGTCGTGAGCAGCGGCGGGTTCATCGCGTCGCGGATGGCCGCGGCAAAGTTCTTTTCATATTCGTCCAGCTCGATGAAGCCGCTTTCGATCTCGATGGGCTGCGTGGTGAACTGGATGCGGAAGTCGTTGCGGCCGCCCAGCTCGGCAGCCACGGCGTTGCGCTGGGCCTGAGGAAGGCGGTTGATGAGGCTGGCTGTGCGGGCGATGCGCAGCGCCATCTGTTCGGCGTTGAGCCGGTAGATGGAGCTGCCGCGGTCGAAGAAGTTGACCAACAGGCTGGCGGCCTGGGACAGCAGGAGGGCTGCCGCGAGCACCAGCACCATCCGGCCGAACAGGGACTCGGGCAGCAGCCTGGGCTTGTCCATGCAGGGCGAGTGCGTGCCGGATCAGCAGACCCGTTCGACGTGGGCTGCCAGGATGTAGCCCTCGTTGCGAATGGTTTTGATGATGCGCGGCTCACGCGCGTCGTCGTTGAGCCGGTTACGAAGACGGCTGATCTGTACGTCGATGCTGCGATCGAAGGGGGTGGCTTCACGCCCAAGTGTCAGATCCATCAGCGCGTTGCGGTCGAGTACCCGGTTGGGGTGCTGGATCAGGACGGCGAGCAGCCGGTATTCAGCCCCGGAGAGCGGGACGATCACGTTGTCCGGCGAGATCAGGTGACGGGCGCCGGAATCGAGTGTCCAGCCGGCAAAGCGAACCTGTTGGGCATCGCCGAGTGTGGGGGGCAGGGTACGGGTACGGCGCAGCACGCCTTTGATGCGGGCCAGCAGTTCGCGTGGGCTGAAAGGCTTGCCCAGGTAGTCGTCAGCGCCCATCTCGATGCCGATGATGCGGTCGACCTCGTCGGCACGGGCGGTCAGCATGATGACGGGAACGTTCGAGCGGGAGCGAAGCTCACGGCAGACGGTGAGACCGTCTTCGCCCGGCATCATCACGTCGAGGATGATGAGATCCGGCTTTTCGGCATCGAAAGCCTGGCGCATTTCGGCGGCGTCGCGAGCGACGGTGACCCGCATGCCGTTCTGGCTCAAGTATTCGGCGAGCAGGGTACGGATTTCGGCGTCGTCATCCACCACCAGAACATGGTCGGGGGTGTCTTGCGTGGGCTGCTGTGTGTCCATGAGCGTGAAGAGGCGAACATCGGTTCTCTGAGCTTTCTTCAGACTAATACTACAGTAAAGGCGGTCAAGCTGACTTTGGAGGCTTGTCCGAAGCCTCTGTCGGGCCAATTTCCTTGGACGGGCCGCATTCCGCTACCATCTCACGAGTCAAGTCGGCTGTCTGATGAACGCGACGCCCCCTGCTGACGGGGCGCCGAAGGCTGCTTTCCGTCGGCTGGGCCTTTTGTCCCGCCTGCAGATGCGCGATGTTCGACTGGCATGGGGGAGGTGATGTCTGCCACCCCGCGTACCAGGGCAAGGCTGACAACATGTTCTGAAACCTGACGGGCAGCTGTACGTCAGTATCGAGACAGCGGACGGTGGCATGGTGGCCGCGATCCGATCGAGTTTCCTCATGAGCTATCTGAAGCGATTTTCTGTCACGGGCAGTGTCTGCCCCTCCTCTCCCGTTTTCGGGCAACGCGCCGCCCGCGAGGTTTCCCGTCTGGCGCCCGGTTTCGATCAGGTCGTGGTGGCGGGCATCGGCAGTGGCGTGGTGGCCTCCCGCATTTACCAGCATCATCCTGATGCGATCCTCTTCGAGTGTGAGCGTGAGTTTGCGAACCGCTTTCACCAGCGCCACCCGTCGGCCCGCGTGGTGACGGATTTCATCCAGTCCCTCTACGAACATCATCCCGAGCTGAGCGACAAGCGGGTGCTGCTGGCCTCTTTCATTCCGACGGCAGGCGCCTTCTATTCCGATGAGATTGCCCGGTTTTTTACCGGTCTCTGTCGAAACGGGGGGTACGTGATGCAGATGCGTTACCTGCCACATCGCATGAGCGCCCGTTTCTTCGACGGCATGCAGGATCGCGGGGTGATGAGCGAGCGCCTGTTCACGGTCGCTCGCAACCTGCCCCCCGTGTCGATGTTCGGCATGCGCTCGACCTTGACCTCGATGCCGGGCGGTCACCGTGCGACGGAGACGGACAAAACGGTGGCCGTGCCTGCTTTTCCGCGGCAGAAGGAAGCCACGCCGGCCGCCTCGCAGCCCGAGGTGGAAGAGGCGGCTGCCCGGATCGCACTGGTTCGTTCCTGAGCGGAGGGCGGCCGTCGAGGCACCGTGTTTGGCCGTTGCCTGCCTGCCGGCGGGCTGTCCAAAGGGCTGTGCTGAGGACGTGTTCCCTTCGATGGGCCTTGGTGCAGCGTGAGCTGCACCCGGCTGGTGTTTTGGGCCGTGAGCCAGGTGGGCAGCAGCCGCTCAGGGAAAGCCCTGTCCGTCTGGCTGTGGCAGCCTGCCTTGGCAATGGACGGCGCTCTGCTAGACTGCCTGTCGATTTGCTGGATTTTTTTCTCCTCTTATCCGACAGGAAGCCATGCAGGACGAAAGCATCGACATCTTGAGGACGTTGGTTGGTTTTGACACCACCAGCCAGCGCAGTAACCGTGCCCTGATCGATTGGGTGGCCGAGCGCCTCACCCGCCAGGGCGTGGAAGTTCACGTGCAGCCGGGCGAAGAGGCCGGCAAGTTCAATCTCTTTGCCACCATCGGGCCGGCCAATGTGCCAGGCATCATCCTGGCGGGCCATGCCGACGCGGCACCGGTGCTGGATGAAGCCTGGGAGACCGAGCCCTTCCGGCTGATCAACCATGAAGGGCGCCTGTATGGACGGGGGGCGGTCGACAGCAAAGGCTGGATCGCCTGCTGTCTGGCGGCCGTGCCGTTCTTCCAGCAGGCTGCGCTGAAAAAGCCGGTGCATCTGGCCATTTCCTACAACGGTGAAACCGACATGAAGGGCATGGTGGTGTTGTCCGAGCACTTGAAGACCTTGCCGGTGCTGCCGGCGGCTGCCATCGTGGGGGGCCCGACGCTGATGCGGGTTGTCACGGCTGACAAGGGCACGGCCATCTGGCGGGTGACGGTCAAGGGCAAGGAGGTGCATTCCTCGCACCGCCATGAGGGGGTCTCGGCCGTGGAGGTTGCCGCGCGCATCATCCATCACGCCTGCGGTCTTCAAAAGCGGCTGGAGGCGGTCCGGGATGAGGCTTTCGAGTATCCGCACACCAGCGTGCATGTGGGGCGCATCAGTGGCGGGCATGCAGCCAACATTCTGGCCGATCAGTGCGAGTTTCCGATCGAGATCCGCGCCTTGCCCGGAGAGGATGCAGGCGCGCTGATCGACGAGATTCAAGGCTTCTGTGAGGGCTTGCAGGCCGAGATGCAGGCCGTGGATCCGGCCTGCAGCATCGAGTTCAAGCCGCTGCGCAACGTGCCAGGGCTGACGGGGCGGCACAATCAGGCGCTCACCCGGATGCTCGTGGCGTTGGTGGATGACCACGAGCCTTACCGCACGGGCTTCGGCTGTGAGGGCGGGGTGCTGGAGACGATCGGGATCCCGACCGTGAGCTGCGGGCCTGGTGATGTGAAGTGTTCGCACATGGCCAATGAGTCGGTCGAGATCAGCCAGATGGTCGATTGCCTGAAGTTCCTGCAGCGGCTGGCCACGCATCTGGCCACCGACAAGCCGCTCGATGGCACGCCGGATCAGGCCGTGGCCGATCTGTTCCGCTGATCAGTTGCGCGGATCGAGCTTCGGATGGAGACATCGACTTTGCTGATGCTGCTCTCGATGGGGGCTGGTGCCGGTTTTCTGGCGGGCCTGCTCGGTATCGGAGGTGGCATGGTGATGGTGCCTTTCCTGGTCATGATCTTTGACCGGGAGGGCTTTGCGCCGGAGCGGGTGGTGCAGATGGCCTTGGCCACCTCGCTGGCGACCATCCTGTTCACATCCTTGTCCAGCGTCCGGGCGCATCATCGTCGTGGTGCCGTGCAGTGGCAGCTGGTGCGTTCGCTGGCGCCCGGTATCCTGTTGGGCAGTCTGCTGGGGGCGCGCATCGTCGGTCATCTGCCAGGGCGAGTGCTGGCCGCCATCTTTGGCGTCTTCATCTCCTGGACGGCGTGGAAGATGTTGCGCGGTGCTGCCAAACATGCGCCAGCACCCACGGGCCGGTTGCCGGGCACCATGGGCCTGGTCGGGGCCGGCGGGATGATCGGCGGCCTCAGCGCCTTGCTGGGCGCGGGAGGTGGCTTCATCACGGTGCCCTTTCTGAGCAACCGGGGGGTGCCGTTTTCTCAGGCCATCGCCACCAGTGCAGCCTGCGGGTTTCCGATTGCGCTGGCCGGCATCGTCGGCTATTTGCTCGTGGGTTGGTGGCAGCAGGTGCCAGGAGGCGGTTTTGCCTACATCAACCTGCAAGCCCTGTTCACCATCGTGCCGATGAGCATGCTGTTCGCCCCTGTGGGGGCGTCGCTGGCCCACCGGCTGCCGGTGGGGCAACTGAAGCGCGTGTTTGCGCTGCTGCTCTTCAGTCTGGCTGCCTACATGCTCTATCGTGCGGCACGCGGCGACTGACATGCCGCATGCGGCGACGGATCTCAGGCCGGCAGGAAGCCGTCGATCGACAGGTAGCGCTCGCCCGTGTCGTAGTTGAAGCCCAGCACGCGGCTACCCTTGGGCAGCTCGGGCAGCTTCTGCGAGATGGCGGCGAGCGTGGCGCCCGAGGAGATGCCGACGAGCAGCCCTTCACGGCTGGCGGCCTCTCGTGCAAAGCGCTTGGCATCTTCACCATCCACCGTGATCACGCCATCCAGCAGGCTGGTGTCCAGGTTTTTCGGGATGAAGCCTGCACCAATGCCCTGAATCGGGTGGGGCGATGGTTTGCCACCCGAGATGACGGGGGAGGCGGCGGGTTCGACCGCAAAAACCTTCAAGTTGGGCCATGCCTTCTTCAGCACGCTGGCCACACCCGACAGGTGTCCGCCGGTGCCCACGCCGGTGATCAGCACGTCCAGCCCCTCGGGGAAGTCTGCCAGGATTTCCTGGGCCGTGGTCTTGACGTGGGCCTCGACGTTGGCCGGATTCTCGAACTGCTGCGGCATCCAGGCATCGGGTGTTTCGGCCAGCAGCTCACGGGCGCGTTCGATGGCACCGGTCATCCCACGCTCGCGCGGGGTCAGCTCGAAGCGGGCGCCGTAGGCCAGCATCAGGCGTCGGCGCTCCAGCGACATCGACTCGGGCATCACGAGGATCAGCGGATAGCCTTTCACCGCTGCCACCATCGCCAGACCCACCCCGGTATTGCCGGAGGTCGGCTCGATGATGGTGCTGCCGGGCTTGAGTTTGCCCTCACGCTCGGCCGCTTCGATCATCGAGAGCGCGATCCGATCCTTGATCGAACCACCGGGGTTGCTACGCTCGGACTTCACCCAGACTTCCTGGTCGGCCGGAAAGAGCTTGTTGATGCGGACGTGGGGGGTGTTGCCGATAGTGGCCAGAATGTTGTCGACTTTCATGAATCAACGAGTCCTTGTCTGAGATGGTGTTCATGTTAACCCGCGGTGGGGGGGACCGGGGTTTTCGCGGGGACGAGTCAGTGCATGACAGGCGTCAAAGCCATGAGACGCGTTGACGCGTTCCCACACGTGTCTGACCAAGCTCACCCGATGGCGCATTTTCGGGCATGATGTGCGTCCTTGGGGGTAGAACCTTATGCAGAAACTGAATGAAGCGCACTCGTCCGACGATGAGGGCTTGTCCGAGGGCTGGATCGATGCGGTGCGAGAGCAGCGCTGGAACGAGGCGGCGCTGGCTCAAACGGTGACGGACGCACATTGGCGGGTGTGGCGTTACCGTGAGCCGGCCGTCGTGCTGGGGCGTTCGCAGCATCGTCTGGTGCTGCCCGAGGGCGAGGGCTTGCTGCCCCTCGTCAAACGGGGGGCCGGTGGCGGGGCCGTGCTGGTGGGGCCGTGGCTCCTGAGTGCCTCGATCGTGTTGCCGCCGGATGATCCCCGGGTGACCTCGGTCTCTGTTGCCGACAGTTATCGCTGGCTCGGTGAGGTGATGGTGGCGGTGTTGGCCGAGCTGGGCGTGAAGGCTCGCGCCATGCCTCCGGCCGAGCGGATTGCCGCACCGCCCGAGCTGGGCTGGGCCTGCTTTGCCGGGGTGGCACCGTGGGAGGTGGTCGTGCGTGATGAGCGGGGGAGTGAGGAAGGGGCAGTGCGTTGGCGCAAGCTGATCGGCTTTGCGCAGCGGCGCACGCGCCATGGTGTGTTGCTTGCCCTGGGGGTGCTGATGCGCCCGTCGCCCTGGTTGCGTCTGGCCGAGCGGCTCGGGGAGGATCTGGCGGGGGCTGAGGTGCTGGCCCAAACCACCGTGGGTTTGAGTGAGCTTCTGCCCGAGCCGGTGCCGGATGAGCGGTTTCTCGCCCTGCTGCGGCCCAGGTTGGCGCCGATCAGGGAAGTGGGGATGCCGGACGGTCGAGTGCTGTGAAGGGTTCCTCAGTGGTAAAAAAACGCCGCTGATAAAATTGCGGCTTTCACCATTTTCCCGTTCGGTGTATGGAGAGGTTCTTGACACCCATGCTTGGCAGTCGTGGCATTCAGCTCAGGGCATTGCCCGTGGCAGCAGCGTTGATGTTGGCATTGGCTGCCTGTGATCGGGGCGCCTCGCTGATCTCACCGGGGGCTGCGTTGTCGTCGTCTGGCGCAGGGGGGGCGAGTGGCAGCCCGGTGTCGTCTGGCTCGGCGGCGGCTGCCGGGGCAAGCGTGTCTGACGGAAGGGCTGTCGATACCACCGATGCACGCCCATCGGCCACGGGGCGCGAGGGCGACAAGACTGGCCAGCGCGCTGCTGCTTCGGCCGAACAGGCGAAGGCCGGGCAGGCGGTACAAGGCTCGGGAGATGGTGCGCCGACAATCCCCGACGATGCATTGAAAGTGGCATTTGTCTCGGTCAGCGCCATCGACAAGAGCGCACGCGCCGAAGCCCACGAGGCGGGCCGCAAGGCACTGGTCGAGGCGCAGGATGGCAAGGTCTATGCCACGCTTCGGGAAAACGTGCCCGAGGCCGAGGCCGAGCAGGTGTTTCGGGAGCTGGTGGCTCAAGGGCATGTGCTGATCTTTGCCACCAATGTCGCCTATCGCAACGTGGTGCAACGCCTGGCCGGTGAATTTCCGAAGGTTCGCTGGGAGGTGCTGGGCCAGCCGCCGCTGTCGGGCACCAATGGCTCACTGCCCGACAACTTGCGCTTTTATGATGTGCGTGCCTATGAAGGTGCCTATCTGGCCGGTGTGGTTGCAGGCCGGATGACCAAGACCGACACGCTCGGTTTCATCGCTTCGGTGCCGGTGCCCGAAGTCATTCGCAACATCGATGCCTATGCGCTGGGCGCACAATCGGTCAATCCTGCCGTGCGGGTGAAAGTGGCCTGGGTCAACGCCTGGCTCGATCCGGTTCGTGAGACCGAGGCGGCCCAATCGCTGATCGACAGTGGTGCAGACGTGCTGCTGCCCATGACCGGTTCGGCCAATCCGATGAAGGTGGCCGAACGGGCCGGCAAGTATGTGTTCGGCTGGGCCACCGATCGGCGCATGGCTTCATCGAAGGCGCATCTGGGGTCGGTGGTGTTTCAGTGGGGCACGCACTATCAACAGAGTACGCAGCAGTTGTTGAACCGGCGCTGGAAGGCCACGCCAAGTTGGGGGGGCGTGAAGGAAGGGAGTGTCGACCTGATCGAGCTGTCCGACAAGCTGCCCCCTGATGTACGTGCCCAGGTGGCCGAGCGAAAGAAGGCATTGGCTGCCGGCAAGCTGCAGATCTGGCGAGGGCCGATCGTTTCATCGGATGACCGTGAGCTGCTCGCGCGAAACAAGGTGGCCGATGATCGTTTTCTGGCCGGTTTGATGACCTATGTGAAAGGCGTCGAGGGGCAGGTGCCGGCCGGACGTTGAGCGAGCCGGATGCTGCCAAAACAAACTGTGGCAATTTACATGCAGTAATACCCTGCCTCCAGTATGATTTTTGGTTGTCTCCATCCTTTCGCATCACGAGATGTCTGATCTGACCCGTCGTCGCCTTTTGCTGGCTGCTGGCAGTGGCTTTCTGTCGTCCTTCTGGTTGAATGAGGCCGCGTTGGCTCAGGGCCAGGCGCCCGCCCGTGAGGCGGGCAAGGCCATCGCCGGTGCGGCGAAAGGCGGCACTGCCCCAAAGCCGCTCAAGATCGGCTTCGTCTATGATGCACGCATGGAAGGTTATGGCGGCAGCGCCCGTCATGCGCAGAGCGCCGCCTTCTTGAAGAAGCGCTTGGGCAACAAGGTGCAGCTGGTGCCGGCCGAGCAGGTGGCCGAAGGCCAGGATGCCGACCGCGTGCTGCGGCAGATGTGTGCCGATGGTTGTTCGTTGATCTTTGGCACGGCCTATGGCTTCATGGATCCCATCATCCGCGTGGCTCGGGATTTTCCGGGGGTGCATTTTGAAAGCCATGCCGGCTTCAAGACAGCCGACAACGTGGGCACCTACAACGCCCGTTTCTATGAGGCACGCTATCTGGCCGGCATGCTGGCTGCGCATGCCAGCAAGCAGGGGGTGCTGGCCTATGTGGCACCCGTGCCGGTGGCCGAGGTGCTGCAGGGCATCAACGCCTACACCCTGGGGGCACGTGCCGTGAACCCCAAGGCCACGGTGCGTGTGATCTGGACGAACAGTTGGCGTGATCCGGCGCGGGAGCGGGATGCGGCCTACACCCTGTTGTCTCAAAAGGCCGATGTCTTCACCCATCATACCGACACGGTGGCCGTGGCCGAGGTGGCGCGTGACCGCAAGCTCAAATTCATCGGCTTTCAGGCCAACTACGCCAAGCTGCTGCCATCGGGCCTGTTGCTTGGCTCGGTATTGCCCGACTGGGACGCCTATTATCTGAACCGCACGCAGGCGGTGCTGAATGGCAGCTGGGCCGCCGATCGAACCTGGGGCGGCCTGAAGGATGGCATGGTCAACCTGGATGTGGTCTCGGGCAATGTCTCGCAGGCCGTTCGCCGCCAGCTCGCACAGGTGCGCCAGCAGCTCATCAAGGGGGAGCGCCATGTATTCGGGGGCGTGATCCGTGGCAATGATGGCACGGTTCGTCAGCTGGCGGGCACTTTGTCGGACGATGCCCTTCAAAGGATGAACTGGCTGGTCGAGGGCGTGATCGGCCGTATCAGCTGAGCGGGTTGCCGCATCCGGACGATCTGTTGGCCTCGGCATGCATCCCCCAGCCTTTGGGATAAGCAGCCCGGTGTGAGTGCAAGCTGGGTGTGCGCCCATGCCACCTTGAAACGACGGCGGCATGGGCGGCTGCCTGAATCAGATCAGGTGTTTGCCCGCGCGGGGGCGTGATGCGGTGGCGGTGCTGCCACTCGCCTTGGTGGCTGCCGGCTTGGCGCTGCTCGTCTTTGTTTTCGTGCTGGCCGTTTTCGTGGCGACACGGGTGCGTACCACCTTGGGGGCCACCGCTGCCGGGTCGCCCGATGCGGCCTTGGCCCTGCTACTGGCTTTCGGCTTGGCCGGCTGATCTGCACGATCGGCCTTCTCGGTCTGGGCTGCCTTGAGCACCTTCTCCGCTTTTGGGGCGGCTGCCTTCGCATGCGCCGTGGTGCCCGAGCGGGATCGGCTCGTTCTGACCTTGGGGGACGGACTGTTGGCGGCTACGCTGGTAGCGGCCGTGCCGGCACCGGCACCGGCATCTGCGGCTTCTGCCTTGTCAGGCGTGGCGGCGGTGAGGGCCGACAGAGGCGCCTGGCGCTGATCCGTACCGGGGGCGGCCGCTGAGGCAGCAGGTCGGGAGGCCGGGGCGCTTTCGGCTGTCGCGTCATCTGCTAGCGGGCTTGGATCACTGCCTGCATGCACCGGCCGCTCAGGCTTGAGCACGACGAGACCCAGCGGAGGGAGCGTCACATCCAGCGAGAAGGGGCGGCCGTGAATGCCTTCCTCGTCGGCCTCGACGAAACCGTGGTTACCAACTCCGCTACCACCATAGGCGCTGGCATCGCTGTTGAGCAGCTCCGTCCATCGGCCGCCCACAGGTGAGCCGACACGGTAGCCATAGCGGGGCACCGGTGTGCCGTTGAAGAGCACCATCACCGTGTCTTCAGGCGATTGGCCGTGGCGCAGGAAGGCCAGCACGCTTTGGGCGCTGTCATCGGCACTGATCCACTCGAAGCCGCCGGCCTCGAAGTCACGCTGGTAGAGTGCCGGTTCGCTGCGCATCAGCCGGTTCAGGTCGCTGAGCCAGCGCTGCACGCCCGCGTGCAGGTAGTAGCTGGGGCAGGCCCAGTCGATACTGCTTTCGTGCGCCCACTCCGACCACTGACCGAATTCACCGCCCATGAAGAGCAGCTTCTTGCCGGGGTGCGTCCACATCAGGCCATAGAGCAGACGCAGGTTCGCAAATTTCTGCCAGTCATCCCCCGGCATCTTGTTGAGCAGGCTGCCCTTGCCATACACCACCTCGTCGTGCGAGAGTGGCAACACGAAATTCTCGTGGAAGGCGTAATACAGGCCGAAGGTGAGGGCGTTCTGGTGGTAGGCGCGGTGTACCGGGTCTTTCTGGAACCACGACAGCGTGTCGTGCATCCAGCCCATGTTCCATTTCATGCCAAAGCCCAGGCCGCTCTTTTCTTCGGGGTTGTCGTTGCGGTGCTCGCCCCAGCTGGCCGGGCGGGTCACGCCGGGCCAGGCCGTCGACTCCTCGGCAATCACCTGCACGTCGGGAAAATCACGGTAGATGCTGGTGTTGAGCTGGCGAAGGAAATTGATCGCTTCGAGGTTTTCGTGGCCGCCGTGGCGGTTGGGCACCCATTGGCCATCTTGCCGTGCGTAGTCGAGGTACAGCATCGAGGCGACGGCATCGACGCGAATGCCGTCCACATGGAATTTCTCCAGCCAGTAGGCCGCGCTGGAGAGCAGGAAGCTGCGCACCTCGTGCCGGCCGTAGTTGAAGATCCAGCTGTTCCACTCCGGGTGAAAGCCCTGACGGCGGTCGGCGTGCTCGTACAGTTCGGTGCCGTCGAAACGGGCAAGCCCGTGTGCATCACCGGGGAAGTGTGAGGGCACCCAGTCGAGGATGACGCCGATGCCCCGCTGGTGCAGGTGGTCGACGAAGGCCATGAAATCCTGCGGGCTGCCATAGCGAGCGGTGGGCGCAAAATACCCGGTGGTTTGATAGCCCCACGAACCATAGAAGGGGTGCTCGGTGATGGGCATCAGCTCTACATGGGTGAAGCCCAGCGACAGCACATGGTCGGCCAGCTTCGGCGCAATATCCCGATAATTGAAAAAGCCGCTCGGGTTGTCGGCCGGCCGCATCCATGAGCCGAGGTGGCATTCGTAGATGCTGATGGGGGCGTCGAAGGCGTTGGCCTTGCCGCGGTGGGCCATCCAGTCGGCATCATTCCAGCTGTAATCGAGGCGGGCGATGCGCGAGGCGGTTCGGGGTGGTTCTTCCCAGGAAAAAGCCACTGGATCACCTTTTTCCAGCCATTCGCCGGTGGGCGCCGAGTGGATGCGGAACTTGTAGCAATCGCCTTCGGTGGCGCCGGGCACGAAACCCTCCCAGATGCCCGAGCTGTCGCCGCGCACGGCCAGTGGGCTGGCGCCGTGCTGCCAGCCATTGAAATCGCCAATGACCTCGACGGCCTGGGCATTGGGCGCCCAGACGGCAAACCAGCAACCTTTTTCCGGCTTGCCGCCGGTTTGCTGCGCGTAGGTGCAGGGATGGGCGCCGAGCCAGTTGTAGAGGCGCGTGCTGGTGCCTTCCCGGAAATAATAGATATCGTCTGCCGTGCAGTGAGGCGGGGAATCCACTGACGGTGCTGCCGAAGCCTGTTGAATGGTGCCTGGGTCAGGCGATGTGTTCCCCGTAGTCATAGAGAGCCTCCAGCAATGATTGCCCACGTTGGTCGTCCAGCGGCAACGCTTCACTCAGCGCATCGATCCGGTTGGCGTATGCGGCGAGGGTGAGTGCTCCACCGGCCCCCTGGTGGAGACGGGCGTGGCAGTGTTCCTGCCAGCGTTGCCTTTCTTCAGCGTTGAGCATATCGTGAAAATGCCTCGCCATGTAACGGAAAGACAGTGCTTCGAGTCGGGGATCTTCGTAAGCGGGTATCGGTTTTGGCGCATCCGGCAGGGAAGCCCGCCACGCATCGAGCAGGCGCCGGTCGGCATCGCCCACGAAACCGCCATACAGATCGGCTTCCACGTCGATCTCGGTCTGCTCGGCCGGCTTTCTGGCATGCACCTCGGGCCATTTGCCGTGCAGCATCGGGCTGATCCTGTGTGCGGCTGCAGCATGATGTTCGATGGCTGCCATGTCGATGTGCCAGCGATCGATCACGTCTGGGGTGAGTGTTTTCAGGTTGCCGATCACGATCGGCGACTTGTTGATGTGCAGGCTCTTGATCGGCAGACGGGTGATGCCCTCGGGCAGCGCCTCGCGCTTTGAAAAAAGACGCTGCCGAATCGTGGGCACGTCCAGATCGGCCAGCTCCGAAGGGTCGGCCGCCAGATCCCACACCAGCAGCTCGTTCTTGTTCGTGGGGTGCCAGGCCAGCGGCCAGACGATGGCCAGACCGCCTCGTTCGGTGCCATACATGCCCGAGATGTGGATGAAGGGGCGGGCCTCGCCGATCTGCTTCAGCACGGCCTGCTTCTGGCGCAGCGCCAGACAGAAATCCCACAGGCGGGGCTGACGCTCACGAATGAGCCGGGCCAGCGCGATCGTGGCGCGTACATCGGAGAGCGCATCGTGGGCCTGATCATGCACCAGGCCATTGGCCACGCTCAGGTGTTCCAGCTTGAAGGAGAGGCGGCCATCTTCATGGCGGGGCCATTCGATGCCGTCCGGGCGCAACGCGGCCGTGCAGCGCACCACGTCGAGCAGATCCCAGCGACTGCAGCCGTTGCGCCATTCACGCCCATAAGGGTCGAGCAGGCTGCGCCAGAGGAGGTGGCGCGTCACTTCGTCATCGAAACGGATCGAGTTGTAGCCGACGCCGATCGTGCCGCTTTGGCCCAACGCCGCCAGGACGGCTTCGGCAAAGCGGTGCTCAGGCAGCCCCCGTTCCAGACAGGTTTGCGGCAGGATCCCCGTGAGCAGGCAGGCTTCCGGGTCGGGCAGGTAGTCGGGCGTCGGCTGGCAGTAGTGCATCACCGGTTCGCCGATGTCGTTCAGCGCCTCATCGGTGCGGATGCCGGCAAACTGCGCCGGCCGGTCTCGTCGTGGATCCCGGCCGAAGGTCTCGTAGTCGTGCCAGAAAAAGCTCGTGCCGCTCACGTCGGATAGGTGCCCGGCACCAGGATGTCTTTCGTCACGTCCTTGATGTTGCGCAGGCCGCTGAAGGCCATCGTCAGGTCGGCCTCGTTGTAGATGATCTCCAGTGCACGGGTGACGCCGGCCTCGCCCATCGCGCCCAGCCCGTAGAGGAAGGCTCGGCCGATGAACACACCCTTGGCGCCCATCGCGATCGAACGGATCACGTCCTGCCCTGAGCGGATGCCGCTGTCGAGAAAGACCTCGATGTCATTGCCCACCGCATCGACGATGGCGGGCAGCGCCTCGATCGACGAGAGCGCCCCATCGAGCTGGCGGCCACCGTGGTTGGAAACCACCAGCGCATCAGCACCGGACTTCACGGCCAGCTCGGCATCTTCCGGCTCCATGATGCCTTTGATGATGATCTTGCCGCCCCAGCGATCCTTGATCCAGGCCACGTCGTCCCAGCTCAGCGCCGGATCGAATTGCTGCGATGTCCAGCTCGACAGCGAACTCATGTCCGACACTCCGGTGGCGTGCCCCACGATGTTGCCGAAGCTGCGGCGCTTCGTCTTGGCCATGCCCAGGCACCAGTGCGGCTTGGTGGCCAGGTTCAGCAGGTTCAGCAGCGTGGGCTTGGGCGGTGCCGACAGCCCGTTCTTGATGTCCTTGTGACGTTGGCCCAGGATTTGAAGATCCAGCGTGATGACGAGCGCCGAGCACTTGGCGGCCTTGGCGCGGTCGATCAGCCGGCCGATGAAGTCCTTGTCCTTCATCACGTAAAGCTGAAACCAGAAAGGCCGTGTGGTGTGCTCGGCCACGTCCTCGATCGAGCAGATGCTCATCGTCGAGAGCGTGAAGGGCACGCCAAACTTCTCGGCCGCGCGGGCAGCGAGGATCTCGCCATCGGCATGCTGCATGCCCGTCAGGCCCGTGGGCGCGATGGCCACCGGCATGTGAACCTTCTCACCGATCATCGTCGTGGCCAGCGAGCGGTTTTCCATGTTCACCGCCACGCGCTGGCGGAACTTGATCTTCTGGAAATCGCTTTCATTGGCCCGGTAGGTCGATTCCGTCCAGGAGCCGGAGTCGGCGTAGTCATAGAACATCTTGGGCACACGGCGCTTGGCCATGAGGCGGAGGTCTTCGATGCAGGTGATAACCGGAGCCATGACAGGGGTCTCCCTCTGGGAAGTGGATCGATGGGCAACAGGCCGGGCCGGCGGCGAGGGATGCCACCGGTGCCGCGCAGCGACGGCAGGATGACGCGTTGAGTAAAGCTGAGATGCTACACCGAGTGGCCAGGCGTGGCCTGCCGGCATGACGTGCTCGTCTTGGCCGTTGGGTCCGGGTGTGTGGGAGGCCAGCCCAGCGGGGCTTTCGCGCGGACGAATCAGTGCATAACACGCTCTAGAATGACGGCATGGTGCGCCGGTGTGCCAGCGCCCCTCATCATCGATCATAAGATAAGAAAGGACATGACATGAGCAACCAGGACACATCCTCCCCGGCAGGCAGTGCTTTTTCGGCATCCCTGCTCAGCGCCCTGCAGCAACGTTTTGGTGATCGTGTCTCCACCGCGGCGGCCGTGCGTGAGCATCATGGGCGGGATGAGTCGCCCTTTCCGGTGGCGCCCCCTGATGCGGTTGTGTTCGTCGAGAGCACCGAGGATGTGGTGGACGTGGTGAAGCTGTGTCGTGAACATCGCTGCCCGATCATCCCCTATGGCGCCGGTTCGTCCCTGGAAGGGCATCTGTTGGCCGTCAATGGCGGCGTCTGCGTCGACTTGAGCCGGATGAACAAGCTGCTGTCAGTGGCGCCCGAAGACCTGCAGGCGACGGTTCAGGCCGGCGTCACCCGAAAGCAGCTGAACCAGGAGATCCGCGACACGGGCCTCTTCTTTCCGATCGATCCGGGTGCTGATGCCACGCTGGGTGGCATGGTCGGCACACGCGCCTCGGGCACCAACGCCGTGCGCTATGGCACGATGCGTGAAAACGTGCTGGCACTCACCGTGGTGACGGCTGACGGCCAGGTCGTCAAAACGGGGTCGCTGGCCCGCAAATCATCCGCCGGTTACGACCTCACCCACCTCTTCGTGGGGTCGGAAGGCACGCTTGGCATCATCACCGAAGTGACGGTGCGCCTGCACCCACAGCCCGAGGCCGTCTCGGCTGCCGTCGTCAACTTCCCCTCGGCCAAGCAGGCCGTGGATACCGTCATCCAGGCCATCCAGATGGGCATTCCGGTGGCGCGATGCGAGTTTCTTGATCCCACCTCCATTGCCGCCATCAACGCCTACAGCAAACTCTCGCTGCGTGAAGCCTATACCTTGTTCTTCGAGTTTCATGGCAGTGAGCAAGGCGTGGCCGAGCAGGTTGAACTCGTGCAGGCCCTGGCGGCCGAGCAGGGCGGCGCCGATTTCGAGTGGGCGGTGCAGGCCGAAGACCGCAGCCGCCTGTGGAACGCCCGCCACAACGCCTACTTCGCCTGCCTGCAGGTGAAGCCGGGCGCGCGAGCCGTATCCACCGACACCTGTGTGCCCATCTCCCGGTTGGCCGACTCGCTCGAAGGTGCCCGCCAGTTGCTGGAAGACAGCGGGTTTCCGGCCATGATCCTCGGCCATGTGGGTGATGGCAACTTTCATTGCCTGATCCTGGTGGATGCCGAGGATGAAGCGGAAATGGCCGCCGCCGAGCGGCTCAACCAGCGCATCGTCGAGCTGGCCCTGAGCCTGGGCGGCACCTGCACTGGTGAGCATGGTATCGGCCTTCACAAGATGGACTTTTTGCGGACCGAGGCGGGTGAGGTGGGCATCGAGCTGATGGCCCGGATCAAGCGTGCCCTCGATCCGTTGAACCTGATGAATCCGGGCAAGATTTTTCGATTGCCGCAGGCATAGGCATAGGCGGACTATCTTGTCTTGATCGGAGTGGGCTTCGAGCCAGCCTGGAGGCTCTGCCCTTCGGGGCGTGCTGCTGTGTGTCCCTTACAGCTGTAAGCGCAGGGTTGCCTGACTCTTGAAGTCATCACAGGCTTTTGGGGCGTGCAACATCGTGCTGGCGTTCTGGTGAGATGGAAGGAGCTGCCTGATGTGCTTGACCGATGGGGCTGACTGATGTGGCAGCGCGTCAGGTGCTGTTGTGGGGGCGGCTGACGGATTGCTCTTGGCTGCGAGTGTTCGCGCTGGATTGGTTGCTATGGCTGTTATTTGAATATTCAATCATGTCTCGTTGATTATTAGTTTATAGTTATATTCATGGGAGACGGGCTTGTCGCAATGCAGGTACGCTTGCCGTGTTGGCACCTTCCCCCGCTGCCTGCGACATCCTCAAATGCCCAGCGTCAACAGGGTTTTCCCCCTTTTCGCCAGCCGTTTTGCTACGGTGTAGCAGGGGAAGTGGCTATGGCAGCAAGACGAGCCTTTCTCCTCACCTGAACATCAAATGAAAGAGCGAATGGATATGAGCATCAATATTGGCATGACCGACCAGCAACGCGAAGCCGTGGCCAAAGGTCTCTCGAAGCTGCTGGCCGACTCCTACAGCCTGTATCTGAAAACCCACAACTACCACTGGAACGTGACCGGCCCGCAGTTCAACTCGCTGCACGCCATGTTCGAGGGGCAGTACACCGAGCTGGCCACCGCCATCGATGAAATCGCCGAGCGCATCCGTGCCCTCGGCCACATGGCCCCCGGCTCATACCGCGAATTTGCCGAGCTGACCAGCATCCCCGAAGGGGATAGCAAGAAGAGCGGCGACGAGATGGTGCGCGACCTGATGGAAGGACAGGAAGCCGTCGTGCGCACTTGCCGCGAAGCCTTCCCCGTGGCCGAAGAAGCCGACGACCAGCCTACTTGCGACCTGCTGACCGTGCGCATGCAGCTGCACGAAAAGACGGCCTGGATGCTGCGCTCGCTGCTGGCCAAGTAAGCACTGAAAAGCACTGAAGCGGAATTGTCAGGCGCCGGGTTTGGCGCCTGATCGTGTCATCGACTGTATCGATTGGCGTCAGTGTCGGCCTGTTGCTTGTGATGCAAAGGCGTGTGCCTGGCATGAAGCTGCTCAGCGCATTCCCGAAGCTGCCATGGCATCGTTGGCTGCCACTCAAAATTGCTCTGCTGACTTGGTTTCGCAGGGCGATTATTTTGCTCCCGTCGCCATTCAACGGCTCCATTCAACCATAGGGGCGTCTTGCCGATACGCTCCGCTTGCAGGCTACGTAAGATCATTGTCATCAATTGTGGCATGACCCGGCTTTGCCGTGCATGCCGTTCTGTGGAACATGACATGATCGACATCCTGCAAAAGGCCGGCATCAAACATACCGCTCTGAGCGCCGAGAAGGCGTCTTGCAGCCTCGATCTCTTCCTGAGGGGGGGGGGGGGGGGCTGTTTCCCCTACATTGAGGCGCACCACCGCCCCGCGCGCTGTGGGTTTATG
>JAUNKF010000014.1:0-17239 GCA_030532895.1 Lautropia sp. | reverse complement strand
GCGCGGGGCGCCGGCGCGCGGCGGGCGCGGCCGCGGGCGGGGGGGGGGGGGCGGGCGGCCCGGCTGATGCCCTTCCTGTTCGGCGCCTCACGGGCCTGAGCGCTTGCGTTTCTGCCCGAACTGTTTTTTCTGTCAGCAAACGGCTGAGCTTGGCCCGCGCAGGGGTGCGTGCTTCCTGTCAGACGCTGATGCCTGTCGGACGTATCTGCTGCGTCATTCAGGAGGCGCGGAAACGTTCCAGAAATGCGGTAGGCCGAAAACAGAAAGAAGTTGTAACGCAGCTTGAAGCGGCAATCCGGTTCAATCCCTTTCTTTTCACTGGCACCAACGGTCTGTGGTTGGCGGGCGAGCATTGGTTCAGCCTGCTGACAACACGACTTCGTGCCCACGCCATGCGCTGGTTTCATGACGTACCCGTCGAGGTGCTGTCATGAAGCCGGCGCTTTTGTTTTGTGCTCTTTCATCAACCACCGGAATCAGGCCACCCCATGCGCCAGCGCCGGTTTAATCTGTGAGACAACCATGATGCTCAAATCTTCAGATAGCTTTTTTAAACGCTCCGCAGCAACTGGCACGGTGATATTGGCTGTAACTATGTTGGCGGCTTGTGGTGGTGGCCCGATCGATAATACCCACTTGTCGGCAAATCCTCCTAAAGACAGCTCAGAAAAGGCTGGAGGGAATGAACTGGCGGTCAAGCCTGAGTCAGAGAAAAAGGAAGGGGAGGATTCAGGTCAAGCCTTGATGACCTATGAGCAATGGAAAGAGGAGGAGGCGAAGAGAAACGCTGAACCGCTGGCAAATGGTTTCATTGCCCGTGACCGTGTGAAGTACCTGAGTTATGAGGAATGGCAGTCTGAAGAAGGCTTCCGGCAGGAGCAACGAAAAAAATCTGAGGCTGCGGTGGCTGCTCTGGATGCAGGTAAGAGTGAGGAAGAGAAAAAAGCGGCAGAAGAGATTGTCAGGCAGACAGTCGCCCATCAGGCAACTGAGTTGGCAAAGAATTACGAGGATGAAAAGTTCGATGACACGGACTCTCATCCTGTTGACCCCGTGTTTGTGGTTGTCGGCCTTGACAAGGATTCTTTGTGGGACGAACAGTTGAACAAGGCGGGCCGAAAGGCTAAATTTGTATCGTTGAACGGGAAGGATCTGTATAGATATTATCGAGAGAACTGCCCTGTTACTGAGGGCTTGGATCCCGAGCGAGTTCAGCAAGGCATTACGCGCCGAACCTATGAGTGCATGGCGGGTATTTACGTCGGCCGAAACTCAAAAGGGAACATGTGTTACACATTTTTCGACACGGACGGCAAGGTCAGCCATATCAATGACAATACCGTGGTTTATCCATTCAAGCCGGGTAATAGCGTGAGTCCGTATGCTGGGTACACATTCGCCGATCCTCCAAAAGATGGATCGCCCACCCCTACGGCTGAACTGGTGCATGAAAGCGGTGCGCTCCGGATTCCAGAGAGGTCAGTCGATGGAGCGCTGTTTCACGCCTTTACGGTTCCTCCATCTGTTCCGCTGTTTTCCAGGTTTGATGTTGGCGGGGAAATGTTGATGATTCTCAACACGTTCCGCCGTTATGCGAATCCTACACGAGTGAAGCAGGATCTTGACGTGCCTCAAACCTATAGGACGCAGCAAGCAGTATTCAAGTTTAACTCGCAGGCTGAGACGATCGATATCTATCAGCTCAATACGGATACTGGTTTCGGTACAGGCTCGTTGGATGATACATGCTATGTCAGCTTCAAAACGGGTTTGAAGGGAAACTGAAATAGCATGCTTATGAGCACGCGTGTCCAACATGACTTTGATGGTGACAGGAGTAGGAATGGCTGTTGATTGCACAAATTGCGCCGCACTGTCTAGCAAGTCGCCATAGGCCATCTAAGCCATCCGTCTGATAGCGCACGCCTGTGAAGTCCCGCAGCATGGGGCCGTATCCTTTGAGGATTCGGCCCCATGTCCATTTCTCATGACCAGAACTTCAAAAACCTCATCATCGACTACCCTGTTCAGGCGCTGCAATTCTTTGCCGAAGCTGAAGCACCTCAAACCGAGGACGAGCTTGAGATCACGCCCATCCGGCAGGAGCTGCTGAAGGATCGGCTGAGTGACCGCTTTTTCGAGCTGGATGTGCCTTTGAGGCTGAAATGGAAGGATGGCCGACGCGACATATTGCTCTTCGTGTTGGAAGAGCAAAGCGACCCCGCACGCTTCTCCATTTACAAACTGGCGGTGTATTGCGTGCAGTTGGCCGAGCTGATGAAGACGGATCGGGTCGTGCCGGTCGTGATCTTTCTACGTAGCAGCCGCAAGCGCCGTCCCTATCTTCGGCTCGGTTCAGAGCACCGCGCCTTCCTGGGCTTTGACTACATCGTCTCCGAGCTGGATCAACTGCCCGCCGAGCAACACTTCCAAGCCACCAACATCGTGGCCCGCATCCTGCTGCCGCTGATGCGTTACTCAAAAGATGCCAGATCCCAGGTCTTTGGCTACACCGTGCAAGGCATCGTTGAGCTGGAGCCAGACCCGGAGCAGCAGGCCAAGTACCTGGACTTTCTGGACAAGGCTTTACCGCTTACCGATAATGAACGACAAGCGTATGAGCGGGACTTCCCGCAGGAGCAGCAAATCATGGCAACACTGACAGAGCGTTGGAAGGCCGAAGGGCGGCAGGATGGTATCCGGCAGGGGATTCAAGAAGGCATCCAGCAAGGGCGCCAGGAAGGCATTCAGGAAGGCAGGTGCCAGCTTCTGGTACGTCTGCTGGAAAAGCGATTCGGGCAGCTTGATGCGGATGCAATGGAGCGTCTTCTGGCCGCCTCAACCCCCGAGCTGGATCAATGGGCCGAGCGCATCCTCGATGCTGAGCGGCTGGAGGACGTGTTTCGGGTGCATTGAGCCTTGTTCAGGGCGTCTTGGGGCCTGCTACCGCTTCAGGCACCGCTGATAGCGCTCATTCACCCGCTCGGCAAACCAGGCGGTGGTGAGTTTTCGGGTGATTTTGGGGCTGCTGAGCTGAATCTCGGGGAAGCGGGCGCGGGGCAAGGGGTTGCCGGCGCCTTTGCTGTCGGCCTGGGCAAAGGCGGCTTTGTAGAGGGCGGTTTGCTCGAAGGCGAGCGAGTCGCCTTTCAGCAGCATGGCGCGGATGCTCTTGTCCGACAGGCCCAGCGAGACACCAAAACGGCGTGCAGCGCGCTCGGTTTCGCCCGGCTTGTCCATCGACAGGTCGGCATGGTTCAACAGGTCGCCGTCCAGTGTGAGTTTCTGATTGATCGCCACGGCGAGCGCCCGTTGGAAGGCGGCGTTCCGGCTGGCGTAGTGCCCGGCATTGAAGTCCGCAAAGCGGTATTTCATGTCAGGGTAGTTGGCCGGGTAGTCGAGCAGGTGGGCAATACCAAAATAAAGGCCACCGCGCCGGGTGAAGATTTCCTGGCGGATGCTGCTGGCATCGGCATAAGGGTAGGGTTTTCGGGCGGCGTGGCTTTCTGCATAGGCGATGGACACCTGCATCGAACCACCGGTACGAACAGGGTTGTATTTGCCAAACAGTTTGCTACCTAATGGTACGCTGTTCACCATGTCCTCGAACACCTGGCTCAAGTCCTGTTCAGTGCGGGCGAGGTCGATCCGCTCGGCATAGCTTTTGCCGTTGGGGCTGGGCAGTTTCAGGGCGGTGCGCACCATGAAGGCGGGCACGCCGACGCTGCCTGCTCTGTCCTCGATGGCTTTCCAGGCGATGACGGGCAGGTTGGCCACAGGCGGGTTCACCTTGAAGCCTGATTCTTGCTCGATGATGGCGATGGTGGCGCATAGCGCACCCGGTGTGGCGGGCAGGCCCAGCAGCGAAAACGAGGTCTGGATGTCGGCTGCCCAGCCATCGGCATCTTTCACGTGAGCAGGCACCATCCGCTTGAGGTTGGCACGAACCGTCTCTGGCGCAGGGGTGTCGGCCTGTTCGGTGAAGGTCTGGCAGCCTGCCAGCAGCAGCGCGCACAGGCTGGTGGGGAGCGGGCGGGTGAAGAAGCGGCAGAAAGTCGCCACGGTGTGTCGCGCTGTCATGGGCGTGAGAGAGGCTGTGGTCAGGTTCATGGTAGGGATGCCGGGTGTCGGTCAGGCGTCTGTTTGGTGCGTGCTGTGCCAGGATTTCACGGCAGCACATGAGCGCATGACCCACCTGAAAGGGGGGCTGGTGGTCTCGGGGCATAATAGATCAGTGTTGCCTTTGGTGCGCGTGCCTCATGAACGATTGATAAGCCTGTAGCAGGCACGCATCATGGCATGCCCTCGGTGCAACATCAGCTGGCGCAGGGCAGGCCCGCTGTTCAGCTTGGGTGGGCACGGTGCTCATCTTTCTTCACGTGCAAAACCTCTATAAAAGTCTCTCGATCTGGCTGAACCCGTCATGATGAGAATCGGCATCGGCTTCAAGTTGTTCATTGCGGTGCTGGCTGCCAGTGTGGTGATGGCGGTTGCCATGGCCATTGCCAATCGCATCAGTTTTCAACGGGGCTTCATCGGTTATCTGAACGAGCTGGAATCCAAGCGGCTGGAGGTGCTCACGGGCATTCTGGCCAATCATTGGCGTGAGGTGGGTGACCCTGCAGTGGGGTGGGGGACGCTTCGCGGGCGGGATGATTTATGGCGTCATATCGTCCGTTACAGCGGGTATCGGGTTCAGGTAGGGCCGAAGGCGTTGCGCAGTTTTTCTTTTCAGGGGCTGCCCTTGCCGGTGCCGTTGAAAAAGCGTCTGCCCGCTGTCTGTTTGCCCACGGGGCGGGAGCTGGTGCCGGGGCAGGCATCGGCTTCCTTGGGTTTGAGTGCCGCATGGATGTGGTTGCCCGAGGCTGGCGAAGAGGATGAGCCGTTGTGGCCGCTGACGAGTGAGGCGTCGGATACGGCGCCGTCGGGGGACGGCCAGCCGGCAAGGCTGGGCTTGCTCGAAGAGCTGGATCCGATGGAGGATCTCGGTGACATGCAGGATATCCGGGGGGATGACGCCCGGATCAAGCCGCCAGTGTCGGCGGTGGCCGCCGCTGCGACGGTGCCCAAGCGTCAGGCAGCCTGGGAGTCGGAGGTGGACGGGATGAATCCGTCCACGGTGGATGCGGCGGCCCGCATGACGCTGCAGGATGCCAAAGGGATGTTCGTGGTGGGGAACCCGACGCCAGGGCCAGATGCGTTGTATGTGCCGGTGATGGTGGACGGCATGATTGCCGGTTGGGTGGCCAGCACCCCTTTTACGGAGGTGACGGATGCGGCGGATCTGAGCTTTCAGCGGCGTCAGGAGAGTGCGGCCTGGTATATCGTCGGGTTGGCCGTGTTGTTGGCAGGGATCATCACCTGGGTGCTGGGCCGGGTGCTGCTGGTGCCGGCGCGCAGGTTGGCGGCGGCCACGCGCAGTCTGGCCGAAGGCAATTACGATATTCGCGTGCCGGTACGTGCCAGGGATGAGTTGGGGCAGTTGGGCCGGCTCTTCAACCGTCTGGCCGGCATCCTGCAGCATAACGAGAACATGCGTCGCAGCCTGATGGCCGATGTCTCGCACGAGTTGCGCACGCCATTGGCGATCATGCGGGGAGAGCTGGAGGCGGTCGAGGATGGCTTGCAACCGCTGGATCAGCGCGTGATCGAATCCTTGCAGGCCGAAGTGGGGATTTTGTCGAAGCTGGTGGATGATATTCACCAGTTGGCGATGGCCGAGGTGGGGCCATTATCCTTTCAGTGGCAGTCGCTGGATCTGTGTTTGGTGTTGGCTCAAACCCTGCACAGCTGGGGAGAGCGCCTTGCCTCTCGCGGGTTGTCCCTGAAAACCCTTAAAGTTGCCGATAGAATCAATGTATCGGGTGATCCCGACCGGTTGCGGCAGGTATTTCAAAACCTGCTGGAAAATGCCGTGCGCTATGTGGATCACGGTGGTACGGTGCAGGTGGCTTGCCAGCGTCATGGCTTGAATGCCGTGATCACCTTCGATGATTCAGGGCCGGGCATGCCAGAAGAAGATTATGCCCGCCTGTTCGACCGCTTCTATCGACGTGAAGCTTCGCGAAACCGTGCCACGGGCGGTTCGGGTTTGGGGCTGGCAATCTGCCGAGGCATCGTCGAGGCGCATGGCGGCAGGATTCAGGCCGAGGCGTCCCCACTGGGCGGTTTGCGTATCCGCATCGAATTACCTTTGGATGTTCCGTCGGGAGGAAGTGTCTGATGCCGAAGCAGAATCTATGGGTCTCACCCAATCGGCCCTTGAATGTGCTGGTGGTCGAGGATGAACCGAAACTGGCGGTGCTGGTATGCCGTTATCTGGATGCGGCGGGGTTCCGCACAGGCATCATGGCCGATGGTCGGATGGTGGTCGAGTCGGTACGGGCCAATCCGCCTGATCTGGTGTTGCTGGATCTGATGCTGCCGGGGCGTGACGGGATCGACATCTGCCGCGAAATTCGTTCGTTTTCAGCGCTGCCGATCATCATGATGACGGCAAGGGTCGAGGAAATCGATCGTTTGCTGGGGCTGGAGCTGGGGGCAGACGATTACATCTGCAAGCCTTTCAGTCCACGTGAGATGGTGGCCCGCGTGCGTGCCGTGCTGCGTCGAACCCTGTCGGAGCAGGCGCCCTCGCCGGTGGTGTCTCAGCAGCCGTTGATGGGCGGGCCATCGGTGCCTGCGACACCGCCGGAGCCGGGCGTGGAGATTCCCCCGCCGCCTGAGGGCTTGTGGATCGACACGGTGCGGCATTTGGCCTGGTTGGAAGGCAACATGCTGGAGCTGACGCCGGTGGAGTTCCGTCTGCTGTCGGTGCTGGCGGCCATGCCGGGAGAGGTGTTCAGTCGTGAGGACTTGCTCATACGGCTTTATGAGGATCACCGGGTGGTCAACGATCGCACGGTGGATACGCACGTGAAGAATCTGCGTCGCAAGATGGCTAAGGTGCTGCCGGGCAGTGAGCTGATCCAGTCGGTGTATGGGATGGGGTACAAGTATCAGCCGTGAGACGGGTGGCTGATGTTAAATTACCGGCCCGCCAGATGATTTGGCGGGCTTTTTCTTTGGGAGTTGCTTCGTCGATGGGTGCTGCTTTTTTCCGTAATGCGCTGTTGTTCCGTCTGTCTGATGAGTGGGGGGCCAACCCGGATGAGGTGGAGGACAAGCTCGCGCGCCTGGCCTTTGCGCCAGGGCTGGCGGCCGATGCGCAGTCGATCGGCTGGGTGCCGGCGATGGAAGGGGATGGCTTGGCACACCGGGTGGGGCAGCAGTGGTTGCTCACGCTGCGGGCCGAGAAGAAGCTCCTGCCGGCTTCGGTCGTGAACCAGTTCACGAAGGCCAGGGCGCTGGCGCTGGAGGAGGAGCAGGGGTTCAAGCCGGGCCGCAAGCAGATGCGGGAGCTGAAGGATCGGGTGCGGGAAGAGTTGTTGCCCAAGGCGTTCAGCATCTTTCGTGACACGCGGGTCTGGATCGACCCGGTGGGGCGCTGGGTGGTGGTGGACTCGACGGCGCCCGCGCGGGCCGACGAGATCATCGGGCTGTTGAAGAAGTCACTGGATGACCTGCCGCTTGCGCCGCTGAAGCTTGCGTGTTCGCCGGCGCAGGCGATGACGGTGTGGCTGGCCGAGAATGAGGTGCCGGGGCCGTTCTCGATCGACGATGACAGCGAGCTGAAGGACACGGGTGAAACGAAGGCGGCGGTGCGCTATGTGCGCCAGCAGGTGGACGCCGAGACGGTGCAGCGCCATCTGAAGGAAGGCAAGCAATGCACGCGGCTCGCGATGACCTGGCGTGACCGCGTGTCTTTCGTGTTGACCGAGCAGGCCGCCATCAAGCGCATCAACATGCTGGATGTGGTGCGTGAGGGGCGTGAAGCGCTGGATGAGGGCGATGCCCGTCAGGTGTTCGATGCCGAGTTCATGATGATGACGGGCGAGATCAGTGGCCTGCTCACGGATCTGCTGGCGGTGCTGGGGGGTGAGCAGGGGGCCGCTTGATGGCTCTGATCATCTTTTGTCAGTGACGGGTGCCAGTGTTGAGACAGGGCTTGGTATCCTGTCTCCAGCCCATGTGGCGTGCCATGTTTTTGGACTGGCAGACATCCCGAGGAGAAGATGATGTTGAAGGTGAAGACTGCCTGGTGGTGGGTGGGCAGATGGTTCTGGTGCGTTGCCGCAATCATGCCCGTGACTGCCGGGGCCGCGTCGGAAGGGGCCGGGGCCGAGAACATGCCGGGCGGCTACCAGGACATGGCCAACGAGGCGTTGTTGAGTCAGGCGGCCAAGGCCGGCATATGCCCCAGCCAAGAGGATCGGGAGATCGTGCGACGGCAGTTGGCCGCCTTGCCAGCCCCTCCCCCGCGGGACGCAGCGGCATTGTTGCGCGAGGTGTGTGAGGTACGCGGCTATGGCATCGTCCGGCAGGCGCGTGCTCAGGTCTATGCCGCCAACCTCGATGAGCGGCCGATGTCGGTGGATGCCTTGAAGGCGCTCAGTCTCTGCACCCGAACAGGCTGTAGCGAGGTGCCGCTGAAGCAGCCGTTGGGCGCGCTGGTGAGCAATGTGCGCGGTGAGGCCAGCTTGGTGGCGGAGGGCATGATGGCGGGCGGCACGTTGGTGAGTGCGCTCGTTCAGACGAAGGGGGTGGATGGCCGCTTGAAAGCGCAACGGCTTGAGCTGATTTACCCCTTGGATGCCTTGCGTCTGCCGAGGGACGTGATCGTACTGCTGTCATGGCGGCATGCGCCCGATTGCGCAGGGGCAGGATGTTTGCATCTGGTGGGCGCGGAAGCCCAGTGGGGGGCGCAGGCTTTTGAGGATGAGCCAACACCTGGGTTCGAGTCTGGGGCCTTCTTCTATAACCCGCAAAGCGGCCTGGAGGCCAGTCTGCCAAGGGGCAGCAGCTTGTCGATTCCACCGGCCGCCTCGCCTATTGCCCGTGTCCTGTCATGGCAGTGGCATGAAGGGGCTTTTCAGGCTTATCCGGATGTGATGTTCTGGCCCATCATCACGCTGGCACAGCCGGCACGCCTTGCCTTGGCGCGTTTGGCCTCGACAGCTGGCGAGCATGATGATCCGGCGCGCGTCATGCCTGATGATTCGGGCAATCCAGGCGATCAAAGCGGCAAGGCGACCCCTTTGGCAGCCCCCTTGGTCTTGACGCTGACAAGGCTCGGTTCGATCAGCCGCGGGAAGCAGGCGCCTCACCACGGCCCGGATGGCTACGGTTTGAATGAGGAAGGGCCGGTGCCGGAAGACTGCTATTTGCGTGCCACCAGCTCCGACTGCAATGATCGTTTCCTGATCGAGGCGATTGCGCGCGAGATGCGCGTGACGGCTGAGCCTGTGCCAAAAGGAAAACAAGCTACCGGCACTACTGCCCTGCCTTGATCCGTGAGACACAAGGGGCTGTTTTGCCCGCACGGCAGCCAAAAAGTCCTTTTACGGTTTAGCCCTCAAGAGGAGAGGTCATCACGACTGAGCACGTCTATCGTTTGTTGGACTAACGTTTATAACGCTTCGGCACAAACGGCAGCTTCACCCGCCGAACCGGAATCTGTTTGCCGCGTACCTGCGCCATGATCGGGGCGTCGTCCAGGGCGGCGCTGGTGCTCAGGTAGGCGAGCATGATCGGCTGGCCCAGCGTGGGCGAGACGGTGCCGCTCGTGACTTCGCCCACGGCTTGACCCTGCTCGTCGAAGAGTGGCGTGTGGGCACGGATCGGCACGTTGCTGTCCGAGACGAGGGCGACCAGTTTGCGGCTCGTGCCGTGGCTGATCTGTGACAGTACCGCATCGGCCCCAGGAAAGCCGGCGAGCTTGGCGCCATCGGCACGCCGGCTTTTGGCGATGGCAAAGGCCAGGCCCGCCTCAGCCGGGGATGTATCAGGGCTGATGTCCTGCCCATGCAGCGGCAGGCCCGCTTCCAGCCGTAGCGTGTCACGGGCGCCCAGCCCCACCGGCGTCACGCGAGGGTCTTCCAGCAGGCGCCGCACCACCATCTCGGCTTCGGCCGTGGGAATCGAGATCTCATAACCGTCCTCGCCCGTATAGCCGGAGCGGGTGGCAAAGCAGGGCACGCCCAGCAGCTCCAGTGACACGGCTTCCATGAAGGAGGGGGAGGCGGCTCGCGGGTCCAGTTCACAGAGCACGGCCTCGGCTGCCGGGCCTTGCAGGGCGATCAGGGCCGCATCGATCCAGCTGAAGTGCAGCTCGGGGCAGCGGGCGCTGAGCAGCTTCAGGTCGTGATCACGGTTGCCGGCGTTGGCGATGATGCGCACCTCGTTGCCAAGATTCACCAGCATCAGATCGTCCTCGATGCCGCCGCGCTCGTTCAGCAATAGCGTGTAGCGCTGGCTGCCAGGGTGCCAGCCGTCGAAATCCAGTGGCAGGCAGGCTTCGAGCTGGGCATGCAGCGTCTCGATGCGGCCGTCACACGGCTGAACCAGCAGCTGCCCCATGTGTGAGACATCGAAGAGGCCACAGGACTGACGGGTGGCCAGGTGCTCGGCTTTCAGACCACTGTACTGGATCGGCATGTCATAACCGGCAAAGGCGGCCATCCGGGCGCCCAGTTCACGGTGAAGGGCATCGAGAGCAACAAGTTTGAGCGTGTCTGCTGACATGGTGGGTGTCCCTGGTTCGGGTGATGAACGGGTTGATGGCTATCTGCGGGCTTGGCGGTGTCCCGGTCTGTGAGGGTCACCGTCCTGGAGGGGCTTTTGCGGAGCCGAACAAGTGCATGACACGCGCTACAGATAATCCGACATTGGCGGGCAGCTGCACACCGGGTTGCGGTCGCCGGCGGCATTGTCGATGCGCTTGACCGAGGGCCACACTTTTGCAGTTCGCAGCCAGGGCAGCGGGTAGGCGGCCTGCTCGCGGCTGTACGTGTGTGGCCATTCACCAGCCACTTCGACGGCGGTGTGCGGGGCGTGCTTCAGCGGGTTGTCATCGGTGGGCCACTTGCCGGCCTCGATATCGGCAATTTCCTGCCGGATGCTGATCATTGCCTCGCAGAAGCGGTCGAGTTCGGCGCGGCTCTCCGACTCGGTCGGTTCCACCATCAAGGTGTCGGGCACGGGGAAGGAGAGCGTCGGTGCATGAAAGCCATAGTCCATCAGCCGCTTGGCCACATCTTCGGCTGTCACGCCATAGCGCTGCTTGAAGTGCCGCAGATCGAGGATGCACTCGTGTGCCACCCGGCCGTTATCGCCGGTATAGAGCACCTCGAAATGGCCTTTCAGTCGGCTGGCGATGTAGTTGGCGTTCAGGATGGCGATGGCCGTGGCCCGGCGAATGCCGGCAGATCCCATCATCCGGATGTACATCCACGAGATCGGCGTGATCAGCGCGCTGCCGAAGGGGGCGGCCGACACGCTGCTGGGTGAGGCATCTTCTGTGGCTGCCGCGAGAGAGACGGCAGGCGTGCCCGGCAGATGCGGCATCAGATGGGCTGCCACGGCGATCGGCCCCATGCCGGGGCCGCCGCCGCCGTGCGGGATGCAGAAGGTCTTGTGCAGGTTCAGGTGACAGACATCGGCGCCGATATCGCCCGGCTTCGTCAGCCCCGCTTGCGCATTCATGTTGGCGCCGTCCATGTAGACCTGGCCGCCCGCCTCATGCACCATCGTGCAGATGTCACGGATGCTGGCCTCGAAGACGCCGTGCGTGGAGGGATAGGTGATCATCAGCGCGGCGATCTGGTCGCGGTGCGCCGCGATTTTCTCGCGCAGGTCGTCCAATGCCACATTGCCTTGTTTGTCGCAGGCGACCACGACGATTTTCAGGCCCATCAACTGGGCCGAGGCCGGGTTCGTGCCGTGGGCAGAAGCGGGAATCAGGCAGACATCGCGGTGCCCCTGGCCCTGGGCGATCAGGTATTCGCGAATGGCCTGGAGGCCCGCGTATTCGCCCTGCGCACCGGAGTTTGGCTGGAAGGAAACGCCGGCGAAACCGGTGATGTCGGCGAGCCACCGCCCAAGTTGCGCGAGCATCTCGCGGTAGCCCTCGGTCTGGCTGGCGGGTGCGAGCGGGTGGATGGCGGCAAATTCGGGCCAGCTGACAGGGGCCATCTCGGCTGCCGCGTTCAGCTTCATCGTGCAGGAACCGAGCGGGATCATCGAATGCACGAGCGAGATGTCGCGGTTTTCCAGCCGCTTCAGGTAGCGCACGAACTCGGTCTCGCTGTGGTGGCAGTGAAAGACCTCGTGCGCCAGCATGGCATCGTCCCGCAGACAGTGCGAGGGCAGCCTGTCACTCTCGACAGGCAATTGTCCGGCCAGCTCGCAGAGCGCCTCGAACGAGGTCAGTTGGCCGGTGATGACCTGGTGCAGGTCGGCCACGTCCTTGATGCCCACCGTTTCATCCAGCGCGATGAGCAGCTGGTTCGGCGCCAGACGCCGCAGGTTGATCCGGTGTTGTGCGGCGCGGGCCACGGCCTGATCGGTGGCACTGGCGTTGGGAAAGGCGTAGACGAGGGTGTCGAAGCTCTGCCCGTGCACGGGGGCCGGGCCTCCGGCCGCCTGCACGCTGGCGGCGAGCAGGCGTGCCATGCCGTGCGTGCGCCAGGCGATCCGCTTCAAGCCCTCGGGGCCGTGATACACGGCATAAAAAGCTGCCATGTTGGCGAGCAGCGCCTGTGCGGTGCAGATATTGCTCGTGGCCTTGTCGCGGCGGATGTGTTGCTCGCGGGTTTGCAGTGCCATCCGGTAGGCCGTGTGCCCGGCGGCGTCCTTGCTCACCCCGATGATGCGGCCTGGCATCATGCGGATCATCTTTTGCCGGGTAGCCATGAAGGCAGCGTGAGGGCCGCCGTAGCCCAGGGGGACACCGAAGCGCTGTGCCGAGCCGATAGCCACGTCGGCGCCCTGGGCGCCTGCCGATTTGATCAGCATGGCGGCCAGCAGGTCGGTGCCGAGGCAGACCTTCACGCCTGCCGCCTGCAGGCGGCTGATGGTGTCGGAGTGGTCGATGACACGACCCTCGGTGTCGGGGCTTTGCAGGTGGGCGCCATAGACGGTGCTGGCATCAAGCTGATCCACCTGCCCCACCTGGACGGGGATGTTCAGCCAGCGAGCGCGGGTACGGATCACGTCGATCACCTGTGGGTGCGTGCCCGCATCGACGAAATAGCCCTGGGCCTTGCTCTGGCTCGCGCGGCGCAGCATCGTCATCGCTTCGGCCGCAGCAGTGGCTTCGTCCAGCAACGAGGCATTGGCCACTTCCAGACCGGTCAGGTCAATCACCATTTGCTGGAACACCATCAGCGCTTCGAGTCGTCCCTGCGAGACTTCGGCCTGATAGGGCGTGTAGGCCGTATACCAGCCGGGGTTTTCGAGCACGTTGCGACGGATCGGCTCGGGCGTGATCGTGCCGTGGTAGCCGCAGCCAAGGTAGCTGCGCCAGACCTGATTGCGTTGGGCGAGTGTGGCCAGCTCGTCGAGGGCGGCCGCCTCGCTCAGGCCGTTGCCGAGCGACAGGGCTGGGCTGTTGCCGGGATCAAGCAGGATGCTGGCCGGCACGGTTTCGCGTATCAGGGCGTCCAGCGAGGAGGCACCTACCGTGGCGAGCAGGGCGGCCTCATCGGCGGCGTCTGGGCCGATATGGCGTCGAACAAACTCCTGTCGTTGCTGGTTGAGCAGCTCGCTCAGGCTGGCCGATGGGATCCGATCCGTCATGATGTGGTGCCTCTGGTTGCAGGTCTCAGTCTTTCAGTGCCGATTGATAGTCTTCAGCCGAGAGCAGCCCGTCCAGGTCGGCCGGGTTGGCCGGCTTGAGGCGGAAGAGCCAACCGCCCTCGAAGGGCTGCTCGTTGACCAGTTCAGGCGTGTCGGCCAGCGCCTCGTTGCCAGCCACGATCTCGCCGGCCAGCGGTGCGTAGACATCGGAGGCGGCTTTGGTGGACTCGACCACACAGCAGGCTTCACGTGCCTCGACCTGACGGCCGGCTTCGGGCAGCTCGACATAGACCAGATCACCCAGTTCGGCCTGGGCATGGTCGGTGATGCCGACGGTGAGCGTGCCATCGTCTTCGAGGCGAAGCCATTCATGGGATTCGGTGTACTTGAGATTGCTGGGTACGGACACGGAAAGTCTCCAAATGGAAGAAAGGGGTCGGAAGGCGCCTGTCCATGATGGCAGTTGGCGCCACCCTTGCAGGTTAACAGCACTCGGGCGTTTTGAGCGAGTGGGGGCGGGTTTTTGTCGATGCACATCATGCGATCCAGCTCAAATCGACGGGCTGAGCGCTGCTATAAAATCCGGTTGCCTGCTTGTTGGGGCGCCTGATGAAATGACCTCATCGCCCATCGGCCAAAACGCTGTGGGGGGGCGCAGTGCCCGCCGCGTGTCATTCAAGTCGGGCTGCCCTGGCAACGTGCCAGGCACCTTTCTTTTCTTGACGAGACCCTGATGACCGCACAGCCCGTCACCGCCATGCTGCCCCGCCTAGAGGAAGGGGGGCAGCCTTTTCAGGACACGGCAGCGCCCATGCCGGCCGAGCGTCTGCAGCAACTGATCAATGGCTTGCAGCAGATTCTGCCTGCTGGCGCACTCTTGTATCGGGAAGAGGACTTGCGTCCCTATGAGTGCGACGGGCTGAGTGCCTACCGTCAGTTGCCACCCGTGGTGGCGATGCCCGATACCGAGGCGCAGGTGATCCAGATCATCAAGCTCTGTCGCGCCCTGGATGTGCCGCTGGTGCCGCGGGGGGCCGGCACCGGGTTGACGGGCAGTGCCATGCCGCATGCCGGTGGGCTGTTGCTGTCCCTCGTGAAGTTCAACCGCATCCTCTCGCTCGATGTCGCCTCGCGCACCGCGCGAGTTCAGCCCGGTGTGCGCAACCTGGCCATTTCCGAAGCGGCGGCGCCGCATGGGCTGTTCTATGCGCCTGACCCTTCCTCGCAGATTGCCTGCACGATCGGGGGCAACGTGAGTGAAAACTCGGGCGGCGTTCACTGTCTGAAATACGGGCTGACCGTTCACAATGTGCTGTCGATCCGCGGTGTCACCATCGACGGCGAGATCCTGACGGTGGGGGCCCCCATCCTCGATGGCGGCGTGGCGCTGGATGTGCCGGGCCTGGATCTGCTGGGGGTCAGCATCGGTTCCGAAGGGATGCTGGCCGTCGTCACCGAGGTGGTCGTCAAATTGCTGCCCACACCGAAGGTGGCGCAGGTGATCATGGCCTCCTTCGATGATGTGGAGACCGCTGGCAATGCCGTGGCCGCCGTCATCGCGGCCGGGCTGATTCCGGCCGGCATGGAGATGATGGACAAGCAGGCCACCGAGGCAGTCGAGCCTTTCGTGAAGGCAGGGTATGACCTGAACGCCGCTGCCATTCTGCTGCTGGAGTCCGATGGCACGGCAGAAGAAGTGGCCGAAGAGATCGCGGCCATGGAGGCGGTGCTGCGTGCGGCGGGCGCCACCCGTCTGCAGGTGTCGCAGTCCGAGGCGGAAAGGATGCGTTTCTGGTCGGGGCGCAAGAATGCGTTTCCGGCGGCCGGTCGCATCTCGGCTGATTACTACTGCATGGACGGCACGATTCCGAAGCGCACGTTGGGCCGCATGCTGCTGGCCATTGCCGACATGGAGCGCAAGTATGGGCTGCGCTGCATGAACGTCTTTCATGCCGGGGATGGCAATCTGCATCCGCTGATCCTCTTCGACAGCAGCAAGCCGGGCGAGTGGGATCAGGCTGAATTGTTTGGTGCCGAAATTCTTGAATTGTGTGTCGAATTGGGCGGCACGATCACCGGTGAGCACGGGGTGGGCGTCGAGAAGATCAACTCCATGTGCGTGCAATTCTCCGAGGCCGAGCGCGCCGCCTTCTTCGCCGTGAAGCGGGCCTTTGACCCACCGGGCCTCTTGAATCCGGGCAAAGCCTTGCCAACCCTGCATCGTTGTGCCGAATATGGGCGCATGCATGTGCAGCATGGGCGATTGAAATTCCCTGAATTGCCGCGTTTTTAGCGCGTGGCATGTATTAGGAGTTGATGATGTCTGATCCCATTGGAAGCTGGACACCTCGCAATGCCGGCCGTGAGCGTGGCTTGCCGGCCGAGGGGCCTCATCAGGGGCGCGCGCCTGCTGCTGCAGAGGGCGGCGCGTCGGTGATGTCGGTCGAGTCCAGCCTCGACGAGGCTGCGGCCCATGAGGTGCTGGCTCAGCTGCGCCAGGAGCTTGCGCAGGCTTATCAGGCCGGCCAGCCGATCCTGCTGCACGGAGGGGATACCCACCGTTTCTATGGCAATCCGTGGCCGGCAGACCGTGGCAAGCCGACACGGATCGATTGCCGGCGCTATACCGGCATCGTCCACTATGATCCTTCCGAGCTGGTGGTGACGGTGAGGGCTGGCACGCCACTGGCCGAGCTGGAGGCGCTCTTGGCTCGTCATGGCCAGTGTCTGCCCTTTGAACCACCGCATTTTGCGCCGGGCGGCTCGGTGGGGGGCATGATTGCCACGGGCCTGTCCGGCCCGCGCCGCCTGTCGATGGGCGCGGTGCGGGACTACATCCTGGGCGCAGTACTGGTCTCACCGGGCGGCGAGGTCATGCGTTTCGGCGGTGAGGTGATGAAGAACGTGGCCGGTTACGATGTGTCGCGCCTGCTGGTCGGTTCGCTGGGTGTGTTGGGCTTGATCGCCGAAGTGTCTTTGAAGGTGTTGCCGCTGCCAAAAGCCGAACACACGCTGGCCTTGCCGATGACGGAGGATGAAGCGATCCGTCGCGGCAACCAGTGGGGAGGCCAGCCTTTGCCGTTGGGCGCCACGCTGTGGCATGACGACGTGCTGTGGGTGAGGCTGTGTGGGGCCGAGCGCGCTGTCGAGTCGGCCATCAAGCAGATTGGCGGCGAATCGATCAACGCCGACGAGGCCGCAGCCTTCTGGCTCTCGATCCGCAATCAACGTCATCCGCATTTCTGGCAACCGGGGCCTCTGTGGCGGTTCTCGGTGCCGCCCACCACGCCTGCGCTGGGTCTGCCAGGGCAGGTGCTGACCGAATGGGGCGGGGCACTGCGCTGGTATGTGCCGCCCATGGACACGGTATTGTCCGTCGAAGCCTTACGTGAGGTGGCCGCACGGGTGGGGGGCACGGCGTCGCTCTTCCGGGCCGATGAGGCGCATGCGGCCACACCACGCTTTCATCCGTTGCCGGCCGCCAACCGTGCCATTCAGCAACGGCTGAAGCAGGCTTTCGATCCGGCCGGGTTGATCAACCCCGGCCGCTGGTATGACTGGTTGT
>JAUNKF010000040.1 GCA_030532895.1 Lautropia sp. | reverse complement strand
GCCAGTGCCAGTGCCGATTCTGCACCTCGCTCAGCCCGCAGTGCTTCTGCCGCCCCGGACGGTGCCTCGGGTTCCCACCGAAGAGCCGACATCATCCTGCCACCCGGCATCCGTGCCGGGCAACACGTCCGGCGTCGTGGCGAAGAGATGCGCACCGGTGATGCGGCGCTGCCAGCCGGCCGCCGACTGACACCTGCCGACATCGGCGTGGCGGCTTCGCTGGGCCTGCCCACCCTGCCCGTCTACCGCCGCCTGCGTATCGGCTGCCTCTCCACGGGCAGTGAACTGAAGCAGATCGGCGAGCCGCACACCCAAGGCCAGATCTTCGACAGCAATCGCCATACCCTGCTCGGCATGGCCCGACAGCAAGGGTTTGCAACGATCGACCTCGGCGCCGTCTCCGACCGGCCCGACGCGATCACCGCCGCGCTGATCGATGCAAGCACGCGCGTGGATGTGATTCTGACCACCGGTGGCGCGGCCGGTGGCGACGCCGACCTGATCACACAAGCGGCTGCCGCCTCAGGCGAAGCCCGCGCCTGGAAGTTGCGCCTGCGCCCCGGCCGCCCGCTCATCGTCGGGCGAATCGGCACGAGCATCCTGTTCGGCCTGCCCGGCAACCCGGTGGCGGCCTTCATCAGCTATCGTTTCATCATCGGCGATGCACTCCGGCAGATGGCCGGCGCAGAACCGGAACATTGGCACCCCATCCGTGCACGGGCAGGCAGGGCCTTCGACAAGCGTCCGGGTCGCACGGAATATCAGCGCGTTCACCTGCATCAGGATACGAGCGGCCCCCCCATCGCCACCCCCCACGCCAGCCAAAGCTCAGCCATGATGAGTACGCTGGCCGAAGCCGATGGCATCGCCGTACTACCGGAACAGTTGGGGCCAGTGGTTGAAGGCACCTGGCTCGACGTGATCCCGATGCACGGCCTGATGGGATGACAGGAGGCTGAACGCATGCATGGATGACGCCCGCCGGATGCGCATACATCGGCCACCACTCCGCCACCACACCCCACCATGTTGCACACCGGAGACACCCGACGCCCAAACGCCTGGCACGCCCCAAAAACTGGTTCAATACCTAACCACCCTTATCCCTACCTGATTCCTCGCCCGAACCGATCCATCATGAAACCCGCACGCCTTTCCCGCTCTGCCACCCTGATGATGACCGCCCTGATGGGCAGTTTGCTGCTGTCGGCAACGGCCAGTGCCCAGGATGACATGCCCGATCCCGCCTCACTTGGCGATCAGCCGGATGTACCTGCCCCCCAGCCGATCACCGATGACGTGCTGAGCCAGGAATATGATGCCTATCGCCAGAGTGTGAAGGGCATGAAGATGTACAAGGTCAGCTACATCCTGCTGCCCGATGAGAAAATGGCCCGCCAATGGCTGGCCAAGCTGCGGGCAGGGGCCGACTTTGAAAAGGTGGCGCGCGAGCACTCCAAACACCAGGAAAGCGCCATGAAAGGCGGCGACCTCGGCGCCTTTGCCACCTGCCGATGGGCCAAGGACACGCTCGCCCTGCTCGATGCACTGAAGCCTGGCCAGCTCCACAACCAACCCGTCAAGGGCAGCTACGGCTGGGCCATCTACCGGCTCGACGCCGTGGAACCGCTGGAACCGATCACCTTCGCCCAGTACAAGAGCCAGCTGCTCTCCGGCAACTTCAAGCCGGAATGCCCGTGGGTGCCGCCCGTGACCGTGGGCGTGCCACGTTGAGCTGTCAGGTGCCTGAACTGGCATGAACTCACCCTTCCCGGTCGGACATCACCCGGCTGGGCAAGCCGGCTACAACTCCACCGGCGGCGCATGGCGAATGGCCTCGGCAAGCGTCGTGAGGCCCGCCGTCACCGCGGCCGCGCCAGCCAGACGCAGTGGGCGCATGCCGGCCTTCATGGCAGAAAGCCGCAGCTTCCTCAGCTCCGGCTTGTCCACGATGTGGCGGCGGATGTCTTCATCGTTCATCAGAATCTCGTACAAGCCCGTGCGCCCCCGAAAGCCCGTCATCCGGCACGAGAGACACCCCACGGCCCGGTACACACGCTCGGGCTTGGGTACCTTGCGGTAGGGCTTCACAAAATCGGCCCACGCCTCGTCGCTGATCTCGCCATCGGGCTGCTTGCAGTCCGGGCACAAGGTGCGCGTGAGCCGCTGCGCCATCACGCCGATCAAGGTCGATTGCAGCAGATAGGCCGGCACCCCCAGATCAAGCAGCCGCGTGACGGCACTCGGCGCATCGTTGGTGTGCAGCGTCGAGATCACGAGGTGGCCGGTGAGGGCGGCCTGTACCGCCATCTCCGCCGTTTCCAGGTCTCGAATCTCACCCACCATGATGATGTCCGGATCCTGGCGCATCAGCGCACGAATGCCGTCGGCAAAGCCCAGGTCGATCGACGGCTGCACCTGCATCTGGTTGAAGCTGTTCTCCACCATCTCGATCGGATCCTCGATGGTGGAGACGTTCACGGCCTCGGTGGCCAGTGCCCGCAGCGTGGCGTAAAGCGTCGTCGTCTTGCCCGAGCCGGTGGGCCCCGTCACCAGCACGATCCCATGATTGCGCCCGGTCATCGCCTGCCAACGGGCCAGATCCTCGCCGCCCAGCCCCAGCTGCTCGAAGTCCCGCGACAGCACGCTCGGATCGAACACCCGCATCACGAGCTTTTCGCCAAAAGCGGTGGGCAGCGTGGAAAGACGCAACTCGATCTCATGCCCATCGGCCGCCCGCGTCTTGATCCGCCCATCCTGCGGGCGACGCTTCTCCACCACGTCCATGCGGCCCAGCAACTTGATGCGACTCGTCATCGCCGACATAACGCCCGGTGGCACCTGATAGACGTTGTTCAGCACCCCATCGATCCGGAAACGCACCACGCCCAGATCACGCCGTGGCTCCAGGTGGATGTCCGAAGCTCGTTGCTCGAAAGCGTATTGCCAGAGCCAATCCACCAGCGTCACGATGTGCTGGTCGTTGGCATCGAAGCTGCGGCCACTCTTGCCCAGCTCCACGAGCTGCTCGAAATTGTTCTGTGCGCCCGCCTGCCCCGTGCGCTGCGCGTTGCGGATCGTGCCCGCCAGGTTGAAGAACTCGACCAGATAACGCTGCAAATCGATCGGGTTCGCCATCACCGGCACCACGCGCTTCCTGAGCGTGTGCGTCAGCTCCCCCACCCACTCCGTCAGATACGGTTCGGCCGTGGCGATCAGCACCGAATCGGCAGTGACCTCCAGCGGCAGGATCCGGAAGCGGCTCGCGTACGCCTTGCTCATCACCTCGCCGATGCGAGAAAAATCCACCTTCAGCGGATCGATCCGCAGGTAGCCGACCCCGGCCCGGTCAGCCAGCCACTGGCTGAGCCAATCCAGATCGAGCAAGCGATACGGCGGCTTCAGCGATTTCAGCTTGCGCTCGGCGATCATCACGAGCGGATGCCGGTCAGCCGAGGACAGGCTCGCATCCCGGATCAGCGTGGCGGCCATCTCCTCACTGATCTGCCCCTCGTGTGCGAGCAGCGTCAAGAGCCGGTCGATGGCCAGACGACGCCCCGGCTCGCCCGGCGTCATCGCCTCGGCGCTCGTGGGGTTGGATGTCGGCTGGTCAACGGATGCAAGGGCGGCAGCTTTCATGCGGCCAGCTTATCGGCAGAGCGGACGACTGCCGACTGAAGGTCGATGAATGGACACTCTGCCCGGCAGCAATGGTCAGTTCAGTGAATACCCCTAGGTTTTCAAGCACTTGAGTGCCGGGAAAGCTGTTACAGTGCCCAAAAAAAGACAAGGAGACATCATGGCCGACGCCAAGCACGACAAGACCCGACTGTCAGACATCCAGCTGGCGCTGAAAGACTACCTCCAGCGCAATCACCAGCCCCTGCCCAACGGGGTGGCACCGCAAGGCATCGAAGCGCAGGTGGCGCAGATGCGCCATGCCATGGGCGACATCGTCACGCGCTGCTTGCCGCTCTGCCAGCGCCTGATCGGTGACGACGACTGGAAAAACCTGCTGAACCGCTTTCTGGCCAGCGACAAGCTGCACGAAGCCACTTACGTGCATCAGGTACCCCGCGCCTTCATCGCCTTTTTGCAAGGCGCAGACCAAGCGAGCCAGCTGCCCCCGTGGATGCCGGAGCTGGCCCATTATGAATGGGTGGAGATGGAAGTGATCAGCGCCCCCGAACAGGCGCCTGACTACGGCCCCCAGGGGCTGGCCCTCAGCCCCCGGCTACGACTTCAAGCCTACGACTGGCCCGTGCAGCAGATCCGACCAGACCATGTGGCCATCGAACCCGCGCTCACCTTCTTTGCCGTGTATCAGAACCGGGCCGGCGACGTGCGATTTTCAGAACTCAGCCCGGCCGCCGCCCAGCTGCTCGGCATCCTGCAGGCCAATGGCTGCGACTGGGATCGCGCCTGCCAGAAGCTCGCCAAGCAGCTGGAAGTGGACACCGTCGTCATCGTCGAACAGACGCAGGCGCTGAAAGCACATTGGCTGCACGATCAGCTCCTCTGGGAAAAAACGTCAGACTGAAGGACGACAAAAAGGTCGAGCGCGGCCTGGGCAATGCGTTCGGGGGTCGGTGGGGGGCGTGTGGGCATGGGGTTGATAAAGCGGAAGACTGAAGACACCCGTGGCAAAGCGCTATTGTCTACTGGATATCAGCGCATTGTATGGGCAAGCTGTCAGTGAGACTTGAACCGCCCACGGCATGCGCTCAATCGCCAAAACGGCCAAACTGTGGCAAAGTAAACTGCGACAATGCCCTGAGCAATGGCCCATACAAATCTTCGGCCCAAACCGTTGACCCCAATCTGCCTTCATCCATCCATGAGCGAACAGACCTTCGACCCATTTGTATCCTAGTTCGAGAATGCAGAACAAGAGGCCGCCTATACCGCTTGGCTCCAAGCCAAAGTGGCGGCCAGTCTGGCCGACGAACGCCCGACGACCCCCCATGATCAAGTTATGGCCGAGATCGACACCATCATCGAAAAAGCCGCTATAAGACAAGGCATTACAATCGGCCCTTGTTCTTCTGCCTCGTCCAGCCACCCGCATGAGCAAGCGCCGCCGCACCGAAAGCCCTAACGCCGTCTTTGAAGCGGGCTATGCCCAAGGCTGGGCCTTCGGCGTACCCGAAGCCTTCCGGGCCAGCCTCGATATCAGCCTGGACATGCGGGCCGACAAGGCCGCCAACGAAGCGCTGGCCACCACCCTTGGCCGCAAACCCACCGCCGCCGAGCGCATCATGCGCCCCATCTGGACACAAGGCACGCCCCCCGCCTACGACTTCAGCCGCGGCAGCATGCTGCACGAACCAGCCCACGCCCACACCCTGCCCTGGGCCGAAGCCCTGCCCATCCTGACCCGTTCTGTCGTCGTGCTGGATGCCAAGCCGGATGGGGATGCCGCATCCCCGTCTGCTAACGCCAGCCCTGCGCCTATTGTTGATGGAGACGCTTCCTCCGGCGATACCCTGGACGAGCGCAGCGCCAATAGCAGCACCAAAAGCAACGCCAGCAATACCGCCAATAACGACACCGATGCGCTCTCTCCCTCAGATGTTCAGCAAACGACCGACGTGCCGACCAATGGCAGCGGCTGGGTCGAGTTTGAGTTGTATCACTACGAGAACGGTGCTGTTACCCGGAAGGAAAACCGGCGGTTGAGCCAAGATCATTTTGTTAATTTTTTAAAGAGGGGCACATCAAAGCCCCATTAAACAAGACCAAAAAAACACCATAAACTACCCTTCACCATAAAACCTTTTCAAAACCACCTCACCCGAAACACTCGGATCCTTATAAAAATCGTGATCAAAGCCATCAAAAAACAACACTGAATCAGAGCAGTCTTTCAACCCATCAAGCAAGAAGCTATCACCTTCTGCAAAAGCAAAGAAAGACCGGCTTCTCAAGAAGAAACCATCAACAAACCTCAATCGCGTCGAGGAAATGCAAGACAAATAAAAGTCAAAGTCCAAAGACGCCAAAAAAGAAATATAACCGCCATAACTGAAACCAACAACGAGATCTGGGCGAATCTCATGTAATACCCTGGAAAGCCCACTCTTCGCCAGAGAAATATTTGAATTTTCCGTAATCCTATCGTGCAAACCATCCCTGATAAGCGGGGAATAAGCCCCCGGAATAAAATCACTCACCCACACCTCAAAAACAGCAAACCCTTGAGAACAAAAAAACCGGTTCCAGTCTCTCATGTAACCAACATCACCATACTTTCCAAACATATCAGAAACGAGAACCACTTTCATATACTCTCCTCTGTTCAACGTCATGAAACTACAAATCTCGGCATGATGAAACGCTCTTGAAACTTGGCAGACATCTTCAGCAGACGGTAGTACGCGGTGTGTCGTGCCCCCTACACCTGAAGCCAATATATCGAAGAACGAGGCTTCATAGGCCCCCTAAAAGTTGACAATAGTTTTCAGCTCATCCGGTTGCCATAGCCTCACAGCAAACGCCCCCCTCACCTTGGACACGGTGTATGAGATATATGTAGCCCGCCGTTCATCAGCCACCAACCGCCGGTCAGACGGAAAGCCGGCTCAAAAGCCTTTTTTAAGCCGTTTTCGCAGGTTTCGTAACAAAAATTTGCACTCAAATCATTACACTTCCGTACCAGTCAAGCACGCACAACCCATACGTCGCTGCCTAACCGGGAGGCTGTTTCACATGCCATCGCTCCGTTCGAGTCATGTTTGCCCGCTAACGATTCTTGTCCTGTCTGCCTTGAGTGGCTGCCAGGGCGCCGCCGACCTGACGCCGCTCGGCATCAAAACCTCGTCCGGCTTCACCTCTTCCTCTCCTGCCGTCTCGCTGCGACAGAGCCACGCCCAGACACCCGGCATCCAGTCCGATACTGTTGAAGAGAAGCCGTCGGTATCGGTCATCTCGGCCCAAGGCATCCGCGGCGACGTGCTGGCCCAAGTCCTCAGAACCGAAACCAACCGTCAAAGCGGCGAGCAGCCGCGTTTCACGCAGGCCATGCCGTGGGCAGAAGTCGCGTCTGAAGCGCCGGCTGCACAATCCACTTTCTATATTGATCAACGCATCCTGCCCGATGGCAACCAGCAGCCGGGCGCTTATGTCTACAGCACCCGCTCCTTCACGCTGGGGGCCGAGCACAAGCAGGCCACCTTGGAATTGACCTTGGGTCTGTCAGCCGAAAAAGGCGAGGCAGGCACCGAGACGCTGCAACTGGGCAAGCATCTGGCCATGCAGCTCAGCCCCGGCATTCACCAACAGGCCACGCAGCCACCGGTGAGCACCCGTGTGGCGGCACGCAGCACGCTCAGCCTGCATGAGCAGATGCTGCTCACCTGGGACACCCCCATCCAGACCTGGGGTCGGCCCGATGGCGATCACGTCGAGCTGAGCGTGATGCCCGGCCGCAGCGAGCGCGAGTTTGGGGTGTGCTTCAGCGCACGGCTGCACACGTTGTATCGGCGCCAGAGCTGCTCACTGTGGCAACTGCCGCCAAACTGGCAGGCCGGCCAGACGCTTGCTTATCAGGGGCACTATCTTCAGGAAACCGGCCCTGCCATGGCCGGGGCTGAAACCGCCGCGCCAGCCCCGATTGCTTTTGAGACGCGGCGCTGGCTCAGCAGCCAGCAGATTCATGTGGCGCTTGATACCAGCGCCACACCGGCGGCACTCTCTCAAACCACACTGGCAGCCCGAGCAACCACTTATCCTGGGCATTGAACAATAAATAAATCGCGAGTGAGAACAGAACCTCACCCGCAGCTTTTGCGAGGGCACAACGCACGACAGCAAGGCGCCAAATCAGCGCCTCACCCAAGCCCTCTTCACTCCTTCGGCCCTTCCCGATTCACCCGCTTCACCGGCCCCGCAAAGGTGGGCGGCAGCCCTTCATCGCCAGCGGCGCGGCGGCGGAACAAGGCGGCGCGGGCCAGGATCACGACCGTGACCGGCACGGTGATGGCCATGAAGATCACCACGATCCAGACGCGCAGCACCAGCGTCTGGTAGGTGAGCGAAAAGAAGATCACGAGCGCGGCTGCCAGGCACCAGACGCCCAGCGTGGCGCCCAATGAAGGCGGGTGCATGCGGGTGAAAAAGTGCTTGATCCGCACCAGGCCCACGGCCCCGGTGAGGGCCCAGAAGCCGCTCAATAGCAGCAGCACGCCAATGGTCACATCGGCCCAGACGGGCAGAAAGCCGCCAAAGGTTGGTACGTTCTCGGTCATTCGATCACCTCGCCGCGCAGCAGGAATTTGGCAATGGCCGAGGACGAGACGAAGCCGAACATCGAGATCAACAAGGCGGCTTCAAAGTAGCGATCGGACGCATAAACGATGCCGCTGGCAAGAATCACGAGCATGCCGTTCACATAGATGTAATCCACGGCCAACACCCGATCCTGCGCGGTGGGGCCTCGAAACACCCGGTACAGGCACAGCCCCATCGCACCCAGGAAGCAGCCCAGTGCGATGTAGAGCGTCGTCGTCAACCACAGGCTCATTCAAAAATCTCCATCAGCGGCTTCTCATACCGATCCTTGAACATCTGGGCAAAATCCTGCCCTTCCGGCACATGAAACACATGAAAGAGCAGCCGCGAACGATCCATCGACAGCTCACTCCAGATCGTGCCGGGCACGATGGCGGCAATCACGGCCAGCGCCGCCAGCCCCGACGGTGCCTTCAGCTCCAGCGGAATCACCACCCACTGGTCACGCGGCGGCCGGCTGCCATAGAACCAGACATACCTGGCCACCTCGATGTTCGACTTGATCACATCGACGAAGACCACGCCGATCAGCTTGATCACCGTCCACGGATGCTTGATTCTCAACTCTTCGGGCCGCAGGTTCTTCGTGAGCAGCGGTACCGCGATGCCGATCAGCGTGCCGAACACCAGATGGGCCGGCGCAGCCGAGCCGTTCAACATGATCCACAGCACGATCAGTGACCCCGTCAGCAACGGGGCTGGCACGAGCTTTCTCATGGTTGCGGAGCCTCCTCGACGAGCGGCAGATCACGTTTCAGGATTTCTCGGGTGACGGCCGGCGGCGGCAGCGGCCGGGTGATCAGCACCGAATCGACATAAGCGCTCGGGTCGTGCAGGTCGGCCGCCGCCGCCTGCAGATAGCGTGACAACGGCTCGGCCCGCAAGGTGATCAGCAAACACAAGCCCAAGAGCACCGCGATCGGCACGCACTCCATCACCTTCAAGGACGGCGCCGGCCGGTCTCGCGGCGTCCAGAACATCCGGATGCCGGTACGCGACAGTGCCACCAGGGCCGCCAGCCCCGCAAGGATCACCAGCCCCATCATCAGCCAGGTCTGCCAAGGTACAGGCAAGCTCTCTTCGGCCCCCAGGCCGGCCGGGTTCAACAACGCCGAGAGCATCATGAACTTGCCGACAAAGCCCGAGAGCGGCGGCATGCCAGTGAGCAGCAGCGTGCAGGCAATGAACGAAAAGCCCAGAAAGGCAATGGCCGCCGGAATCACGCGCCCGGTCAGCGCCTCCTGAAACTCGTCCAGGTTCGTATCGGGCGGAGGTTCCAGCTCATCCAGAAAGAACGGTACCGGGTCGGCATCATCCGGGTTGGGGTGCTCGCTCTCCAAAAGCCGGCTTCGGTCGATCAGCTCGATCAGCAGGAACATGGCGCCGGCGGCCATCGTCGAGCTGAACAGGTAGTAGAACGCCCCACCCGTCACCGTGGGCAGATTGAAGCCCAAGGCCGCCAGCAAGGTGCCCGAGGTCACGATCACGCTGAACCCTGCGATACGCCCCAGCTGCCGGGCTTCCAGCAGCCCGATCAGGCCGAAGGCGATCGTGGCCAGCCCCCCGGCCACCAACCAGTCGGCGCCCCAGCGATCGGCCCCGGCCTCGCCCGCAAACATCAACGACCACAGGCGAAGCACCGCATAGATGCCCACCTTCGTCATGATGGCAAAGAGCGCGGCCACCGGGGCGCCTGCCGCCGAATAGGCGGGCACCAGCCAGAAGCCCATCGGCCACATCGCCGCCTTCGTGAGAAAGGCCATCGCCAGCACCGCCACGCCCACATGCAAAAGGCCACGGTCTTCGGCCGCCACCTCCGGGATGCGCGCGGCCAGATCGGCAAAATTCAGCGTGCCCGTCACCCCGTAGAGCATCGCGGCCCCGATCAGGAAGAAGGACGAAGCCACCAGGTTGATGGCGATGTAGTGCAACCCTGCCCCCACCCGCGTGCGGCCCGGTGCATGGAGCAGCAGGCCGTAGGAGGCGGCCAGCAGCACCTCGAAGAAGACGAAGAGGTTGAAGAGATCGGCCGTGAGAAAAGCGCCGTTCAGCCCCATCAGCTGAATCTGGAAGAGCGGATGAAAATGCACCCCGATCCGCCCCCAGTTGGCCACCGCGAACACGATGGCCGCACAGGCCATGATCGAGGTGAGCAGCAGCATCAGCGCCGAGAGCCGGTCGAGCACCAGCACGATGCCGAAAGGCACCTGCCAGTTGGCCGGCAGGTAGATGCCCAGCGTGCCGATGGATGAAGCCGGCTGTCCGGGCGAAGCCGGTGCGATGCCGTGATGTACCGACAGCCCCAAGACGATTGCCAGCAACAGCCCCAAGAGGCAGGAGCCCACGTTGATCCAGGCCAGCGTGCCCCGCTTCTGGTCGCCGAGCGCCAGCATCAGCGCGGCCGTCATCATCGGCAGCAGCACCGGTGCAATGATCAGATGGGGCGACATGACGCCGATCATGCGATTAGCCCCCTCACCACTCTTCCTGACGGTTGCCGTCCACATGGTCGGTATCGGCCAGACCACGCGAAGCAAGCATCACCACCAGATACATCGCCGTCATGGCAAAGCCGATGACGATGGCCGTCAACACCAGCGCCTGCGGCATGGGATCAGCGTAATTGGCCAGATCAGGCACCACGCCTTCGACCAGCACCGGTTCGCTATCGACCTTGAGCCGGCCCATGCTGAAGATGAACAGGTTGACGGCATAAGAGAACAACGACAGGCCCATGATGACCTGAAAGGTTCGGGGCCTTAGCAGCAACCAGACGGCCGAGCCGCCCAGCAAGCCGATGGCAATGGCAAGGGTCAGTTCCATGCTCCCTCCTCAATCTCAATGTAAGCGGTGGGCGGGTGAATCGACCCCGCCCGCCTCGGCCGATTCGTCGTGAGCGGCGCGGCGCGTGCGACGGATCGACTGGTGCGAGAGCGCCGTCAGGATCAGCATCGTCGCGCCCACCACCACGGCGAAGACGCCCAGGTCAAAGAACATCGCGCTAGGCACATGCACCTCGCCCAAACCCGGCAGATGCATGTGAGCCGTGTGCGTGGTCAGGAACGGATAGCCGAAGGCCCAGGCGCCCAGCCCGGTGAAGCCGGCCATCAGAAGACCATAGGCGATCCAGCGCGGCGGATTCAACTTCATGTGCGCCTCCACCCACTGCGTGCCCGCCACCATGTACTGCAGGATGAAGCCGATGGCCACGACCAGACCGGCAATGAAACCGCCACCCGGCTGGTTGTGTCCACGCATCAGCAGATAGAGTGCGACGACCGCTGCCATCGGCTGCAACAACCGCACGAGCACCGCTGGCACCATCATGTAGCCCAGCGCCGTGTCGGCCGCCGCCTTTGGGTTGACCAGATCGGTGACGATATCGGGTGGCAGGCGCTGCTGCGAGGGCAGCTCGGAACTTTCGCGCGGCGGGCGGAAGCGGCGCAGGAGCGCATAAACCGCCAAGGCCACGGCCGACAGCACCGTGATCTCGCCCAGCGTGTCATACACCCGAAAATCCACCAACATCACGTTGACCACGTTGGTGCCCCCACCTTCCGGCAAGGCGCGCGCCAGGAAGAAAGGCGAGATGCTCTGAGGAAATTCACGCGTCATGATGGCGTAAGACAGCGCCGCCAGACCGGCCCCGACCACGACCGCCAGAACCAGATCCCGGCTGCGGCGCAAGCGCACGCGCACCGGCGGCTGCTTCAGCCCCGGCATGTCCTCGATCCGCTTCGGCAGCCAGCGCAAGCCCAAGAGGAACAGCACCGAGGTCACGACCTCCACCGTCAGCTGCGTGAGCGCCAGATCAGGCGCCGAGAACCAGACGAAGGTGAGACAGGTGATCAGCCCGGCCACGCTCATCATCATCAAGGCCGCCAGCCGGTGATACTTGGCCTGCCAGGCCGCTCCCACCGCGCACAGGCCCCCCACCAGCCACAGGCCCGTGAACATGGGCGAGGCCGCCATCGGCGTGCGGCTGCCGGGTCTCACCCCATCCAGCCACAGGATGACGCTCACCACCACGACGCCCATCAACACGATCAAAAAGAGCTGTTGCTGCAGCCGGACGGTGCCCAACCAGCTCAAGCCCAGTGCCCCAAGACGGCGCAGCAGAATCAGGCAGCGGCCAAAACTTGCCGCCCCATCGAAGTGACGCAGCAGCACCGACCCCTGAAACGCTCGGGTGCGCAGCCGCTTGCGCAGCGCCACCCAGATCAGAAAGCCCCCCAGCATGGCGGCCAGGCTCATCATCAGCGGCAGATTCCAGCCATGCCACAAAGCCAGGCTGTAGCTCGGCAGCTCACCGCCCACCACCGGGCCGGCCGCCGTGTTCAGCACCGAGCCGATGATCGTGGCCGGCAAAATGCCCACCAAGAGACAGGCCACCACCAGCAGCTCCACCGGCACCCGCATCCAGTGCGGCGGCTCGTGCGGCTCACGCGGCAGGTTGGTGGCCTTCGGCCCGAGAAAGACATCCACCGAGAAACGCAGCGAATAGGTCACGCTGAACATGGCCGCAATGGTGGCCACCACCGGCAGCAGCACCTCGATCGACATCGTGGCATCCACATCCACCGTGGCGGCAAAGAACATCTCCTTCGACAGAAAGCCGTTGAGCAGCGGCACCCCGGCCATCGCCGCACTCGCCACGAAGGCAAGCGTGCCCGTCACCGGCATCGACTTCATCAACCCGCTCAGACGGCTGATGTCTCGGGTGCCGGTTTCGTGATCGATGATGCCCGCCGCCATGAAGAGCGACGCCTTGAAAGTGGCGTGGTTGATGATGTGGAACACCGCCGCCACCGCCGCCGTCTTGCTGTTCATGCCCAAGAGCAGCGTGATCAGCCCCAGATGGCTGATCGACGAATAGGCGAGCAAGCCCTTCAGGTCGGACTGGAACATGGCCGCATAGGCGCCAATGATCAACGATGCCGCCCCGGCTCCGCCCACCAACACGAACCAATCCGGCGTGCCCGACAGCACCGGCCACAGCCGCGCCAGCAGGAAGACGCCAAGCTTCACCATCGTGGCCGAGTGCAAATAGGCCGACACGGGCGTGGGCGCCGCCATTGCCCGCGGCAGCCAGAAGAGGAAGGGAAACTGCGCACTCTTCGTGAGCGCGCCCAACACGACGAGGATCAGGATCGGCCGGTAGAGCGAACTCTGCCGCAGCGTGTCCCCCGACGCCAGCACCGTCTGCAACTCATAACTGCCCACCACATGGCCGATCATCAACACCCCGGCCAGCAACGCCAGCCCGCCCATCCCCGTGACCAGGAGGGCCATCCTCGCCCCCTTGCGTGCATCGTCACGATGGTGCCAGTAGCCGATCAGCAGAAAGGAGTAGATGCTCGTCAGCTCCCAGAAGAGTGCAAGCTGGATCAGGTTGCCCGAAAGCACGACGCCGATCATCGCCCCCATGAAGGAGAGCAGGAAGGCGAAGAACCGCGGCACCGGGTCGGCTGGCGACATGTAATAGCGGGCATAGAGCGCCACCAGCGCCCCGATACCAAAAACCAGCACCGTGAAGAGCCAGGCAAAGCCGTCCATCCGGAAGACCAGATCCAGGCCGAAACTGGATAGCCACCCGATGCGTTGCTCGATCACCTGCCCGGCAGCAATCTCCGGAAACCACAGACAGGTCTGCACCAACGCTGCCAGCGCGATGAGGCCCGCCACCGAAGCTTCGGCGTTACGGGCATTGGATGGAAACAGAACAGCGATCAGACTGCCGAGCCACGGCAGCAGAACCAGAAAGACAAGGGGCATCGGTGGGCGATCCTGAGCCGGAAGGGGCGGGATGGGGTCAGCTGGGCGAAGGCGCCAAAAATGGCCGTTTCAACGCACACCACGCACGGCCCACAGGACTTTGACGGGGAAGACACCATGCACGGCATGCACCAAGCTGCCGTATTATTCTACAGAGCCGCTCGGAACAGCCTTCAAAAAGCGGCTTTTCCCCTTGTTTTTCTGTCATTTTCGGGTTTGCACGCCCAACTGTGGTATCTGGCGCACACTGTCGCCGGAGAGGCCCCCAAGCTTGCACGACACAGCCGCCTGGTCAATTACCCGCCCCCCCTCGCTCGGCACGCCAGCAAGCATGTGCTGATCCGTACGGGTGAGAAACCTCGCCCCGAAGGATTGGGCCGAAAGACTGGCCCAGACCACGCTGAAACGATTCAGCTCAATACCAAGGCAGGACATCCACCCGATAGGTGATGACCCGAGCCGGGCGGCTGTCACCCTGTCGCGCATATTCGAGCCGAATCGTCGTGTTTCCCGGCTCACGCCCGGTGAACACCCATTCCTCGATCGGCAAGCCCCGTGTGGGCCGGCGCGGATCCCGATCGCGATAAACCGGGCCACTGCGGTATTGCAACTCGGGCGCGATGCGACTGCGCAGAAAGGTCACATGGCCATCGGCCGGGTTGATGGCCAGCCGCACTTCCAGCTCCTGATGCAGGTTCAGGCGGATCTCGGCGCCATCCTCCAGGTCATCGACGATGATCCGGTCACGATCCAGCACATCCCCACAACCGGCCAGCAGCATGGCACCACCACCCGCCAGCAACCATCGCCGGCGGCCTGTATCGATCCGGGCAGCCGCGCCACCCCGTTGAGCTGCCACGTGCCCCATTGGCTGCGCCTCATCCACCCGAGCCCCCTGCACCGACGTCACCAGCGCGTGGTCAGCCGGCTGCACGCAGCCCAATCCTGCCTGTTTCATCTGCTTCGTCATCAGACGCTCCCCATGTTCATCACCGCCCCACCGCCCTTGCCTTGCGTGAACGCCCCCCGAGGATTCCGGAACTTGGAACGGGCACAAACGGGCACATCACGGCCAGCAGCCCTGCCAAAGCGGTATAGGCGGTATGAAAGAAGACCAATAAACCATAAACTGTAGCTCATGACCGACAGTCATCCCGGCACGTCCGAGTAGACGCAGGGGAGATGCTCAGAAGATACTGAAGCTTGGCGCTGCAAGCAGCTGACACCAGACCCCTTCCACACATCCTGACATCACTCGCTGCGCACATTTTGTAGACTGTAGCCCCATAAGCCCCTGTTCCACCGTTCACCTCAGCATCGGGCCAAGGCGCCCGGTGAACCATCCGCAGCCCCATGATCGACCCAGCCTCCGTACTCGCCACCCTGCCAGGCCGCCTGTATCAGGATGGCCTTGCCAAAGGGCAACCACTGCGCGCCCTGATCAGCTTCGCCGCCGTGATGATCGCCATCGTGCGGGACATCGCCTTTGGCCAGCTGCTGCTGCGCGCCACCAGTCTCGTCTACACGACGCTGCTGTCGATCGTGCCGATGCTGGCGCTGACCTTTTCCCTGTCGAAGGCTTTCGGGGTGCACGGGCAGATCGAGCCGGCGCTTCAGCAATTTCTCGAACCGCTCGGGCCGCGCGGACAGGAAATCAGCAATCAGATCATCGGCTTCATCAACAACATGCACGTCGGCGTGCTCGGCTCGGTCGGTCTGGCCATGCTGTTCTTCACGGCCATCTCCACCATCCTGAAGATCGAGAGCGCCATCAACAATATCTGGCATGTGCGCCAGTTGCGCCCCATCTCGCATCGCATCAGCGGCTACCTCAGCATCCTGCTGCTCGGCCCCATCGTCGTGTTTTCCTCGCTGGGGATCAACGCCGCCATCGCCTCATCCAGCGTCGTGCAGTCGCTGATCGCCATCGAACCCTTCGGCGAGTTGGCCATCCAGGCCGGCAAGCTCGTGCCCTATGTGCTGATCATCGCGCTCTTTCTGCTGCTGTACCTGTACATGCCCAACACCAGGGTTCGCTTCATCCCGGCACTGGTCAGCGCGCTGGTGGCCGGTATCGCCTGGCAGAGCGCCGGCTGGGGCTTTGCCCGCTTCGTGGCCAATTCCTCGCAGTACGACGCGATCTATTCCGGCTTTGCCATCCTGATCCTCTTCATGATCTGGCTGTACGTGAGCTGGGTCGTCGTGCTCCTGGGCGCCAGCGTCGGCTTCTACCTCCAGCACCCCGAATACCTTCAGGTGGGCACCGACACGGCCCGCCTCAGCGACCAGAATCGTGAACAGCTGGGTCTGGCGCTGATGCAGGACATCGCTGCCCGCCACCTGCAAGGCGGCCCGCCGCTCACCACCACCGAGCTGTCGGAGCGCTACCTGATGCCCGCCGTCACGATCGAGCGGCTGCTGGATGCCCTCACCCAGAGCAAGCTGCTGCTCACGATCGAGCAATCGCAACCGCCCGCCTGGACGCCCGCGCGCGACATCGGCCAGATCTCGGTCTGGCAGGTGCTCGAATCCATCCGCGAAGCCGGTGAGCTGAACCTGCCGAATCCGCCCGAAGGCCGCGTGAACCAGGCTTTCCGCGATGCCGAAGCACAAATGGCCAGCACGCTGTCCACCGTGAGCCTGCGTGAACTGCTGGTGGAGGAGGCCCGGCTGCCCGGCCACCGCCCCATGCCCCCTGCCACGCACCTCACCAGCACCGAGCCACGGATCGACCGGCTCGATGCCGAAGCAGAAGACGCCGAGCCGCGGTTCCCCGAGGCGCTGACACCAGCCACGCCCTTGCCACCCGCCCGGCACGAGGTCATGCGCCCGGCAGATGAATCGACCGAGGCCACCCCCATCATCCCGCCCCGCCGGAATCCCGCGCCATGAACATCCCACCCGTCACCCGCGCCATCCTGCTGCTGAACGTAGCCTGCTTCTTGTTGCAGATCAACTTCTATCAGCCCGTGATGATCTGGTTCGCGCTGTGGCCCCAGCCCGGCGATCTGCTCGCTGCGCTGCCCTGGCACGCACCGTGGCAAATCGTCAGCTACAGCCTGCTGCACGGTGACTTCTTTCACCTCTTCTTCAACCTGTTTGCCATTTGGATGTTCGGCAGCAAGCTGGAGATGGTCTGGCGTGGCCAGCGGCTGGCCTTGAGCTACCTGATCGCCGTCATCGCCGGTGGCGTGGCTCAAGCCATCGTCGGCAACATGCTCTACACCAACGGCGCCCCCATCATCGGCGCCTCGGCCGGCGTCTTCGGCATCCTGCTCGCCTACGCGCTCGTCTTCCCGCGCGACCGCATCATGTTGCTGATTCCACCCATCCCGCTGCCAGCGCGCGTCTTCGTCACCCTCTACGCCATCCTGGAGCTGTACCTGGGCCTCTCAGGCGGCGACGGCGTGGCCCACTTCGCCCACCTGGGCGGCCTGATCGGCGGTTGGGTCGGGTATCGGTACCTGAGGTGAGCTGCCGGTACGCGTAGCCCCATGCATGCACGGGCCACCTTCGCCTGAAACCGGCATCGGCCCATACCTGGCTTGATCAGACCGGCATGCGGGCATGCGGGCATGCGAGCCTGCCTGGCCACCAAGATCAAGACAGACACGAACACTGAGCAACGCCGTCAGCACGCGGGTTTGAGTGATGAGACGGTTCAGCGCGTGTCATGCACTGATTCGCCCCCGCGCTAACCCGCCAGCCGCTGACGCAACACCTCGTAGACGACCACCCCGCTCGCCACCGACACGTTCAGACTGGAGACCGAACCCAGCATCGGAATCGAGATCAGCGCATCGCACTGCTCGCGCACGAGCCGCCGGATGCCCTTGTCCTCAGACCCCATCACCAACGCCACCGGGCCACGGAAAGCCGTCTGATAGAGCGGTGCGCTCGCCTCATCCGCCAGCCCGTAGACAGTAAAGCCCGCATCCTGCAAGCTTTCGATGGCGCGCACCAGATTGGTCACCAGAATATAAGGAACGGACTCGCCGGCGCCGCTGGCCGTGTGCAGCGCCACATCGGTGAGCGGCGCCGCATGATCCTTTGGCGCGATCACCGCATCCACGCCCGCCCCATCAGCCGAGCGCAAGCAGGCGCCCAGATTGCGCGGATCGGTCACCCCATCGAGCAGCAGCACGAAGCCCGGCTGCTCGCGCCCTTGCAACGCATCGAGCAAGGCGGGCAGATCCATCGTTTTCACCTTGGTCTCGACCTGCGCCACCACCCCCTGATGCCGGCGGCCGCCCGCCATCCGATCCAGCCGCGACGGATCAGCCCTCACCACCTGCACCTTCTGCTGCTGCGCCAACCGCAACAGATCCCGCACCCGCGTGTCATCACGGCTGCGATCGACATACAAGGACTTGAAACTGTCAGGAGCCTGGCGAAGGCGCGCCATAACGGCATGAAATCCATAAAGCAGCATGATCGGGGTCAGTTGAGGAATGGGATCGGGTTGGGGTTGGGGTT
>JAUNKF010000039.1 GCA_030532895.1 Lautropia sp. | reverse complement strand
TGCTTGCCCGGCACCGGCCAGCTGAAACGCACCCCGTCGAAGTTGCGGGTTTCGCTCGGTACGGCGGGCGTCCTGGCAGCCTGGGTGGCTGTCCCCGTCGCACCGGCAGCACCTGCTGCCGCCCCCGCCTTAGCGGCCGAACTGCCCGCCTGGGAAGCGCTGGCGACGGCACCCGGCTTCGGCGTGCCATAGGGGCGCTTGACACCCTGCGGGCCAACCTTCAGATTCGGGTCATCCGGCGCGGCATTGCTGCCCTGCTGGTGGATGGCGCCCTGATAAATGGGGGAGACCTGTGCGCCCACCTCTTCTTCAGGCATGCCAGCCTGTGAATCAGACGCCGGCCCCTGGTCGGCCACCTCGGGCTGCTCGCCCGGCGCAGTGGCCACCGGCGGCGTCGATTGCGGGCTGGTACGGTGAACCACGGGTGCCGGCTTCGTGGCGGCACAACCGGCCAGCAGGATGCCTGCTGCCATCAACAACACTACGTGCGTGGGCCTTTTCAGCACATCGCTCATCATCAGATCATTCCTCCGGTTCGCTGCTCAGCGGGCCACACCTGCGCGCAGCGGTACGAATCTTACGGGATCCAGCTCGGTCAGCAACCATTCATTCTGGCTGACCCGATCCACGACATGCAAGGTTTGGGTATCCCTTTCGGCCGACTTGATCGGCGCCACCAGACGCCCGCCCACAGCCATCTGTTTCAGCCATTCGCGTGAAATGGAATCGCTGGCGGCTGCACTGATCACCACATCATAAGGGGCACCCGCCGTGACACCAGCCGTCCCGTCACCGAACAGCAAGCGCAGATTGGGCAGCGCAAAGGGACGGACGTTGACCTTGGCCAGTTCATGCAGCCAGTGTACGCGCTCGATCGACACCACGTCTTCAAAAAGACGTGCCATGACGGCCGCCTGATAGCCACAACCGGTGCCAATTTCGAGTGCTCTCAGGGTTTTGACCTTCTCGGGGCGCACCGATTCGGCCAACAACCACAGCATGCGTGCCACGGTGGAAGGCTTCGAAATGGTCTGACCGTGACCGATAGGCAGCGCCACGTCTTCATAGGCGCGGCTGGCCAGCCCCTGCTCCACGAACAGGTGGCGTGGCACTTTCTTCATGGCATTCAGCACGATGGGGGAATCGATGCCCAGCTCGGCCAGTTGCTCGACCATCCGCAGCCGTGCCCGCTCCGACACCAGTCCATCGGTATCGGAACGCTTGATCACCGCAACCATTGGCGTGTCTGTTCCAACTGAGCCGTGGCTGTCAGATCGACCTGCAACGGGCTGATCGACACCCGCCCGGCAGCCACCGCATGAAAATCCGTACCCGGCCCCTTGTCAGCCTCCGGGCCTGCCTTGCCGATCCAGTAAACGGTTTCACCACGTGGATTGGTGGCCGGAATGACCGGCTCGGTATGGTGACGACGCCCAAGGCGGGTGACCTCATAACCGCCCAGCTCGTCATACGGCAAGGGCGGGATGTTGACGTTGAGCAGCATCGGTTGCTGCCACGGATCGGCAAGATAACGCTCGACCACATCGCGCGCCACACGGGCGGCACTCTGCAGATGCTCATGGCCCTTGGTGGTGAGCGAGAAGGCAATGGCCGGCAGCCCGAGCAGATAACCCTCCATCGCGGCCGCGACCGTACCGGAATAGATGGTGTCATCCCCCATGTTGGCACCGTCATTGATGCCGGAGACGACCAGGTCAGGCGGCGCATCCATCAGCCCGGTGACGGCAACGTGAACGCAATCGGTGGGCGTGCCATCGATGAAATGAAAACCGTTGGCGGCTCGCCGGACGGTCAGCGGTCGGCTGAGCGTGAGCGAGTTGGAAGCACCGGAACGATCCCGCTCGGGGGCATAGACGAAGATTTCGCCCAAACCGGCGAGCGCAGCCGCCAGCGCCTCGATGCCAGGGGCAAAATAGCCGTCATCATTGCTGATCAGTATTCGCATGCGGCCATTCTAGCAATGTGCAGCGCAAGCCGTTCTGGAGAACCTGCCGATCGTCGCTGCGCCCCGACCACTGGCGCGGGTGCCCCTTGCCGGACGCGGCTCGGGCGCCACATCCAGCCGTCACTGATCCTCGGCTGGCCAGTCCCGGATGTAGGCTTTCAGCATCTTGTTCTCGAAACTCTGGGCATCGAGCACCGAGCGGGCCACATCGTGGAAAGAGAGGATGCCGAGCAGCACGCCATCTTCCATCACCGGCACGTAGCGGGTGTGCGTCTCGATCATGATGCGCCGAAGCTCGTTGACGTCCACACCGGGTGCGACGACCGTCGGGTCTGTCACCATCACGTCGCGCACGAGGATTTCGGCCACCGGCCGCGTGGGGCCACTGCGGTGCTCATGCTGGCGCTGCGCCACCTGGCGGATCACCTCGCGAAAGGTGAGCATGCCGGCCAACTTGCCGCCTTGCATCACCACCACCGAACCGATGTCATGCTCGGCCATCGTCACCACGCAGTCGGACAAGGTCATCTCGGGCGTGACGGTGAACAGCGTGCTGCCCTTCAGACTGAGGATGTCGGCCACTTTCATCTTGTTCTTTCCCTCCCTGATCAGCGTGGTGACAGGTCGCCCCCCGGCGACTGGACATGAGTGCCCTGGTGCGTGTCATGCAGGTTGCCGGCAGAAGAAAACCCCGCTGGGCATTCTGCCGGACGACAGTAGACGCACCGAACAATCTGTCAGAGTAGCGGCAGCACTCGCAGGATGCAAGCATGTTGGTAGATACCCTGCCCCAAGCGCATCTTGAACAGATCCAGCTGAACGCCCTGTCTCCCGGAACTGCCGCATGCCTGCGTTGTGACCCGTGTAGCCTGTGTTGGTCCGTGTGGCGAGCAAGGCCACCAGTTGATGGCACATGCCGCCTTGTCCTTGCATCGGATCTGACGCGCGTCACCTTCACGGGGCTGGTTCGGCGCATCCCTGGGCCGTGCTACATTGTCTGCTCTGTGTCCACGCTGGTCGGCCCTCTTCGTGCGACCAGCTTGCAGGGCCATCTTCGTCACCCCGTTCGTCTGCCTTAGCCTGCCTTCATGTCCCCCGAGCCAGTCAGCCCACCCGCCCCTGAAGGCGTCAACCTGCAACAGGCCAACCGGTTTCGCCTGGCCACGGTAGCGCTGGTGGTGGCGCTGATCGTGCTGGGCGTGGCCTGGGAGATGGTGCTGGCCCCGTTGCGGCCACAGGGATCACTGCTGGCGCTGAAAGTGCTGCCGCTCGTCTTTGCGCTGCCGGCCCTCCGGCGCGGTTGGGTTCGCGCCTATCAGTTGTGGGTGATGCTGATCCTGCTCTACGTCTGCGAAGGGATCGTGCGCGGCATGAGCGACACGGGCCTGTCGGCCACGCTCGCCTGGATCGAGACGGTGCTGGCCGTGGCCTGTTATCTGTGCATGATGCTTTATGTTCGCGCCCGACGGGGCAAGCGGCCGAGTCGGCGCAAGCAGGGCTAACGCTGTTCCCCTGCCTCATCCGATAAAGCTGTTTGTCGATAGACTTCGGCGCATGCCCGCACCCGCTCGGCTTCAGCCTCCACCTCTTCACAAACGGCCAGCAACACGCCGGGATCATTGCGTGCCAGCACGCGGCTGTCACTCAATTGACGGCGCCAGAGCCGCGCGGCGGGCTGCCCGTGGTAAAGCCCCAGCACATGGCGGGCCAGATGACGCAGTTCGACACCGTGCGCAGACTGCCGTTCCAGATAAGCCACCAGGTGCCCGACGATGCGTCGCCGTGAGGGGATCGGCCCGGCCGCCTCGCCCTTCAGCCAGCGGTCGACACCGGCCAGCAACCATGGCTCGTGATAGGCACGGCGACCGAACATCACGCCATCGAGCGCCGGCTGCCCATCCCGGCCCTGGGCCGCTTCGGCCCCAGCCGCCAGATCGGCCAGCCCCCCGTTCAGCTCGAAGGCAAAACCGGGAAAATCCTGTTGCAGGCGATGCACGACCTCGTATCGAAGTGGCGGAATCTCGCGGTTCTGTTTGGGATCCAGGCCATCGAGCCACGCATTGCGGGCATGGACGATGAAGCGTCTGCAACCCGCGTCCGCCACCTTTGAAACGAAGGCATGAACGAAGTCGTAATCTTCCCGGCGATCGATGCCGATCCGGTGCTTGACCGTCACAGGGACATCCACCGCCTCGCGCATGGCCGTCACGCAATCGGCCACCCGCGCCGGGTCAGCCATCAGGCAGGCGCCAAAAGCGCCTTCCTGCACCCGGTCGCTCGGGCAGCCGCAATTCAGGTTGATCTCGTCATACCCATAGGCCACCCCCGCCTTGGCCGCCGAGGCCAGCAAGGCCGGATCATTGCCGCCCAGCTGCAGGACGACGCGCCCGCCCTCTTCGCCACGGCCCAGGAGCCTGTCCAGATCGCCATGCGCAATGGCCTGCGCCGTCACCATCTCGGTATAAAGCCACGCCTCGGAAGACAGCAGACGGTGAAAGCTGCGGCAATGACGATCCGTCCAGTCCATCATCGGGGCGACCGAGACGCGGGTGAGGCCGGCGGGGGCGGCAGGCGTGGCGGACAGCATTGGCGTATCGGTGGAGGGCATCAGGGTGTTGGGATGGGAAAGAAGGCGTGCAAGTGACAGGTATTCGGACTGGAGCGCGTCATGCTCCTATTGGGCCACCAGCCCGGAGGCTCGCAAAATAGCCGACACCCTTGCACCTTGCAAGCATCAATTCGAGAAAGGGCTGCTGTCTATTGCCTGTCCATACACCCGAAACCCGGCAGCATGACCCGGCACCATTTTTACCAAAGTGCATCCGCGCATGACACGCCCCCTGGAAAACCAACAGGCAGGCGGGATCAGCCTCGCCCAAAAAACAGCCCGGCCATGATCAGCCCCGTGATGATCACGATGCCGCGAACCCACGCACCCGGCAACCGTCGGGCAAGGCGCGCGCCGGCAAAGCCCCCCAGTGTGGCAAACACGGCCATCCACAAGGCTTGCGGCCAGACAATGGCCCCCCCGACGGCAAAAGTGATGACAGACACCACCGACAGCACGAAAGAGTTGAGGTTCTTCAGCGCGTTGACGGTGTTGAGGCGTGACTCCCCCACCAGCAGGTAGAGCGCCATCAGCAGGATGCCAAGCCCACCGTTGAAATAGCCGCCGTAGATGGCCACCACCAGCAGGCCCAGCGCACGGCTGAGCGTCGTCCGTGTTGCCTCAACCGGGCCAGATGCCTGAGGTGGTGCGGGCGCAACATCCGCATCGGCTGGCGTGGCGCTGTCAACCGGCGTGCCTGTGCCAACCGACACGGAAGCATCAGCCTTCACGGCAACGGCCCGCCTGGCCAGGCGGGGCGCCATCGCAAACAGCACGGTGGCAAAGAGCAGCAACCACGGGACGATGCCGGCAAAGGTCTTGGCCGGCGTCACCAGCAACAGCACCGCCCCCACAACGCCACCCGCCGCGCTCAGCATCACTTCCTGCCACAACAAGCGGCGCGGCAGGGCAGCCAGTTCGGCACGAAAGCCCATCACGCTGCCCAGATAGCCCGGACAGACGGCAAAGGCGCTGGTGGCATTGGCGACGATCGGCGGCACGCCTGTCCACACCAGCGCCGGAAAGGTGAGAAAGGTGCCGCCACCGGCGATGGCGTTCAGCACGCCGGCCGCGAAGGCTGCCAGGGCCAGTACGGAGAGTGATGTCAGGGACAGGTCGGGCATGAGATCAGCAAGGACCAAACGAGGCGTGCAACGCGGGAGGTGGCGGTGGGTCGCGTTTCCCCCGACAGCCACTCCTGGATACCCGCGGAATATAGCCGATCACAAGCACACACCCCGTGAGGGGCACCTGGGGTAGGCTTGGCGCGTGTTCAGATGAGCCGCTCACACCACACCTCAGAACGGGCACCTGCCTGCGTTGCCCCATGTCATTACCCTCCATCCATGCACTCGCTCAGCCCCGTTCTAAAATGGGCAGATTGCTGATCCTGCCAGAGCCGGAGGCCGGCAGCCCCTTCCAGCGCGTTCATGCCCTTCTTCATCCCCAAGGGATACGCTGGCGTTCAGAACACGCTTCACGCTTCAACCAACGTTCATTGCAAGGAGACCCCTTATGGCCGCCAAGAAGATCCTGATGCTGTGCGGAGACTATGCCGAAGATTATGAAACGATGGTGCCTTTTCAGGCGCTTCAGATGGTGGGGCACACCGTGACGGCCGTGTGCCCCGGCAAGAAAGCGGGTGAGCAGATCCGTACCGCCATCCACGACTTCGAGGGGGATCAAACCTATAGCGAAAAGCCCGGCCACAACTTCACGTTGAACGGGGATTTTGATGCCGTCGATGCCGCCAGCTTCGATGCGCTGGTGATTCCCGGCGGCCGCGCCCCGGAATACCTGCGCCTGAACCCGGCCGTGATCAAGATCGTGCAGCACTTCTTCGAGGCCGACAAGCCCGTGGCCGCCATCTGCCACGGCGCCCAGCTGCTCGCCGCCGCCGGCGTGCTGAAAGGCCGCGCCTGCTCAGCCTACCCGGCCTGCGGCCCGGACGTGACCAGCGCCGGGGGTCAGTACACGGACATCGCCGTGGATGCCGCCCACACCGATGGCAAGCTCGTGACGGCGCCCGCGTGGCCCGCACACCCGGCCTGGTTGGCACAATTCCTGAAGGTGCTGGGGACTCGGATCGAACCCTGATGCGTTGTCCGGGCAGACATCGACCACCTGGCAGCCACCCATCACATCGTCTTTCATGACCGCCTCGATACCCCCTGACACGAACCCGAACAAGCCACCAAGCCCGGCAGGCAGCGGCTCAGGTTCGGATGGCCATCAGCGCCCCGTGCTGATCCTGCTGCACGGCACCCGGATGAACACCGGTCAATGGGCCACCTACCCTGCCATCCTGGGCGATCTGGTGGAGGTGGTGGCCCCCGACCTGGCCGGGCATGGACACCGTGAGGGGGAGACTTTCTCCGTTGCAAAGACGATGGCGGAGATCGATGCGCTGATCGCCGCGCACCCTGGGCGCGCGATCATTCTGGGTGGCTACTCGATGGGCGGTTATCTCGCGTTGCACTATGCCGAACACGCGCCCGAGAAGCTGGCCGGTCTCGTGCTGATCGGCGCCGCCACCGAGCCGGGCGGTCTCAAATCCTGGCTCTGCCGCCGGGTGGCCGATGCCTGGGAAGCCGCCGGACTGGCCGGCATGCGATGGATTGACCGGATCGGCTTCGCACCGATCTGCGACGAGCGGTTATGGCGCGCCATCCAGCAACGAGGCGGCCAGTTCCGGCAGGTTCGCCAAGCCTGGGACGACGTGATGCAGGGCTGCTCGGCCCAGCAGCTGACCGCCCTGCACTGCCCCGTGCTGATCATGAGCGGCCGCTTCGACCCGCTCCACTGGCAGGCCGAGCATTTTGCCGAGGCAACCGGCCAGGCGGAGGTGATGACCGTACCGCATCGCACGCACTTCTGGCCACTACGAAAGCCCGATGAGGTGGCGTGGGCGATCAGGGCGTGGTTGGAGGGGTTGGCGTCTCGTCAACCTGATGGCGTTCATCATGATGGAGTTGACCATGCGCGTAATCAGCTGCAGTGACGCCCGTAAACACTTCAAGCAGGTCATTGATGAAGTGGTGTCAAAAGCCGATGCCACCCTCATCCAGCGACAAGACGGCAAGAATGCTGTGCTCATTTCCGAAGCCACTTACAACAGCATGATGGAAACGATGTACCTGCTCAGCAATCCCGCCAATGCTCAACGCCTGATGGACGCCGTCGCCCAAGATCGTGAGGGCAAGGCTCAGGTTTGATGGAAAAACCTAGACCAGGATGATGCCTGCTCCATAGGACGCGACCGTGGCATCGTGCGTCAGCAAACGCATCGGTTCCACCAGTGCTTGAGCCACCAAAATCCGGTCAAAAGGATCATGATGCAACGCGGGTAGGCCATCAACCGCCGCAGCATGTTCCGGCTTGATAGGTAACAACCCATAGCCTGATTGCCGAAAATGTGCCAGTGCCTGCTCACCGGACAATGGCATATGCGTGCGCCTCAAGGCGTGTTTGATGGCAATTTCCCAAACCGTCGCCGAGCTAACCCAAAGCCGGTTTTCCGGAGACAGAATCAGTTTACGGGCCGCTTCGGGCAATCGAGGACTGTCGATGATCGCCCAGAGTGCGATATGAGTATCAAGCAGCAGATTCATGACGGCAATCGAGGTGCTTCACTCTCCACCAGCAAACAAAGCCGCAATGTCGTCGTTGCTGCCATCGATATCATCCGGCACATCGAACAAGCCCTTGGCCACACCGATACGCTGTGCCGGATCAGCCTGAGAGACAGGCACCAATTTGGCAGCAGGACGACCATGACGGGCGATGATGATCTCTTGCCCTTCTTCCACGGCCTTCACCAAACGGGAAAGCGATGACTTGGCCTCCAGCATGTTCACCATCTGCATCTTCGTTTCTCCTGAGGTGAGCGCTCATGATCGACTCAACACAATGGTATTAGTCTAGTCTGGCTAGACTGTTTGTCAACAGCCGCTTACCAGCTGTTAGCCCAAAGTCGTGTGTCCCCTTTGACCCAAGTAGAGATGTCCCCTTGATGCAGGATGGCCGCGTGAGCCAAGGACATCGACAGACCCGTCCATCCCACCATGCGACGGCTCACGACCCGACAGCCCGCCCATCAGGAGAAACACCGCTCACAGGCATCAGCCCATTCAGTTTGTCAGCCAGATAGCGGCCAGCCTGGATGCCCGGTCGCTCGATGAAGCGCCATGTCAGGATCGAGACCGGCAGGCATAGCGCCAGCACAAGCCATCCCTGCACGATGCTGGGTAAGCCTGCTCCCCATCGCTCCATCGCATGCACGAAGAACATGTGCAACAGGTAAAGGCTGAAGCTGATTTCGCCCAGAAAAACCAGGGGCCTCGTTCGCAGCAAGGCTGCCGTCCAGGTCGGGTGCAGACAAACCACGATCAAACCCCCAGCACTGAGCGCAATCAACGCGCCCATGACAGAAGCCAAATCGTAGGGCAAATAGCCCTTGATCATCGACCGGAACAACACCGTCACGGCCAGGAAACAACTCCAGAGCAGCACCTGTCCCACGGGTGACAGCAGACGTGCCAACCACGGCTCATGGTCACGCTGATCGTGTCTGCCTGACACCTGTCTGTCCGACAAGTTTCTGCCTGATGTTCTGTCTGACAGATTGACATCTGATTGTCTGCCTGAGGACTGTCTGTCTGATCCCTGTTGCCCTGCCCTCGGCTTTTGCCCTATTGTCCTCAGCGCCAGCAAACTGCCCAACAGGAAAGGCGTAATCTTCGGCAACAGATCCAGCTCGATCGAAAATACCGCCTTGGGATCAGCCAGCCCATAGCCAAAAGACACCAGAACCCCGGCCAACAGGATGCGTACCACCCAGCGGATGGGCCACTGCTGCGCGGCCAGGGCCACCAGGGGCACGATCAGGTAATACTTGAATTCGACCGGAATGGCCCACAACTCCGCCGCGCCTTCCTGCAGCAGCAAGTGCCGCCCGATGCTGGATGAGCTGATGTCGCCCCACAAGCCGTGCAGCAGCAGCACCACGACAAACAGCGGATAAATGCGCATCACCCGATGAATGCCATAGCTGATCAGCGCCCTCCCCGGCGAGCCATCCCTGGAGAGCACCTCACACAAGCCGCGCGTGAGCAAGAAGGCGCTGAGCGAAAAAAAGATCCAGACACCGATCTTGCCGATGGCGTCATGCGGAAAGGGCAACAGACTCATGCCGGCATTGCCCACATGCGAAAACAGCACGAAAAGCACGGCCACACCGCGCAGTCCGTGCAATGGAAGCGAAAATCGACCCGCAGGGGCTTTCTGGGCGTGTCGAGGCGTGTTCTGGGAGGAGGAGGAAAATTGCACTGCCTGAGCCTATTCCTTCTTGTCAGCAACAGACAGCCCAGTTTAACGGCCCTATCCGGCACAACCGAAGCTTTAGCAAAAACCCGATTAATCCTTTACTTGACGGCAAAGGATCGAAAAAGGGCGTCAGATGGACGGATGCCGTGTCATGCGGCGTCAACATTGGTAAACAAAGTTTCGATGACAAGGCAACCTGGAAGCCATCCGTCTTGACCACCAGACTGCTCAGCATCAACAATCATGATCCTGGTCACTGCCTGATCCAATACCCGTGAGCTACCGAATCCTCCACATTGTCACCAACATCGCTCATTATCAGAACACGTCACAGCCAACCGGCCTGTGGCTTTCGGAGCTCACTCATGCCTGGCAGGTATTTGCTCGTGATGGTCATGAGCAACATATCGCCAGCCCGCTCGGCGGCCTTTCACCCCTGGAGCCGAGGTCACTCAAATGGCCGATGGCCGACTCCTCTGCCAAAGCGTGGCTGACTGATCCAGCACTGATGGCATTGCTGTCTTCTACCACCCGAGCCGAGGACATCGACCCGGACGCCTTTGACGCCATTTACTTCACTGGCGGGCACGCCGTGATGTGGGATTTTCCGCATAGCGAAGCGCTGCAACACCTCACCCGCAACATCCACGAAAAAGGCGGCATCGTGGCAGCCGTCTGTCATGGCTATTGCGGGCTGCTGAACACCCGCCTGACAGACGGCTCGCTAATGGTGGCCGGGCGGCGCATCACGGGGTTTTCATGGCGAGAAGAAATCCTCGCCGGTGTGGCATCCCGAATGCCCTACAACGCCGAAGCAGAAATGAAACAGCGCGGCGCCCATTACGAGAAGGCTTGGCTGCCCTTCATCCCACACGTTGTGGTGGATGGCCGATTGGTGACGGGGCAGAATCCGATGTCGGCCAAGGGGACGGCAGAGGCGGTCAGTTCGTTGTTGAAAGCCAGGTGATCCGCTTTTACAACCAGAGAAGTCACCTGCCACAGCCCTCATGCCTACGAACATCTCGACCAGACAGACACCCATGACAGACAGTCTGCAACATCTGAGCCAACGCCAGCACGAATTTGCATAAAAGCGTGACTGGATAAAGGTCAACTCACCAAAGAACCTTGCGTGTGCCTTGATGGTGGAAGCGGCCGAGCTGCTGGAGCATTTCCAATGGATGACAGAGGCTGACAGCTTCACCCTGTCGCCCGAAAAACGCCACGAAGTGAGTACCGAAATGGCCGACGTGCTGATCTACCTCGTGCAGCTTGGCAACGTGCTGGGCATCGACCTGGTTGAGGCCGCTCACGCCAAGATCGAGGTCAATGCGCGGAAATATCCTTTGCCTGGGCATGAAGGTGCGTCACTGGACTAGCACACGGCCCATTGATTGATCATCCACCAATCCAGGCCACTGGCCAGAACAGACCAGATCAAGTCAGGTCATCAGAAACGAAACGAGCTGAAGCAAAAGGCTCCTGACGCCTCAAGCCTGATCTTGCGGTTGATCGCGCTCGTTCATGAAATCTTCACTGACACCTTCCGCATCAAACCAGGCTTCCCATCCCTGCCCTGATGGCGTGCTCAAGCGCGTGTTGCCTACGGCCATGACATGCGCCTTCTTGATGTGCTGAAGCGTACCCACCCGAGCCTTGGTGCCCAGCTCGGGCGCATCGAGATGAACTTCCCAGGCTTGCCGCCGATCTTTAGCCATGATCATCTCCTTGCCGCTCGGCAGCCGCCCGGCGGGGCTTTCCTGGCACCAGCAGCAAATCCAGATCCTGAAGCTTGCGCCCCAGTACATCATCCGCAGCAACAGTGTCCAGATCCGCCTCCAGCCCCAACACCCGCAATGCCCGAACCCAGGTGCCGATGGCAATGGTCGGATCTCCCTTCTCCATTCGCCGCAAGGTCTCACGAGAGACGCCCACGCGCTCGGCAAACTGACCGCTGCCCAGCTTTCGACGCAAGCGCGCCAGCCTAAGGCGATCGCCCAAAGCAGCCAGCTGCTTCAGGGCCGAGGGGAACGCTGGCAGGGTTGACTTGGGCATGGGACGAGCAGTGTCAGAATCCAAAATTGCCACATATATTAGCCAATATGGGTCATTTTGGCTACTTTATATGGCATATGACATGGAGAGACGAGTAGTTGCTTGTCCAATGAGGATGGGGACGCCCCTTCATGATGGGATGACGCCCCCTTCCTTTCCCACTGTCATGCTGGCGTGATCAATCTGTTGACATGCCGCCTCGCCCGCCTTCCCTGTCCTTTGGCATCCGCCTTGGTCTCTTTACCCTGGCTCAGACCTGCACCTCGGCAACAGTGATCACCATGGCCATTAGTGCTATAGTGCTGCACGAACGCCATTCAATACTGCCTCCCCATGCCAGCCACGCTTTCCCCGCCCACCATCAAGACCGTTGGTGCCAACGGGCAGATTTCTCTAGGAAAACAGTTTGCCGGACGACAGGTGCTTGTGGAAGAACAGGAGCCAGGCGTCTGGCTGGTTCGTACAGCCACCGTCATTCCCGACAATGAACGCTGGTTGCACGCCCCCCAGGCAGCAGCCGATTTGCAGGAAGCACTGACTTGGGCAAGCAAGCACCCGGCCAGTGACGCGCAGTCTGATCAGATCCTGCAAAGCTTGCGAGACGAGGCATGAGTGGTTCAGCAGAATCTGCCGTGCGCCTTGATTTGAACAATCCGGTCTTTCAACGCGACCTCTTTGGCTTGCAAAAGCCCGAGCGCCATGCGGCACTGGATACCCTGTCAAAACTGCGCCAGCTCACCTGGGCACAGGTACATCAAGACAAAGGGCTTCGTTGGGAAAAGATCATCAGCGTGAAACCGCCGCCGGGCGTTCCCGCCCTGTACAGCCTGCGGATCACACAGGCCCGACGGGCAGTTGCGTATCGTGACGGTGATTTCATCCGGCTGCTGGCGATTCCGCCGGATCATGACAGCACCTATGGGAAAAAATGAGCACTTCAACGCGCTACGAGAACGCAAATTTTCTTCGTGAACTGGCAGAAACCTTGCCAAACATCAGCGCCCAACAGCACAAGCCAGAGCAAGTGCAATTGCTGCAACGGCTGGCCGATGAGGAGCTGGCGCAGGCCCGCCACGATGAGTGGGTTCGGGGAAAGGTGGCAGCTGCCCGTGCCGATAACCGCCCCGGCATGACGATCGAGCGGGTTCGGGAGTTACTGGTTAGACAGCAGGATGGCCGCTCGTTGCTTGATGCCATGATGGCGCTGCCAGCGGCGGAAGGCATCGAGTTGCCACTGCCTGAGCGGAAGTTGGGCTATGGTGACGACCGGATTCCCAACACTGACAGCCAAATGTGAACTAGCTGAATATCAGATAATTGTCAAATAACTGGCATTCAGGTATGAGTTGTCTGACAAGTTTGCTTCCCGGAACCTTGATCGGCGGTGCTGGCACCGAAGGGGCAACTTTCCTGATACCCTGAATACTTCTGGCCCCGCCCTCTCCATGGAGTCGAATCATGCCCATCCTGACCGCCACGGCTTGCGGCCAGATCACGCTTCATACGAATAGCAGCGCCCGGCTGAGCACCGAGGAGATCAACGACGCCATCGCCGATGCCGCCACACTGGACGAGCGTTTTGATGCGCTCAGCCGTCGCATCAGTGATGCATGGGCGGACATTCCCGAGGCGGAAGGCATTGCGGGGATCGAAGCTGCCGTCGCAGCGGAAAGGGCTTGCCGCTGATGGCCGGACTGGTTGTGGCATTGGATACCAACGTACTTGTATCAGAACAGGCTTTTCCGGAGTTCAAACGGGTGTAACCAGTTTGGTATCTACCAACGCGCGTAAGTGCTCATCAAGTAGCCTGGGAATATGACCACCCGATATCAGGACGCCAGCCTCCATGTTTTTCTCCATCGCGTGGCCGGTGAGGTTTGCACTGGTAATGAAACACACTTTGGCATCAGCGACAGCGACTTTCGCATGAACACGCCCTTCCGAGAACGGGGCGGTCTTGTCAATCCAGGCATATAGTCTTGACGAAGGAACCAAAGTCCTCATCTTGCCGATCGCATCGAAGGTAATGGTACCGCCCTGATCCTTGGACGATTCGAGCAATATGGAAATGAGCACTCCACGATCGCTAGCTACACTCAGAGCATTGACGATGGTCGAAATGTCGTAAGCCACGAAACTAGTGATGAACAAGGTTTGCTCCGCTGCGTTGACGACTTGCAGTAGCGCCTGCTCCGTTCGACGGGCCGCCACGAAAGGAGTCGTCGGTCCAGTCCAAACGAGCTCGGTCGACTGCTGAGAAGCAGACTTGGTCATGACATGACTTGCTGCAAGCAACATCGATGCGAGTTCCTCGGATTTCACATCGGTCGTTTGCCACGCATCGACAAGCTGCTCTACGACGGTAGTAGCTGCAGGTGTACTGAGCACTCCTGAAAGTGAACCAGATACTCTACTGCGATCGGTTCGGCGAATCCAGTTGCTTACCACCTGAACCTTCTCAGGAGGAATCAGGCTAACCACAGCTGCAATAGCATTCAAGAGCTTGTCCATATCACAAACCCTTGAAAAAAGCTGCATCCGCCCTTTCAAGTGTCGAAACCACCAATGACCGATCCAGATAACGGTTTCCCCGTTCGCAGGAGGTCTCCGCCACCAGACTACAGGCATGACAAGCTGCGACATGCAGAGATCGATCTTTCTCAGGATCGTGCTCGGAGCAGAGTGGGTCAGAGGAGCAGATCTTCGAGCGATTCAAGGCTTGTTCCAATAGACGCCCCAGATTCTCCGGCTTGCCGAGATCGACGAGACCGCCCAGCGTTCCATCGGAGTCCGCCGCTGCCGTGTAGATGAGGATACCGGCCTGTGGACTTTGGCCCGAGGTGTCGGCATAGATTCGCTCGCGGATACTTGCCGCGTTGTAGCCACATTCCAGTGCTAGCTCGCGAATCAACAGGTGCGATAGGGTGTGGAGCATGACATAGCGGATGCCGGGATAACCTTCGTTCGGATCAAGGTGACGGGAGTTTCGCCATCCTCTATGACCACCTCGCAACATCTCGTCAAGATTCGCAACGGCAGAATGAGCCTCCCAGGCCGCAATTTTCTCCTCATCGAACTGGATGAAAACCCCTTCACCATGAACTTGATTCGCAGGAACCCAATCCGGCTTGGTTCGAGAGAGGCTTGCCATCTGGGGCCGCTCCTTCGGGTCACCGGTTTCTTCAGGAGCCTCCACACGAGTGAAGCCCAACAAAGCATTGACCTCGCGAAGTCGCTCCAAGAGCAGCACCCGGTTGATCTGCTCGGCGAAGGTAGGCGGAGCATCAACTTTCTTGCTCATGAAATGTGGGTAATCCGTAGGCGGATCAGCCTTGGTCAACACGTCCCATTCAGGCCCTTTGATGTCAATTTCACCCACAGCACCCCGAGCACCAACTGCCCGGTAATCCTTGATGGCTGACCAAATCGACGCGGCAGGATGCTTGTCTATTCCCGGTAGCGCGCCAGTTTTTTTCAAGGTCTTCACCGTCAGCGACACTGCTGCTTCAGACTCCAGATCTTCGAAGAAATCCCATCCGTCGCGAACCAATTGATCTAGCGGATCCTTGGTTTGCGGGATCGCCAGTACAGAAAGCGTGACCGGAAACCAGCTATTCGTCGCCCCCAATAGAACAGCACGCGCCTCCTCCTCGCATTCGCTATCGAACTGATCCAGGTGTGGATTGTGCCCTCGGCAGGCGGGTAGATTCTCTTCTCCAGCCTTACCAAAGGCGTTTGCCATGCTCCTCGACACACCGCAGCCAACGCACTTGACCCACAGGTTTTCCGTCTGCAGCGATGCACCATTTTCGAAGAAACGCAGTGAACCTTTGCACGAGCTATTACCGCCGTGTACGAAGTAATGCCATGGAAAATCGTCCAGATGCCCATCACGGCAAGCCAACAGGAAACGTGCCGGTACTGCATCGGCATCCCTGGCAGGTTGATCATGGTTCGAGCCACGACATCCCTTGTGAACGTAACGAGTTCTCTCGGGCCTGAAACGGCTCTCCTTGAGTTGGAACAAACCGGTCTCCAAGGAAGAGAGCAAACCGCATTTCACGCAGCGCATCCAACGTGGAAATGGTCGAACAGGCACACCGATATTCGCCTCGGCCGACCAGGGGTCGACGAGTTCGCTCTTTTGGAAGGGCGGCATACGCAGGCTCTCAACTTGTCCGCCAAGAATCTTCCTCACAGCGGCTAGCAGTCTGGCTTCCTTGATTGGTTGGCAGCGATCCTTCTCCCAACGATCGATACCGAGCGTCACCACGGACAAACTGGGCAGATCGATCAAAGCTCCTGGCCCGTAGGTCCAGAGCAACTGACTAGGCCTCACTTCTCCCACTGGAGTTTGATTGCTGGTTGTCATATCAATTGTCATCCTTCCTCGTCAAGGGACGAGGTCTCCAATCGGGATCGTTAGTCATATGGCTGACATTCATGATCAATCGAACGCCAGGCTCAACTTCCCGCATCGACATGGGTACTGTCCAGTTGTTCCACGGTTTGATGCCGGGTGCTTCGATCAAATTCTTGGTGGTAGCTGCATTCTGCCCGCGCTTCTCATATGCCAACGTTCGCCCAGGAATACTGACCTCTTTGGCCCATTCATCCGCACGTTCCTTCACTTCTCGTTCTGCCAGACTCTTGGTGTAGCATTGCTCGCTGACGATCCCTGCTCGACCGGCCAACACTTTGATGGCCTCAATGATCTCTTCTCGATCCGACTTATCCAGTTCGCCAGCCCCCTCGTTGGGACTGAAAACATCATTCTCCAAGCGCATCAAACTCAAGAGCGCCCCTGTCAGGCCACGATCCATCGCTCGAGGCGAAAAAGGCGTGACCGATTGCGCTTCGACATGCTTGTAAAAGGTGGCGTGGTAATGCTCGAAGGTTTCGTAGTGGGATAGGTCGCGTGGCCGCGCCCAAGTGAGCACGGTGCAAACCAGACCTGGGAAGGAACGTCCGACGCGGCTGGTGGCCTGGATGTACTCCGCCGTACCCTTGGGTTGGCCATTGACGGCCATCAGTCCCAGCCGATTGACGTCGACCCCCACCGACAGCATGTTGGTGGCCAACACCACGTCGATTGCCCGAGTATCTCCGTCTTTCCACTTGGTCTCGTATTTACCGGTGGTAGCGTCGAACTCAGCCGTGAATTTCACCTCAAGGTTGTCGAGGTATTTCGGGATGTCCTGGCTGGAGACCCGTGACGTCAGCTCGCGAATGTTGCTGACGCTGCGTTGCGCCAACGCAGGCCGCTCGACCATGCTCATCTGCACCCGGTAGGAACGCGTCTGCACATCGTCCTCGGCCAAGCGCTTCATACCCCCCAACTCTCGCAGCGAGTTGAAGTAGCCGACCATGGTCATGTAGGGGTCTGCGGGCTCGCCGAAACGGTCGAACAACGCCTGAGCAGCGGTCAGAAACGCCGTGTAAACGCGAATCAGCATCGCAGGTCGCGAACTTCCGGGAGAGCAGACCCCGAGATAGAGCCGACCCGGCTTGTCCTTGATGGGCCGTTGGGCAGAGAAGTAGTTGTCCTCCACATCCAGCCCATGAGGGGGGAATACCGACACGCGTCGCATGAAGACGTTATTCACCTGCTCGCGGGCCTTACGCACCGTGGCGGTCGACGCGATGATCTTCGGCTTGACCATGTGTTCGCCGAGTTTCCAGCCGCACAACTCGTCCACAGCCGTCTCATACAAACCGACCATAGTGCCCAACGGCCCGCTGATCAGATGAAACTCATCCTGAATGATCAGATCTGGCGGTCGGATCGAGCTGATGTTCTTGACCTTGGTCGCGCCAAGCCCCTTACCGGCCGGATGGTTACCGTTACAGTCTGCACCTTTCCATAGCAGGCCGTGTCGCTCGCATTCCTGCCCTACCCGACCAAACAGCGTGCGCACCTGACCTCGCCACGCCATCATGGCGAATTTGTCCACGGTGGCGATCATCATCGTAGGTGGACGGTGATAAATCTCTTCATCCACAACGAGTACCGGGATTCCCGCGTGAGGAAGCTTGCTGGATTTCCCCTTCGAAAAATCACAACGCCCCTTCTTGTCGCCGCAATAGACGAACGTGCGCCCACGGCCTTTGTCGACCTCCACATCTTTACCTGGAGCGACTTCCGAACCGCACCAGGGACAACTGGTCAGCTGGGCCGGCGACGCAGCTCCGGCGTTGTACCTGCTGGGGTTGCGGATGACTTCGATGGCCCTATGACTGTCCTCGGTCGTACCCGGTGTAACCTTGTTACCCACCCAAAGCCCGATGGTGAATGGCTCTGAGCCGAGAGATTCGTCGCCCTCCGCCAACGCCTTACGCCGTAGAACCTCCATCGCACAGATCAACGCCGTAGCACGCTGAAACTGCTGAAGCGTCAGCAAGCGTAGTGTGTAACGCATGATGACCGTCAGTCCGCGTGAGCCATCGTAACCACCAAGCTTTCCTTGCATGCGCCGAATGGCCATGGCAAAGGCTGCCACGCCCAAATAGGCTTCAGTCTTGCCACCACCTGTAGGAAACCAGAGCAAGTCGGCATAAGCTTCGAGGGGCTGCACGCGATCAGGGTGCGTGGGGTCGACCAGCGAAGGGATCGATAACAGCAGGAAGGCCAACTGGAACGGGCGCCAGCTACGATTCTTGGGGACGTCGAACTGGTCGACGGCGACGTCCTTGCCGCGCCGGACTTCGAGGGCGTACTGGCTACGCACGCGCTGCGCAGCCATCGCCTGATTGGCGAAACGGAAAGCCGCCAGGGCTTTCTCGTCCCTCTTCAACGTATCGATACCCTGCTGCAGACGCGTGTTGATCTCCTGACATCGATCCATCGCCTGTTGCGACTGCAAGTCGTAGCCGAGCACATCGACGCCGACTCGAGCACGTTGCTCATCGATCCAGGCTGCATAATCCTTGGTCAGAACATTCAAAGCATCTACCAACGGATCGATATCCAGAGTGGAGAGGCGCTGCATGTCCAGCAGTCCACTACTCACCATCTCTTTCATCGCCGGTCGGTCAGTGTGGTCTAGGCCTGGAGTCTCGGTGGTCTGCACCTCGTACTGCGGCATGACGGTGGTACGAACCTCCGTGGCCAGTGTCACATCCTCGGCCGTCTCGGCATGAACGGCCACACCATGCCCCACGGCGAACTCCACCCGGTTGCGGTAGATCATCTCCAGAGAGAGACGTTCTTTAGCGTCTTCCGTCTCCACCCCCTTGGTATCTGATTTCAGTACGGGGCGCCGACGGAAGATGGCGCGCTTGATGGCATCTGCCTCCGACCGAACGATCAGTTCAGGTTGGAACACCCAGGCTGTGTCACGGTTGCTCTCAGGTTCTTCTTGCGCATTGACCAAGAACAGCGTCACCAGACGATCGCCATTCACATTCTTGGCACGCACAGTGCCCTGCACGCGCACCTCAGGGTACCTCTCGTCCGGTATCTGACGGGAAATCCCTCCTTCCGTGAGTCTCAGCTTCAGCCTTCCTCCACAGGGAATTCGCTGCCAGACCTTTGCTTTGATCAGCTCCTCGGCTCCTGTCTCCTTGTTCTTACGAGTACGGAAGATCTCATGGTCATCGATACGCTCATAGCGCCCCCATCGCACCTCAACCTCGATCCGTTCGACATCACCGTCAACACAGAAAGTCATTCCGAAGCTACTCGGCACCAACGATTGATTGCTGGCCGCGTCGATCTCGTCTCCCGCGTCGGACTCAGGCTCTACACGGCCGGTCGTCGTACCGAACTCTGCACCGGGTTCGTGCTGCCCAGGTACCTTCTGGTCGATCAGCTCGTCCATCTCATCGTTCGCCAGCGGCCCGTCAAGCCCCTCGATTCCACCCTGTGCTGCATCGCGGGGAGCAAGCTTGCCTACCAAATAGCGGTCTCTCACCCCCATGTCGACGATACGCTCATGCGGGCCGCCAGCCGGGCCAAGCAAGTCGTCCATCACGGCCAGTTGCAGTAGTTCACGGATGTAGGCGAGTTCCTGCTGATACTGCGGTGAGCGTGGGTCAGAACCTACCGTCGGGACCTTGGCGATCGTAATGTGAAGCGCGTTGGCCAGTGTTTCGACGAAGTCGGTCCACTGGACTCGACCGATGCTGCCCGAAG
>JAUNKF010000073.1 GCA_030532895.1 Lautropia sp. | reverse complement strand
TGATGGCAGTGATGAAACCAGTCGATCAGTAGCGTGTTGGCGTGTGACATGACTTGATCCTGGCTGCGAGGCGTTTCCGGAAAGCAGGCGGCGGGCACGCCGAGGGGCAATGCGAGCCGCCGGGTACCGCAAGCCTCAAGCAGATCAGCGGTGCCTGAAGGCTGGCGGGCGCTTCTCGAGGAAAGCAGCCATCCCCTCTTTCTGGTCGGCCGTGGAGAACATGGCGTGGAAGAGACGACGTTCAAGACGCAACCCTTCGGTGAGCGAGGTCTCGAAGGCGCTATTGACGGCCTCCTTGATCGCCATGACGGCGAGCCCCGGCATCTCGGCGATCTCGGCGGCAACCTTCAGGGCGGTGGGCAGGGTTTCTTCAGCAGGCACGACGCGGGAGACGAGGCCGGCCTGCTCGGCCTCCTGGGCACTGAACATCTTGCCAGTGAGCAGCCAATCCATCGCCTTGGCCTTGCCGACGGCTGCCGGCAGGCGCTGGGTGCCGCCTGCACCGGGGATGACGCCCAGCTTGATCTCGGGCTGGGCAAAGCGTGCGTTGTCGGCAGCGATGATGATGTCGCACATCATGGCGACTTCGCAGCCACCGCCCAAGGCTACCCCTTCGACGGCCGCGACTACGGGTTTGCTGACCTGGCGGATGGTTTCCCAGTTGCGGCTAATAAAGCCAGTGCGGAAGGTTTCGACGAAATCGTAATCCTTCATGGCACTGATGTCGGCACCTGCTGCAAAAGCTTTCGATGAACCGGTGAGGACGATGGCGCCGATGTTCTCGTCGGCATCGAAGGCCAGCAGGGCATCGCCCAGTTCATTCATCAGGGCGTCGTTGAGGGCATTCAGCTGCCTGGGGCGGTTGAGGCGAATCAGGCCAACCCGGCCGTGGACTTCGGTCAGTACGTTCTTGTCGGTGTCGCTCATGAGGACGGATCTCCTGAATGCTGTTGCTGTTATGGGGTGGGCGCGCATTGGGGTGGGTGCGCGGCCTCTGACCGCATTCTAGAACGTGTGCCGGGACGCGGGTCGGCTTGGGGTTTGAGGTTTGAAGGTTCGTGGTTGGTGGCTGGTGGCTGGCGAGCCGAGGGTACGAGGTGTTCGGGTCGCGGCTCGTGAATGCAACAATGACGACCCTCCGGTCGACAGGCTTTCAACGGCCAGTCGCATCGGGATTAATATCGGGCGATGGAAGCGATTCACTACTCAATTTTTCCGGTTGATCCCGGTGCCCACCTGTTCGAGGTGATGCTGTGGATCGAGAACCCCGCGCCCGAAGGCCAGCGCCTGTCGTTGCCGACATGGATTCCTGGCAGTTATCTGATCCGCGAGTTTGCGCGGCATATCGACCGGGTCTCCGCTTTCAGTCTGCGCAAGGCGCCCGGCTGGCTGCTTTCACCGGGGACGGATCGGCCTCATGGGCGGCCATCAGCAGAGGCCCAGGGCAGAACCAGCAAAAGAAAGGCGCCCCAGGCAGTTGGGATTCAGCAACCCGTTGCTCCCCTCCTGCCCCTCCCGTCTGGCACGGCATGGGAGCCGGCCACGGCTCTGGGAACCAGTGCTGTGCCGGTGCCAATCCGGAAGATAGACAAGAACACCTGGTGTTGTGATCCGGTCGGGAGGCAGGGAGACGGACTGCTGTTGCATTATCAGGTCTATGCGTGGGATCTGTCGGTGCGCGCAGCGCATCTGGACGGCAGTCACGGTTTCTTCAATGGGAGCAGCGTTTTCCTGTGCGTGCGAGGGCAGGAGGCTGCACCATGTTCGGTGGATATCCTGCCACCGGCAGGCTCGCGCTACGCCGATTGGCGTGTGGCAACCACGTTGCCTTTGTCGGGCCCGGCCATCAGGGGATCGGTCTCCGGGCATCATGACGGGGGGCCGTTCGGGCGTTATCGGGCAGCGGATTATGACGAGCTGATCGACCATCCGGTCGAGATGGGCATGTTCCAGTATGCAAGCTTCGAGACGGGTGGCTGTCTGCATGAGCTGGCGATCACGGGCAGGGCCGAGGTGGATTTCGAGCGGCTGATCCGGGATCTGAAGCCGATCTGCCAGACGCAGATCGAGTTGTTCGAACCGAAGCGGCGGCGTGCGCCCGTCGATCGCTATCTGTTCATGACGATGGCCGTTGGCGATGGTTATGG
>JAUNKF010000038.1 GCA_030532895.1 Lautropia sp. | reverse complement strand
TTGCCCATGCAGACAAACAGCACCCGCGTTGCCATCGCCATCGAAAGAGGTTCTCTTTTTCCCATGTGAGCTACCTGATTTTCCTGAATTTCTAACGTTTCAATGACCCAATCACGGGGCGGTCACACCACCAGCCGCCCCGAATACCAACTGTTTCAATGCCGCCAGCTCGTCGCGTACCTTGGCCGCCTTCTCGAAGTCGAGATTGCGCGCATGCGTGCTCATCAGCTTCTCCAGCCGGCGGATTTCCTTCGAGACCTTGGCCTCATTGCCCAGATCAAGGTTCTGCAAGCGATCGGCCGAACGCTGCATCGCCTCCTCGCCCGGCATGCTCCCTTGCACAATGGCGGCGGCGCGCTTGCCGTCCTCGGCCGAGAGGTCATACACCCCGTCGATAAGCTCACGCACCTGTTTCATCACCCCTCGCGGCACGATCCCATGCGCCACGTTGAAGGCCAACTGCTTTTCCCGGCGACGCGCCGTCTCGGTGATGGCACGATCCATCGACGGCGTAACCCGGTCGGCGTACAGAATCGCCTTGCCCTCCAGATTGCGGGCCGCACGGCCGATCGTCTGGATCAGGCTCCGTTCCGAGCGCAGAAAACCTTCCTTGTCCGCATCCAGAATGGCCACCAGCGACACCTCGGGGATGTCCAGCCCCTCCCTGAGCAGGTTGATGCCCACCAGCACGTCGAAGACACCCAAGCGAAGATCCCGGATGATCTCGACCCGCTCCACCGTGTCGATGTCCGAGTGCAGGTAACGCACCTTGATCTGATGATCCGACAGAAAGTCCGTCAGATCCTCAGCCATGCGCTTGGTGAGCGTCGTGACCAGCACCCGCTGGCCTTTCTTCACCCGGTCGCTGATCTCCGACAGCACGTCATCCACCTGCGTGGCAGCTGGCCGCACCTCCACCTCCGGATCAACCAGCCCTGTGGGCCGAACCACCTGTTCGACCACCTGCCCGGCATGGGTGGCTTCATATTCCGAGGGGGTGGCCGAGACGAAGACGCACTGGCGCACCTTGCGCTCGAACTCCTCGAAGCGCAGGGGCCGGTTGTCCAGCGCCGAGGGCAGCCGAAAACCATATTGCACCAGCGTTTCTTTACGTGCCCGGTCACCCCGATACATGCCGCCCAACTGCCCGATCGTGACATGGCTCTCGTCGATGAACATCAGCGCATCGGCCGGCAGGTAATCGATCAGCGTGGGTGGTGGTTCGCCCGCTTTGGCACCCGACAGATGTCGGGAGTAGTTCTCGATGCCCTTGCAAAAGCCCAGCTCCTGCAGCATCTCCAGATCGAAGAGCGTTCGCTGCTCCAGCCGCTGGGCTTCCACCAGCTTGCCCTCGGCATGAAAGAAGGCGAGCCGATCCTTCAGCTCGGCCTTGATCGTGTCGATGGCGCGCACGATCGTGCCACGTGGCGTCACATAGTGTGAGGCAGCATAGAGCACGAAGCGCGGGATCTGCTGCCGGATCTTGCCCGTGAGCGGATCGAAAAGCTGCAGGCTCTCGATCTCGTCATCGAACATGTCGATGCGCACCGCCAGCTCGGCGTTTTCCGAGGGAAAGACATCGATCGTGTCACCCCGAACACGGAAGGTGCCTCGCGCAAAATCCACATCATTGCGCTTGTACTGCATGGCCACGAGCTGCTTGAGCAGATCGCGCTGCGAGATTCTCTCGCGCACGCGCAGCGGCATCCGCATCTCGAAGAAATCATCCGGGTTGCCGATGCCATAAATGCAGGAGACGCTGCCGACGATGACCGTATCCCGACGCTCCAGCAGCGACTTCGTGGCCGACAGCCGCATCTGCTCGATGTGCTCGTTGATGGCCGAATCCTTCTCGATGAAGAGATCCCGCTGCGGCACGTAGGCTTCGGGCTGATAGTAGTCGTAATACGAGACGAAATACTCGACCGCGTTTTCGGGGAAGAAATCGCGCATCTCGGCATAGAGCTGCGCGGCCAGCGTCTTGTTGGGGGCAAGCACCAGCGCGGGCCGGCCCAGACGGGCGATGACATTGGCCATCGTGTACGTCTTGCCCGAGCCCGTCACCCCAAGCAGCGTCTGAAACGACAGGCCATCCTGCACGCCCTCCACCAGCGCATCGATGGCGCCAGGCTGATCGCCCGCAGGCGGAAACGGTTGATGCAGCCGGTAGGGACTGCCCTCAAACGTGATCAGCTGGGTGTCGGTTGCAGTGTCAGCCATAGTGCCGGCCGCCTTGGCCCTCCGGGCATGCACAGAAGAAAAGGTAAAACTTTGTTCTCAGGACGTGTGGCACGAAACAGCCCCTTTCAGCGCCGTCAGGCAAATGACAAGCCCGGCCTCGACAAGCGCCGAATCATGAACGGAGCAATGCCACCAGGCAAAACGGGGAAAATCAGGCAACCGGAATGGCGCCAACCCCCTTCGTGGCAGAAAGCACTTGCAAAGCGGCTTCTGCGGCCCGGAGAGCGGCTAAGAGAAGAAGGATCGCCAGCCACGTCTGGAAGAACGACAGGCGGCGATTATGTACCGCTCATCGGGAAAAAACTAGCATTTTCTGCATCCGGTTTGGTGCTTTCAACGAAATATGGCAGGCGTCTTCAGGGCAGACCGCGACAAAGCCCGGCCTTGGCTGGAAAAGTGACGGAACGGCAATCTGTCAACAATTGCAACAAGGACAAGGTAGCCCGGATCCTGGCCACCAAAAACCCACGCATCGTCACGGCCGAGGTTAAAATGTGGCAACCTGTCAAAGGAGTTCCATTCGTGGCCAGTTCGCTGTTTTCTGCCGTCCCCCTCGCCCCCAAGGATCCGATCCTGGGCGTGACCGAAGCTTTCAATGCCGACCCCCGCCCCACCAAGGTCAACCTGGGTGTGGGCGTCTATTACGATGAGAACGGCAAACTGCCACTGCTCGCTTGCGTCCGTGAAGCCGAGGATCAGCTGAACGCCGCCCACTCGCCCCGTGGCTACCTGCCCATCGACGGCATCGCAGCCTACGACCAGGGGGTGCAGCGCCTGCTCTTCGGTGCTGATGCCGCCGTCATTGCAGACAAACGCGCCATCACGGCCCAGGCCATCGGGGGCACCGGTGGCCTCAAGATCGGCGCCGACCTGCTGAAGCGCTTCGCTGCCCCAGGCACCCCGGTCTACATCAGCGACCCATCGTGGGAAAACCACCGCGCCCTCTTCGAGGCGGCCGGCTTCGAGGTGAAAACCTATCCCTATTACGATGCCGCCACTCACGGTGTGAACTTCGCCGCCCTGCTGGATTGCCTCAAGCAAGCGCCTGCCGGCTCGATCTTCATCCTGCACGCCTGCTGCCACAACCCGACCGGCGTCGACCTGAACGGCGAGCAATGGGATCAGGTGATCGCGGCGCTGCAAGCCGCCGGCCATGTGCCCTTCCTCGACATCGCCTACCAGGGCTTCGGAGACGGCATCGAGGAAGACGCTGCCGTCGTGCGCAAGTTTGCCGCCACCCGCATGCCCTTCCTCGTCTCCAGCTCCTTCTCCAAGTCCTTCTCCCTCTATGGCGAGCGCGTGGGCGCCCTCACGGTGGTGCTGCCTGACGCCGAAGAGGCCACCCGTGTACTGAGCCAGCTGAAGCGTGTCATCCGCTCCAACTACTCGAACCCACCCACCCACGGTGGCATGGTGGTGCAAAAGGTGCTGAACGACGAGGCACTGCTGAAGCTCTGGCACGAAGAGCTGGGCGCCATGCGCGTGCGGATCAAGGCCATGCGCCAGGCACTGGTGGCCGGCCTCAAAGCCGCTGGCCTGCAGCGCGACTTCAGCTTCATCGAGCAGCAGCGCGGCATGTTCTCGTATTCAGGTCTCACGGCCGATCAGGTTGAAGCCCTGAAGAACGATCACGGCATCTACGCCGTCAGCAGTGGCCGCATCTGCGTGGCGGCGCTCAACAACAGCAATGTCGAACGCATCGCCCAGGCCATTGCCAAAGTGGTGGGCTGAGATGCCGGGCGGTTGCTGACGCCTCACCTTGGCAGCACGAGGGCGTGATGCCAAGGTGGCGAGGGCCTCGCATCATGGCGTTGCACGCAACCGAGCAGCTCCTCACCACGTCACGGTTCACCTCAAAACAAGCAGCCCAGACACGAAGACACGATTTTTCAAGGAAAATCTCAAAAATCAGGCTATAATCTTTTTCTGTGCTGCAGATGCAGTTTGCCAAGCAAGCTGTTTGGGTGGTCTCACGGAATCTTCCGTCAAGGTTTTTCCAGAACCTTTTCTGATGACCACTCTGATCAGCATCACGGGCTAACCGCCCTTCAGCACAAACGCAACATTTCGATGTTTTTCAGTCAAGGTGTTGCAGCTTCTACGGTATTTATGTAGAATGCATCTATTCCCTGATAGCTCAGTCGGTAGAGCGACGGACTGTTAATCCGCAGGTCCCTGGTTCGAGCCCAGGTCGGGGAGCCAAATTCAAAGCGCCGGTCATCGAAAGATACCGGCGCTTTTTCATTTTTCCTTTTCCTTTCTTGGCGCCTCTTTCAGGCCATCGATCCCAGGCCCACGCCCCATCACCTCTACATGCCACGCTTCATGCTCTGACCAATAGCCAAGGGCAGCGGCCACCTGCACACAACCCGTGCAGATGCCGCCGTTGGTAGATCGGAGCTCCGGTGAGGAAGCGCCCAATTGGGATCTTTTGAGCGTGTCATGCACTTATTCCTGCCCGCGAAAGCCACCTCTGGGTGTGCATGACACGCTCTAGTGACTCAGTACTTCCTCAGCATTCACTTTGCTGCTTTGAAGGACAAGGTGGCCACATTGCGCTGAAGGTGTGCATGCGCATCATCCGGCGTCGGGTGATTGACCAGCGCCGCGATCACATTGTGCCCGGCGTTTCGCACCGTGAGCGTCACCTGCCCTTTGTCGTCGGTTTTCACCTGCTTCTTCATCTCGTTGTTGTAGTCCGCAGTGACGGGAACCCCCGCCTGCGGTTTGCCCGCGACGTACACCGTCACCGTCAGGCTCTCGCCCTGTTTCAGCAGCGAAGGATCCGTCTCCGGAATCACCTGGGCCGGCATGTCAAAGGGCTTCATCTTGCCTTGATAAGGCTTCAAGAGCGAGATGTTGTACTTCAATGATGTCGAGGTATCAGCCGGTTTCGTGATGGCCGACTTGTCGACGGCCTGCCACTTCTTGCCACCCGTACCCTTCTCCCAATAGCCATTGTCAAAGAAAGCGGTCAGCACTGCTGTTTCATCCGGCGCCTTCACGGTGCTGTGTGTGCCCCTCGGTTGAACCTCGATCTTGACCGGTTTGAAATCGGCGTCGAAACCCGACACCTCACGAAGACGTTCAGGTTCATAGGCATCATCGATATATCCCATGCCATAGACCACACCCAGCTCGCCATAATGCGGTGCCACCCATACGCCGTGGGCCTGGGCCGGCACGGACAACAATCCCAGCGACGGGGCCAACATGGCACCCAGCAACCATTTCTTCATTCAAAGGCTCCAAGTAAAGAGACGCTTCACGCAAGTTGGTGAACAGGCTGTTCACCGGAGCCACGATATATCATCCTCAGCAATTTTCTTGCCAAAAACCAGCCGATGCCGACAGGCATACTGCCGCTTGGGATGAGCCCATGTTAAGGGGCTGTTGAAAGTGCCTCGGCACGCGTCAACCAACCACGGTACGCGCGCGACGACGCACGGCGTTCAGCGCAGAGTTCAGCGCAAGAATCAGCCCGAAATCACGGTCGAGAACCGGGTGACGGGTCTTTCGACGGGATGCTGCCGCGGGTTGACCGTGTCGAGCAGCTGCCCGTTTTCCATCCGGATCAACCGGTCTGCCAGATGGAAGTAACGGTCATCGTGCGAGATCACGAGCACCGCCGTGCCACGGGCACGCAGCTCCGGCAGCAGCTCGTGATAGAACACGTCCTTGAAGACCGGATCCTGGTCGGCCGCCCATTCATCGAACACGATGAAAGGCCGATCTTCCAGATAGGTCACCACCAGTGCCAGCCGTTTTCGCTGCCCCTGCGACAGCGAACGGGTGGTGAAGGCCCCTCCTGACACTTGAACCTTGTGATGCAGCTTCAGCTTGTCGAGCAACCGATTCCCAGCCTCATCCAGTTCAGGCGAGGCCTCGTCCAGCAGCTGATCAAAGAGGTGAAAATCGGAAAAGATCGCCGAGAACAGCTGCCGGTATCGATCCCGGTTGGCATCATCCACCGGCTCACCGTTCAACCGGATCTCTCCCTGCTCGGGGCGATAAAGCCCCACCAGCAACTTGGCCAGCGTGCTCTTCCCGCTGCCATTGCCGCCCACCAGATAAGTGATCTGCCCCGGCTCAAAGCACAGATCGATCGGCCCCAGCGTGAACGGCTGATCCAGCCCTTCGTGGTAGTAACGATGGCAAACACCTGACAGCACCAGGCTCTCGAACCGCATGGACGGCAAAGCTTCCTTGCCCTTCTCCTGCGCCAGCTCTTCAAGGTGCCCGGTTATCTCGTCGATCCGCTCGCTGGCAATCCTGGCGCCATTGGCACGCGGCAAGGCCAGCAGCAGCGACTCCAGCGGAGACACCATGTAGACGAAGACGAGCGCAAACCCCGTCATGATCCGGTGCTGATCCGGCACATCGCCAACCAGCACGAACAGTACCAGCCCGATGAAGGCATAGATCAGGAAATTCCCCCAGGCCGTCGACACGAGAAACACCGACATCCCGAGGGTTCTTTCACGACGCACCCGATCGATCGAGGCCCCCAGCACAGCCTTCGAAAAACGCGCGCGTTTGGCCACATTCAGCCTGAGCTCCTTCGCGCCATCGGTCAACGCGCGAAAATGGCCAAACAGGCGATCCTGCTCCTTCGATGCAGCCTCCAGATGGCGGATCGCCCGCAAGTGCACGAGGTGATAGCCCAGCGACCCGAGGCCGATCACCACCACCGCGGCCAGAAATACCGTCCACGACAACCAGGCCAGGTAGATCAGGCACCCCAGCACCGTGATGGCGTTGACCAGAATCACCGGAAGATTCACGAAAAACTCGGCCACCGTCGTACTGTGCTCGGACAGCGCCGACTGCACCTTGGCGCCCCCCAGCTCCTCCAGTTGCCGGTAATCGGCCGACATCACCCGCCCGGCTATGAAGCGGCGCAAATCGGCATGGGAGCGATGGTTCAAGCGCTCGAACAGCACCGAAGAGACGACCTGCGCCAGCATCAAGGCCACCGCCAATATCGCAAAACCACCCACCCCCGCCATCCGCTCGGATGAAGACGTGGCTGTCAGTGCCGCATTGATCTGCGTCAGCAACAACACGCTGCACACGCCATGCAGCACACTGGCCACGGCCGCGCCGGCCATCAGCTTACGGGATTGCTCGATCAGATATGCCAGCATGCCATCTCTCCTGTGAAATGCTCATACACAGCCAAGACGGTTCAGCGGCCAATCTGTTCAGGGAGCAAGCATCAGGATCATGCGAGTCTCCGGCACCGTCAATGCCCGTCAAACCTTAAAACCTGACGATGCATCGACGGATCCCGGCGGATGTCGGCCTCGTGAAAAGGAAAACGCAGCCAGTCCTTGCGAGCATACCGCAACACCGGTTCCAGCCCCTTACCCGCTTCAAAAACCCGCTCATCCTGGCCATGTGCCAGCAAGGTATGAGCCACCACCCCCAAGGCATCGAAATGCACCACCTGCATGTAGGTGTTGGCCAGCGTGTTTGGCCCCAGCGGCTGCAACGGATCATCCTCGCAAGCAACCGCAAAATGACCGAACTGATGACAGCCCCCAAAAAGGGGCAGACGCTGTCGCCCGGCCTTCAGATAACGGGCTTCGCCTAACGGGGCATCCAACGACAGCCCTCTGGCCTGCATCATCACGTGCGCAGCCGCCAGCGCCCTGGCAGCCGCCATCGCGGAGAACCGCCGTTGCCGTGGCGTGTTCAACGGATCCTCGAGCGAAAACGGCACCTCGTACACCGGTTCGGACTCGTCCAGCAGGGCCATGGCCGCCCAGGCCAGCTCCCATAACAGCGCCCCGCGGGCATCAGCAGCTGCCCGGCCATCCCAACGTTTCAACACCGAGCAGGCCTCACCGATCGGCACTCGCCAAGGCCCGGATGTTTGCGGCACATTCCCCCTTCCCTGGTTTCCCCCGTTTCCTTGACGCCATTGCTTCTCCTGCTGCACTGGCGTCTCGTGTCGCGCTGCTGCCCGCCGGGTCGCCTCGATCTCAGCGGCCCCCAGTCCCAAGGTTTTCAGCTCAGCCGCTTGCAGATTGACGACAGCGACCGGGCAGGCCTTGGTCAGCCAGGCATCCTTGAACAGTCGGGCCGTTTCGACCACATCGTTCAAGGCTCGGTGACGAAGCTGCTCACTGGCGAGCACCGCCGATCCTGGCTTGTCGGCCAGTATCGACATCGCCATCCGATGGCCCTGCCGGGAACGCCAGGACAACGGTTCCCGCTCACCACCCAACACCTGCGCAAAGCCCTCCAGTGGCTGATGGACATTGCTCAGCCAATAACTGTCGTTCATGTTCGCCACGTAATCCCGGCGCAACAGCCATGGCATCTGATCCGGCGACATGGCCCCAGGCTGCCGCGCCTTCGGGCTGTTCGGCCACTGACAGGCACTGCGCGTGCCATCCAGCACCGGCATCAACGGATCGACCTTCGACAACGCCGCCGACAAGGCCGAGGCGCAGACGCGGCGCCAGGCATCGCTCACGTTCGGCACCGTACCCACATCCGCGTACCACACACGACCTTCCCCCCTGCCAATGGCCGCCGTGTTCACCCAGGGAATGCCCAGCTCCTCCCGCTGGATGGCGATGAATTCGTCCAGCGAAGCAGCCCGGTTCCAGCGCAGAAAGCCGGGAAACACCCTGAAATTCTCGGCATTCACATCCCGCAAGGCCAAGGCCCTGTGCCTGCCCCATCCCGACACGTCCGGAAACATCCCGCTCAGCTCGACAAGCGGGCCGAATCGCGTGGCGTAAAACACGCGTGAGACGTGCCGTTGCCCTCCCTTGGCATCACGAACCGCCACCCTCACCGTTCGGCTCTCCATCGCGTGCCACCGTCCATCAACCTGATACCGGGTCGGATCGCCAGGATCCAGCTTCAGTTCGAACAAGCCAAAACGCCGGGCTGCCGATACCGTATGACTCCAGGCCACCTGCTGATTGAACCCCAGCATCACCACCGGCACTCCCAGAAAACCCACACCAGCGACATCCAGCTTGCCAGGTATCGTCAGGTGCATCTGATAAAAGCGATCGGGGCCAGCCCAATACCAATGCGGGTTGCCAAGCAGCACCCCGCCCGTACCGCCCGTAGCCTCGTCGCCCAAGGCGATCATGTTGCTACCCACCGCCTCACGATGCCCCACCGATGACAGCCGTCTGAAAGGGAACAGTCCGTTCGGCTGAACAGGAAGAAGCCAGCTCGACTGCCGTGACGAACGCTGCCCCATGGCTTTCCCCGATATCGTCTCGGAAATGGGCCCCTGCGCTCCCACCAGTTCAGGAATGAAATGCGCATAGCCCGCGGCAATCTGCGCGGCATGAAAACGCCGATACAGATCAGCCGGCTTGATCTTCCTCAGCCAGGGTTTTTCCAGGCAGTCATGCCGTTTGCGTCCCTTCTGAATTGGCTTGCCCGCACCACGCCCCGATTGCTCGCGCAGATAACGGTTATAGCCTTTCACATAGCCCGCCACCAACGCCCTCAGCTCAGGCGGTTGAGCGGCCCATACCCGTGCCACCGCCCGGTCATCGGCAAAAGCCTTGAAGAAGAAATCCAGCTCGATGTTCGTGGGCCGACCAAGCGTCGAATCATGCTGCGGACGAGCCTCGGCCCCGAAGAACCACGCACGCCGCCCTTCATAGGTGACGAAAGCCTCGGCTAGCGTGCATAGCGCATCCTGCGCCTGCACATAGCCAACCCCTGCCCCCAGGCTCTGCCAATCCAGGGCGCGCACGTGCGGCATCCCGTCGGTGGTTCGACGGATCTCGACCTGGCCCGCCCTCAAGGCCACGGCATCTGCCTCCAGCGCATGCCCATCGACAGCGGCTACCGCCTCTTCCGTATCAGCCACAGCCAAAGCGCGAAACATCTGCCCCTCGACGGATTCAGCCTGCCTTGCCTGAGCATGCTCCCCCCACAAGGACACAACCAGCAAGCTCGCCCCCATCAGGCCCACGCCCATCAATCTGCAAAGCCGCCCAGCGCACCGGGTGTCGGATGAACGTTTCCGCTCACGAGTCATGTTGCCAAGCGCGAATGTCATGCCGCTCCTCAATACATCCTGCTTCATGCCATGCCCCCCGCCAACACTTCACCAGGGCGTGGTAGGGGTCGCCTGACCCGATCGAGCAATGTCTGCTCGCAGAAAAACACCTCGGCATCCGGGCCAAGCCCCGTCAGCACCTCATCGGTCGGCAGCCCGGCCAACATCGCCAGCCCCAAGTGCATTGCCGGAAAAAGACTGCGCTGAAAATTGCGCCACCGCAATGCGAGGATCGTGTCATCGGGCGCAATGGGGGTATCGAGCACATCGACGATCACCTCACCCGAATCGATCCCCGTGTCCACCAGATGAAAGGATGCCCCGGTGCGTGTCCTCACAGGCGTTGGCACCGTCTTGAGGGTTTGCCAGTCCACCACCCTTCGCCCTTGTGCACCGTGAAGCGCATCCAGCGTGGCGTGCGCCCCCCGTCGTTCAAACGGCGAATCCAGCCGTGTCAGACCGGGATGGATGTTCAACACCCGGTCGGCATACAGCGAGCCAGGCCGAACCAGCTCATCCAGAATCAGGATCAGCCCATCCACCAGCACCAGATCGGCTTGAACCGCCAGCAAGCATGCGAGCAGCCGTTGCTCGAAATCATGCTTGCCAGCCTCTCGCCCGGCCCTGTCCGTCCAGGGCAGACGCCGATAGGTGGAAGGAATCGGGCACCACAGCTCGGCCAACCCACGCCCCTGCACCTGCAAGCCCGACGGGTAAATCCAGGGCCTGCCATCCAGCGGCGAAAAACCGTATGCCCCCACTTTCTCCCGGTCACGAACCGACTCCGGGTCATCATCGATGATCACCACCTGCAAGGCATAGGCATCACCCAAAGGCGTCTCATCCAGCGCCCTGGCCAGATATTCCAGTGGTGACATCATGTAGCGCTGTGGGCCTTTCTCGCCAAAGGCAAGCTGCTGGCCCGCCTGATCGGCTGCCGCATTGCGCAGCGACATCACATAAGCAAGCTTGATTTTTCTGAACATGCTTTCCCATCCTGAAGCCGGGCCGACCAACGCCAGCCCCACCCTTCATAGACGGGAAAAACCGATGAATGTTCAGGCATCAGGGTTCAAGTCTTCGTCCTCATCACCCAGACAACCCGCTGCCGTCCAGATCTCTATCGCAGCCCGATAGGCACGGGAATGCCTGCTGTCTTCTCCCAGCCAGCGCAAGAACGCGTCGTGAGCGGCCTGATCCAGCCCTACCTCCGACTCAAATTGTCGTACCACCCAGTTCCAGGCCACCTGGCCGACATCCTCCTGACCTTCACCTACCTGGTGGGGGAAATGCTCATCCAACGCTGTCAAGCCTCACACAATGTCAACCAGTCATCGTAGCATGAAGGCATCAGTATCCAGGCTTGAGCCATATCAAAACACCACACTACAGCTTTCTGTCCTGCCCCCGGTGACATGCCGATACATGACGGGCAACCTCCCGCATCCTTTTCAACATGGCGTTCACCTTAGCGGCCGAACAACCCAGCCTTTCGGCAATCTCCCGCTGGGTATAGCCTTCGGCATTCAAGCGGAATGCCTTCCAAAACTGGGGCGGGAATTGGGTAGCAGACGCTCTCAGCGCCTTGATCAGGCATTGGCACTCATATATTTGCCCTGGATCAACCTCATCCACGCAGAACTCGTCGAGCTGATTTTCGGCGCTTTCGGTCACCAGGCATCTGGAGCGGATTGCCTCCTGCTCCAGATGATCCAAGGCCAACCGGTGGATGGCCGTATACACATATTGCCTCAAACTCTGAATCGCCGACAAATTCTCCTGGCGCAGCATCTTGATGGCCAAGTCCTGAACCAGATCCTCGGCAACCTCGGATGATCTGACCAATTGCCTGGCACGACGCTGTAGCGCCTGACGCTCCTTATTCAGAAAAGCCACCAGTCTTTCCTGTTCCGCATCCTCCGCCTTCGGCATGTTTCTCCTCCTTGAAGAGCACTGAGAATGGTTCTCACCAGCAGTGCCAGATGGAATTTACAACATAACGAATGGAAACGAATACAAACAATTGTGATATTAGGTTACGCGACAGGCAGGAGGCTTATCGCTACCAACCAAACATCTTTGATCTCCGGCCATGCCTGCTCTTTACACAAAGGCACCAGACAAAGGACTAAACAAAAGACAGCATCAACCGTCTTACCCCATGACCCCCCAACGCAATCATGCGGAGACAGGATGAATACCGTTCACGACCTCATCGGCATCGGCTTTGGCCCCTCGAACCTCGCTCTGGCCATCGCCTTGCACGAGCAGCCACGGCCACACGCCATTGATGCCCACTTCATCGAAAAGCAGCCCCACTTTGCCTGGCACCCGGACATGCTGCTGCCCGGCACCCACATGCAGATCTCGTTTCTCAAGGACCTGGTCAGCATGCGCAACCCGCGCAGCCACTTCAGCTTCGTCAACTATCTGCATCACCATAGCCGCCTGCAGGACTTCATCAACCTCAAAACCTTCCTGCCCAGCCGGATCGAGTTCAACGACTACTTCCGATGGAGTGCAACGCACTTCCGCGACCAATGCAGCTACGGCGAAGAGGTGGTGGATATCCAGCCTGTTTTCGATGATGACGAGGTGCACCTCCTCCGCGTGATCTCACAGACCCGAACCGGGCAACGACATCAGCGCCTGGCCCGCAACCTGGCATTGGGACTGGGTGGACGGCCCCACGTACCGGATGCCTTCCTGGCCCTGCAACAGGATCCCCGCATCTTTCACTCCCACCACTACCTGAAAGGGCTTTCAGCCAATCCGACTGCACGGCGCATCGCCATCCTGGGCGCTGGCCAAAGTGCGGCCGAGATCTTCGTCGACCTGGGGCAACGCCCAGGCATCGACCAGATCGACCTGATCATGCGCGCCCACGTCATCAAACCCGCCGACGACAGCCCCTTCGTCAACGAGATCTTCAACACCGAGTTCGTCGACTACATCTTCAACTGTCCCGCCGCCGATCGACACAACATGCTGTGCGAGTTCCGTCACACCAACTACGCCTGCACCGACCTGGATCTGATCTGCCAGATCTTCGACACGCTCTACCAGCAACGTGTCACGGCTCAACAGCGTCAACGCATCCTTTGCCGGCACCTGATCGAAGACATCCAGAACGACGGAGATGGCATCACGCTGCAGCTGCATGACCAGAACCATGGGCAACACATTCAGCGCCAGTACGATGCCTTGATTCTGGCCACCGGCTATGAGCGTGGGCATCATCAGGCACTACTTGCCAAGCTTGCCCCCTACCTGGGCAACTTCGAGGTCGCTCGCGACTACCGGATCAGGAGCAGCCCGACCTTCAAGCCCGCCATCTTCGTGCAGGGCGGCAGCGAACAGACCCATGGGCTGAGTGACACGCTACTGTCGGTGACGGCAGTGCGGGTTGGGGAGATTGCGGAGTCGTTGCTGACGGTTCTGCAAAAGCAGCCACAGCACACTGAAACAACCTGACGTGTCTCACCCCTCGTCGACGGTCCGACCAAAGTACGTCAATCTGACCAAACCTTCCGGCGTCAGCAAACGACCACGTCTTGCGCCATGTTCGACGAGGGATCAAGAAAGGTCATGCCCTGAACAGGCCAGCATTGAGCCAACCCAAATCCATGGCTCACTTCAGTTCATGCATTCCGACAGGGGTAATCCCTTGGAAGAAAACACGTCGAAGAACAACTTTTTATAACAAATCAAGACAAGAATCACTACTATTCATAGTAAAATGGTAATCAAACATGCCGGATACCACTCAAGATCAGTACCGGATTGTCCACCCTAGGTTCATACATGACCCACTTCCATGATGAACCGACCAGAATGAGAAGGAGATGATGATGAGACTCAAGCCGATTCCTGCAGCGATCCAACTGGCTTTGATTGGCTTCGTTTCAAGCAGTTTTGCACAAGACTCATCAAAAATCGAAGCACTACCAGAGGTTCAAGTACATGATAAAAAAGTACAGGAAAACGCCACCAGCCCTCTCCAAGGCTACGTAGCCACAAAAAGCAGTACCGGAACCAAGACAGAAGCACCGATCATCGAAAACCCTCAATCCATCACTGTAGTAGGGGAAGAGCAGATAAGAAACCAGGGAGCAAACAACATTGCTGGCAGCCTGGCCTATGCCGCTGGCGTGACGTTTGAGGAAGCTGGAAGCATCACTGACGATTTTGTTTTGAGGGGCTTCCCAGCCAATGGGTATCACAGAAGCCTATACCTCGATGGTTCAAAATACAGCACCAATCGCTATGCAGGCCAAATGGAGACCTACGGCCTGGAAAGGGTTGAACTATTGAGAGGCCCCTCATCGGTAATGTATGGATTGGGAGCCCCCGGAGGAGTGATCAACGCAGTCAGCAAAAGGCCAACAGAAATCCCTTTTTCCGAGCTGAACGTCAGCATGGGAAACTTTGATCGAAAGCAGATTTCCGGCGACTCCAGTGGAAACCTATCCAAAGACGGAGAATTAAAGTACAGAATCACAGGTTTGTACAGGAACGGCAATGCATTCACTGATTTTACACCGGATGACAGAACCTACATTTCCCCTGTACTGGAATGGAAGCCGTCAAATGAAACTTCCTTGACCGTCATGGCCAGACACCAATCAACCAGAACCCGCTTCATCTTTGGACACCCTGCGGAAGGAACCATAAAGCCAAACAAAAACGGAAAAATTTCGAGAAACAGATTCTGGGGAACCGCCGGAATTTTTGACCCGTTCAAAATTGAAAACAACTCCCTTTCCATTCTTTTCAAAAACAAAATATCCGAAGGGGCTTATTTTCATCAAACACTAAGATCAGAAAATCATAAATCCCGATACAACTATGCAGAAAATGAAGGCTGGGCTGACGAAGACCAAAGACTATTGTCGAGAAGCCTGGTCGAGAGAGAGGATCCGAGGAGAAAGTTCTTTCTTGACAGTCGAATCAACATCTCAAAAACAAGCGATGAGCTTTCCCATGACATTGCGATTGGTTTCGATTTCGACAGATCAAGAAGCAGCCTTGAACAATACATCAGCGATTTGAGTCCGATTGATTTATTCACCCCGGACTACTCGAATCCAGTCATCTCAAATAGAGAGTTCTCCCCCTATTCCGACAAGACGAAGAGCGACTCATACGGAGTGTATGCACAAGACCAGATCAAGCTCAAAGATCTTTGGGTTATTTCTCTATCAGGAAGGCAAGATTGGCACCACGCCAAAACCGCAGACTACGAAGAAACAAACTGGGAAAATCACAAGGACAGAGCTTTTACTGGCCGATTCGGGCTTGCATACTTGTCAAAGAATGGCCTAGTTCCTTTTCTCAGCTTCAGCCAATCCTTCCAACCAACTGAAGGAAAGGACAGACTTGGGGTTCGATTCAAGCCAACTAGAGGTATTCAGTGGGAAACCGGCTTTCGATATCAGGCAGGGAATGATGCTTATGTCACAGCATCAGTCTATGAAATTGCCCAGAACAATGTATTGACAGCCGATCCTGTTGACCCGGAGGAGTATCAAATCCAGGTAGGTCAGATCAAATCTCGAGGCTTTGAGCTTGAGGCCAAGGCTCGCCTTAACAGAAAGTTATGGATCATAGCTTCATACGCTTTCACGGATGCAAAAACCAGAAAAAGCACTGACCCTTCCGAGGTCGGAAAAAAATCTGCTGGTGTTCCAAAGCATCAGGGATCAATATGGGCAGACTACTCGTTCACGAACCACCTGGTATCGGGCCTAAAAATCGGATCGGGCATTCGTTATGTGGGAGAAAGAAAAGCGGAAGAGTGGTTTGCCGAGAACACCATGGTTCCTTCCTACACGGTCATAGATGCCATGTTGAGTTATACGACCGGCCCCTGGGTTCTGAGCCTCAATGTCAACAACTTGACTGACAAGACGTACTTCTCCAGTTGCACCTATGGATGCTTCTACGGAGAGCCACGAAAAGTCTTCGGAACCGTCTCATACAAGTGGTAAATAAACAACAAAATCACAATCCCCTCAGGTAGAAGTAAAACGTGACTTGTACCCAAAGGGTCAGGACAGAAGCCAAGATCGGCTAACCTCAAAAAGGTTAGCCTTCTTGTGTGGAAAATCGAATTCCTTGACAAGGTGATAATCTGCCCGAATCAGGTTGTTCGTCATCCGATCATTGTCAACCCTCGGCTCAACCACAATTCGCTTTGTTCTTTCGTCATCCAGAAACAAATAATGGGTCAATGACGGAAGCCAGGAGCAAACATAAGTTTTTCCCCGACAATCTTCCTCGCCGATCAAGGCGTGCCACCCACGATCATGCTCCTCCGCATCGCAAAAAGGTGCGATACGATCGTACTTTGCCCAGTAAACCTCAAAATACCCAAACGGCTGATCATCAAGACAGGCGAGCAGAGTCAAGATGTTTTGATCTACCTGCTTATCATTGAGATAAGACCGATGCCTATCCAGGCTCCCCTGCTCTTCCCAGAAATGAGAGACGAAAGGATCGTTCATCCATCTAGAAAACCTCTCAAGGTCTTCCTCGATTCGAATTCCCCGAAAACTGAAAGTTCGTCCCAACCAAGGAATGAAACGACGATATGTCACGCCCACCGCTCCCTGATGTTTCAAGGGTGAGCGACTGAGCGACTGGATAGTGCCATAAGACACCCCCTTCTGAACATTAGGCAGCCAGAGTTCCGGTCGTTGCCAGAAAAGGTTACGCTCGACCCTCGGAAGCCGCAGACGATCCAGCTGCGCATAGCGTTCCAGGAACGCATCATTCAGGTATGAAACGTCCAGATAGAAGCTGTCTTCACCCTGGTAAAAGTAAAAGGCGCTTTCAAGCACGGCCAACAGCGTTTCCTCCAGCCCTCCGTCCTCCTGCCCGAACCTGCCTTCCCGACAAGTCATCCTCATCAGGCCATCAGCATCTTTTTGACAAAGCCAGTGCGTGACACGGTCTTCTCCAAGCAGACACCGGATGGTGGCATCACCATCCCACGTCAGCTCATGACGCTGCCCACCCACATGGCTGACAAAATACCGGCTGACTGGAAACAGTCGGGCAACTTGATCAAGCAGCACGTTATACCTCTTTTCTGGCAGCGATATCTGGACCAGGTAAGTTTCTATCACTCAACATAAAACGCATGATTCAGCAAGACGGCCAAATCACCCCGTAGCTTCAAGGCTTCCTCCGTGATAGTGGTCATTCGGGCAAAATCATGCACCATGCCGGCATATTCGCGAAGACTGACCCGCACGTCGGCCTGTTCAAGCTTTTTGCCATAAGCTCTCCCTTCATCTGACAAGGGGTCATATTCGGCCAACACGATGTGAGCAGGCGCCAGGCCTTGAAAATCCGGCGCTTCTGCCGGCGCAAAGCGCCAATCATGTCGTTCAGCCTCATGGTTCAGATACTGAGCGAACATCCATTGAAGATCATCCCCTTCCAGCAGATAACCCTCCGCCAGGCGCCGATGGGATTCAGTATCCTGCCATGCGGCCGTGCAAGGATAGATCAGCAGTTGAAGACTGGGTTGCGTCGCTTTCCGCGCCTTCTGAGCCAGGCACAAAGCTGCCGCCAGACTGCCACCCACGCTGTCTCCGCCGATGACCAGCCTGTTGGCATCCAGGCCATGGGCCTCACCCTGTTCATACAACCACTTCAACGCATCCTCCGCATCATGGAAGGCCGTCGGAAAACGATATTCCGGTGCGAGGCGGTAATCCACTGACAATACCCGGCACCTGGCGCCTGAGGACAAGGCACGGCACAGGCCATCATGCGACTCAAGCCCGCCCAGTACATAGCCTCCACCATGAAAGAACAGCAGCACAGGGGCAAGTACCTGGCCATCACCCACCCCATCATAGAGCCGGCCACGGATGTTGATGCCGTCCCGTGTCGGGATGCGAACATCCCGAGTTAGCACGTCCACACCTGGAAGGTCAAGAATCCCTGTAGTGCGATCATACGCAGCCCTGGCTTCGGCTGGGGGCATCTGGTGCAATCTGGTTCTTCCGGCCTTCTGGCCATTGACCAGTGCCAGAAAGTCTTCGATGTCGGGGTTCAACGGCATATACTCATCTCCTCTTTCATGCAACCTTCTGATTGGGGTGAACGACATCGTCCAGGCCGGACAGACAAGCCTTCAGATCCCGAATGAACTCTTCATGACGCATGATCGTGAAGTGATCAGTCGGTACATCGGCTTCCGATCCCGGCGCCTGCTCAAGTTGCTGCCATAGCACGGCTCGGTCAGAAGCACTTCTTGACTCTGCCCACCAGCAATGGGCACGCTTACGAAGCGCCGGCAAGGCAGGCAAGGTCGTCGACAAGGCTTTGAGGTGTCTGGCCACCATGAAAATTCGCGCATGCTCAGCAGCATCCATGACGCCACCACTTTTGATGGCACAAATGATCCCCTTGTTCAATAACGTCGATATCCATTCGCCCACCAAAGCTTCTGTCAATTGCCCGTCATCCACAGACTTTTCTTGCAGTTCGATACTCACGCGTTCCTCGTCGGTCAGCTCGAACATCACGCTCAGATAGTCGAACAGATCCATCTGCCAATCATCAGCCCGAGCACCACTGTCACCCGCTGGCACGAAGGGATCCACCATGCCAAGGAAACGGACCTCATCACCGGCATCTTCCAGAATTCGGGTCATCAATGCGACCAGCGTACCGCCCAACGACCAGCCCAACAGATGATAAGGCCCGGACGTTTGAATCGTCCGGATCATGGTGACGTAATCCTGCGCCATCTGGTCAAGAGATCGATCGTAGTGCGTCGAATCCAGCAGCATCCGGCATGACAAGCCGTACATGGGACGAACGCCATGCAGCGCTCTGGCCAATGGCTGGTAGTCGAATATCGTGCCCATACCAGCATGAATGCAGAAAAGAGCTGATGCGGATGCATCAGATCCTGCATTGAGCAGCATCAGGCCTTCATCGGCTTGCCCCGTCACTGTTGGCTGGATCCCCAATAACGCCCCAATCGTCGGTTTCTGGATCAGGTCACGCAGCTTGAACGATAGCCTCGGGTTCGCCAATGCCCGCACGCGTGTCAGCACTTTCAGGCTGAGCAGCGAATCTCCGCCCAGTTCGAAGAAGTTGTCGGTTTCACCCACTTGTGGCACGCCCAGCACATCCTCCCAGATGTCTGCCAGCTGGCGTGCCTCCGCCGTGGAGGGCTCGACGTGAACACGCGCCGACAAGGTGTTGGTCGCCGGCAACGGCAACGCCTTTCTGTCGAGCTTGCCACTGGTCAGCCGTGGCAGGCTTGCCATCATGACCAGATGAGCCGGCACCATGTAGTCAGGCAAGCGCTCACCCAGATGCTGACGTATCGTCTTGCTGAAGGCAGCTTGTATTAAAGGCTGGTTGATGACGACCATTGCCTGATCAGGCACGACATAGGCAACGATCTGCGCGCCATTGACACCTTCCTGCACCACGGCGGCGGCCTCCAGAACCCCGGACACTTCTCGCAAGCTGGCTTCCACCTCACCCAGCTCGATCCGAAAACCTCTGACCTTGACCTGATCATCTACGCGGCCAACGTACTCGATGTTGCCATCGGCCATCACCCGAACCAGATCGCCCGTCCGATAGAGTCGGCCGCCCGTTTCACTGAACGGGTCGGCGACGAAGCGCTCGGCAGTCAACGCAGGACGTTTCAGATAACCCCTGGCCAACCCTTCGCCACCGACATACAGCTCTCCCACCACGCCAGCCGGTGTTTGACGCAGGTTGGCGTCCAGTACATGCAGCGTCCGCTGGCCGACGGCCTTGCCGATCGGCGCGTACGCAGACGCAATGGGCTGGTTGGCAGCCGTCTTCCAGATGAGCGGTGTCACCACCGTTTCGGTGGGGCCATAGCCGTTGATCAGCGTCAGCGGTTTCAGAGTCTTTCTGACCTTGTCATAACCAGCCGCCGGCATGGCCTCACCACCAAAACAATAGACCTCCACCGGTGGCGGATTGGCAGATGCTTGTGCCGCGTCGGCCAGTTGCATCAAATAGGCGGGTGGAAAGGCCGCCACGGTTACCCGCTCTCGATGAAGGATATCAAGCGTGGTGTCTGGCGTCCACAACTCATCGTCACGCAATACCAGTCGTGCCCCACTGCACAAGGCAGTCAGCCAGCGTTCATGCGCGCCATCGAACGAAAAGGACATGAAATGAAACTCGCAGGATTGCGGACCCATTTCATAGATTTCGGCCACCGCCTGGCAGTGCATGGCCAGCGGCCCGTGCTCGACCATGACGCCCTTTGGCGTTCCAGTTGAACCTGATGTGTAGATCACGTAAGCAAGGTCTTCCCGGCGTACGGGCACAACAAAATCTTCTTCATTTGGCCCGTCTTCAAGATCCATATCCTGCCAGCACAACAACCTCGGCCCCACCGGATCCATCGAAACGACATCCAGCACATCATCGTATACAAGATGAGACATGCCACTGTCACCGATCATGAAGCGAAGACGATCTGCAGGATAGCTGGCATCGAGCGGCAGATAGGCAGCTCCCGATTTCAGAACAGCCAATAGCGTCACCAGCAGTTTCGGGCCTCTACCCATTCCGACGCCGACGATGCAACCACGTTCAACGCCTCGTCGGGCCAGAAAAGCAGCCAATCGTGACGATCGCCTATCAAGCTCGGCGTAGGATAACCGGTCGTCTCCCATGACGACAGCGGTTCTCTGAGGGCTATGGCAAGCATGCTGATGAATCAGGCTGAAAACTGAACAGAAGCTAAGCTTATGGCTCAAAGCGCTTCGAGATTCAATGCCTATCGAAATCCAAGGAGGAGAAATCCCGTTCATCTCGGAGCCTAGATCAGTACCATACTGAACGCATGATGGAAATCGAGCACCTATGCACCGGATGTCTTGGGGAGCCTCCCAGCCATCTGTACCAAGCACTTCAACGAGTTGATGAAGCATGAAATTCATGAATTCATTAACTCGATCCGCACCAATATCTCGCCTGACCTGAGCTACCAGATCAAACCCATCTCCCAGGTCGTCCACAGACATGTCAACTGGATAGTTGGTTCTCTCTTCTCCTCCCAGCGACGTTATGCCCTCCCAGACCACTGCATTACGACCAGCATCAGCTTCAGCGCTGTAGCGATAATTCAGCAATGCCGAGAACAACGGAACACCGCTGG
>JAUNKF010000013.1:33604-92183 GCA_030532895.1 Lautropia sp. | reverse complement strand
CCAGTACATTGGCTTCATCGCATCACGGTGAAGCACCATGTCACGCAGCCATGACCAGGACTTCAAGAACCTGATTCTCGACTATCCTCGCCAGGCACTGGACTTCTTTGCCCATGAAGAAGCCATTCCGCCGGGCGAGAAGGTCGAGATCACCCCCATCCGGCAGGAAATGCTGAAAGATCGCCTCGGCGACCGTTTCCATGAGCTGGATGTGCCGCTGAAGGTCGAGTGGGAAGATGGGCGGCGCGAGATCCTGCTCTTTTTGCTGGAACAGGAGAGCGATCCCTCACGGTTTTCCATCCATCGCCTGGGTGTGTACTGTTTGAAGTTGGCCGAGTTGTACGACACACAACGGGTAGTGCCGGTCGTGATCTTCCTCAAGGCCAGCCCATCTCTGCCTACTCATCTACAGCTGGGGGGAGACCGTCACAAGTTCATGAGCTTCCACTACCTGAGCTGCACCCTGGGCGATCTGCCCTTTCAGCAGTTTCTGGCCAGCGACAACATCGTGGCGCGCATCTGCCTGAAGTACATGGCAGGCGCTCTTGATGATAAGGTAGCACTCTGGAACAGCACGAATACCGGCATCCTGCAGCTGGAGTCAGACCCCAACAAGCAGGACAAGTACCTCGACATGGTCAACCGCGATCTGGAGCTGAGTGACGAGGAGCTTCAAGAGTACGCCAGACGATATCCGAAGGAGAGCGAACAGATGGCAGGGATCTTTCAACGCAAATGGGAAGAAGGCATGCAGAGCGGCCTTCAGCAGGGGATGCAACAAGGGATTGAGCAAGGTCTCCAACAGGGCATGCAACAAGGCATGCGCCAAGGCGTGCAGCAAGGAAGTCAGAGCATGCTGGCTCGTCTGCTACGTCTTCGTTTCGGAGAGCTGAGTGCCACCACCCAGGCACGGCTGGAAGCGGCAAGCCAGACGGAGCTGGATCAATGGGCGGAGCGGATTCTGACGGCCCAGACGCTGGATGAGGTCTTTCGGGTTCAGTAGCGGAGGCTACCGACGGTGAGTCTGTGATGGCGTCATCAACGTGGGGCGCCATGTGGCGGCCAAGTGTCGCTGTCCAAGGCTTTCTTGCCTCAAGACCCGGGTGAATGGCATAGGCAAAAAAAGAGGCTTGACTCAACACCGACAGCATCGATAACAAGGATACGATAGCAATAAGCGCTGTCGGCGCTGGCCAAGCCCAAAACTGAAACTCGTGATGGATCTCGCCGCTATCCAGTGCAGCGGCGTGTTGCCATCATGCGCTTTTTTCGGTGGTTTGACATCAGCCAGATGGCCTAATCTGGGTGGGCGGTTTGGGCTAACAGATAAACACCCTCAAAACCTTCTACGCCAAAGTGATGGCCTCGTACTCCAAACAGGAGAAATGCCTGACCGTCTGAGAGCGATGGGATCAGACAACCCAATTTAGAACGCCAACCTAGAACGCCAACCCCTTGAAGCCATCGAGGACTCTGCGGGCCTGGCGGTGTCCCGGTATGTGAAGGACACGAAGTTCTGCACACGCAGAGGGGCTTATCAAGGGGACGAATCAGTGCAGAACACGCTCTAAGCGGCTCGAGCTGCTTTCTTCCTCAAACAGAAAGAGCAGCGCTTCTCGAGGGGGCTGCTCCATTCAATTATCCGTTATATAAACAAATATATGACGCCCAATAAAACAAATTGCACATGGATTTTATCAAAAACCGAGCCACACTTCCCTTCCAGTCGACCACTCATTAACAGGCTTTTGAAACACCCCTCATTCAGGGGATCATCATGATGACGACATGAAGTTCATGCCATGAAATCAATGGTTTACGGCGATAACAAGGCGCTTGCGCAACGAGTGTCGATCCATTTCAACAGCCCACCAAAATCCCGGAAACAGCCCCGAAAATTATCCGATCATTTTCCTAGGAGAGATCCGATTATTTACAATGCATCAGCATGCTTTAATCTGCCAGTTTTCCGGGCTGCCGATTTTCTGGTTTTTTGGTGAGGCATCCAAGCCTCGCATGCGCTCATGCCTCTCTCATATGACAAGGAACGACAAGATGTGTGCCACACGACGCCAATGGCTTAAATCAAGTGCTACAGGAGCAGTGGGCTTGGCAGCCGGCCGTTTTGCTCGCCCTCCGCTTCATCGTGCGCTCGCCGGGATGGGGGCAGGAGCGGGCGGTGCGTTGATGGGCACGTCTTCGGTGGCAAATGCCGAGACGGCAGCGGCCAATGCGCTGGCCAACTTCACCGGTACCGTGGCGCATGCCACACACTATGGGCCGCTGGTGGCCACGGTCAAAAACGGCCGCCTGGAAAGCGTGGTGGCGCAATCCACCGACAAGATGCCCACGCCGATGCTGTTGCAAGGGGTGGTGGCCCGCACGTATGACAGGACGCGGTTGGCGGGGCCCATGGTGCGCAAATCGTATCTGGAAGGCTTCCAGACGGGTGATACCAAGCCGGAGCTGCGCGGCAAGGAGCCTTTCGTTCAGGTGAGCTGGGATGTGGCGCTGGGGCTGACAGCCAAAGCCATTCTGGACACGATCGAGAAGCACGGCAATGAGGGCTGTTTCAGCAGCTCTTATGGTGGGTGGTCGCATGCAGGGATTTTTCGGCCAAACGTGTTGCAAGGGCGTTTTTTCAACCTGCTGGGTGGGTCATCGATGACCACTGGTGATTATTCGGCCGGCGCAGGCCAGATCATCATGCCGCTGGTGCTGGGTGATCTGGAAGTGTATTCGGCCCAAACAGCCTGGGAGCAGGTGGAAAAACACAGCGAGCTGGTGGTTTTCGTGGGCAGTGACCCGGACAAGAACAACCGCGTGGAATACACGGTGGCCGACCACGACATGTACCCGAATTGGACGGCCATCAAGAAGGCGGGCGTGAAGTTCATTTCGATCAACCCGCAGGTGACCACCACCGATGAAAAACTCGGCGCCGAGTGGGTGCCGATCATTCCCAATACCGATACGGCGCTGTTCCTGGCAATGAGCTATCACCTGATCAGCCAGAACAAGCACGACCAAGCCTTCATCGACACGTACACGGTGGGCTTCGACCGATTCCGCGCTTATCTGGAAGGCAAGGATACGGATGGCACGCCTGCCAAAACACCGGAATGGGCCGCCAAGATCACAGGCATTCCAGCCGCCCGGATCCGGGCGCTGGCCGAATTGTGTGCGAGCAAGCGCACGCAGATTGCCGCCTCCTGGGCCATTCAGCGTGCCCATCATGGTGAAATGCCCTATTGGGCCATCGTGAATTTCGCCTGTGTGCTGGGCAATATCGGCCTGCCCGGCCAAGGGGTGGGGTTTTCATGGCACTACGGCGGTGGCGGCACACCACAATCGGGTGCCACCGCACCCACGGGTTTGTCTCAGGGCCGCAATCCGGTCAAGACAATCTGCCCGGCTTCGCGCATCAGCGACATGCTGAACAACCCCGGCAAAACATTCACCTACAACGGTTCGACCTACACCTACCCACTGGTGAAGCTGATCTACAACGCTGGCAACAACTTCATGTCACATCAGCAGGATCTGAACGAGCTGATCAAGGCGCTGCAGAAGGTGGATACGGTGATCGTTCAGGATTGCTGGTGGACAGCCTCCACGCGCTGGGCCGACATCGTGCTGGCGGCCACCACCACCGTGGAACGTGATGACATTTCATCGGGCGGCACCTACAACATCAACAAGATTTATGCCATGAAGCAGGTGATCGCCCCGCAAGGCGATGCGCTGGATGATTTCGAGATTTTCCGGCGACTCTCGGAACTGTGTGGGGTGGAGTTTGCCTTTACCGAGGGCAAGGAACCCATGGATTATGTGCAGGCAGCATATGAGGCCAGCTCCGCCGCTTCACAGATGCCATTTGAGGCATTCTGGGAGGCTGGCTCGGTGACGCTGAAGACGCCAGAGGCGGCACACCGTTGGGTGCGTCATGGGGATTTTCGCGCCGACCCCAAAAAGAACCCGCTGCACACGCCCACGGGCTTGATCGAGATGTACTCGGAAACCATCGACAAGATGGCGCTGCCCGACTGCCCGCCCATGCCGAAGTGGCTGGAGCCGAGTGAATACCTGGGCAATGCGAAGGCTGGGCAAGTGCATGTGGTCAGCCCACACCCCTACAACCGTCTGCATTCACAGATGGCCAATGCGAGGCCGGTGCGTCAGACCTACGAGGTTCAGGGGCGCGAGCCGCTCACGATCAGCGTGGAGGACGCCAAAGCCCACGGCATCAAGGATGGTGATCTGGTCGAGCTCTACAACGAGCGCGGTGCCTTGGTGGTGGGTGCACGCGTGTCCGACAAGATCATGAAGGGTGTGGTCAGCATTTATGAAGGTGCCTGGCCCCACCTCGACAGCAAGGGGCGCTGCAACAATGGGCTGGTCAATTTCATCACCAGCAGCCGGGCAGCGAGCGGTCTTTCGCAGGCGACGACGGCCGATACCTGTCTTGCATCGCTGCGCAAATGTACCGATGCGGATCGGGGCGGCAGCCGTGCGTATGAGCCACCAGCCATCGTCCAGCGCACCGATCTGAAGATCGATCCGGCGGTGTTCGGGCTGGCGCGGGCCGAGTCGCTGCGCGAGAAGGCCACGGCCTCGCTCACGCCGGGCGAGCGACTCTTCTACCAACGCTGCACGGTGTGCCACGGCCCGCGTGACCCCGGTCAGTTCACGCAAAAGCAGTGGCATGGCATCACACAGAGCATGTTCCCGCGTGCGGGCCTGACGCCGGACGAGCAGAAGCAGGTGATGGACTTCCTGATGAAGAACGCCAAGCCGTGATGCTGGTGGCCCAGGTGACACACGCGCTAGCCTTTGGGGTGTGCTTTGGGGTGTGTCATGATGTCTGGCGGCTGTTCGCGCTCACGAATCCATGCCGGCGCGCTTCTCGGCACCGCCCGTACATGACACGCATCAGGGACAAGCGCCGAACCTGCAAGGGCCAAACACAAAACTGACACCCATCAACACCCAAGGGGCTGCCTTGGGTTACAGTGTCGGCCATGTCAACGGCCCTCTTGTGCCAGCTTTTCCGGGTTGAACCATGCAATTCGATCTCCTCATCAGTGGCGCCGGCCCGGCCGGCTTGTGCCTGGCACGTGCCTTGTCGGACACGGGCCTGACCATCGGGCTGGTGGATCAGCAACCTTTGGCGGCGCTACAGAACGCCGCCTTCGATGGACGTGAAATCGCGCTGACTCAACGCTCGGCCGCGATGCTGCGTGAGCTGAGTGTGTGGTCGCGGATCGAGACGATGCAGCCCACGGCCTTCTCGCCGTTGCGTGACGCGAAGGTGATGAACGGGGCATCCCCCTTTTCGATGTTCATCGGACATGCGCTGACGACACGCACCGAGTTGGGCTGGCTGGTGTCAAACCATCTGATCCGTCGGGCGGCCTTTGCCGAGGTGCAGGCCGCCATCGAGCAGCACGGCCGGATCACGCTGATGGCAGGCCAAGGCGTGACCACAGTGCGCCATCAATCCGATGAGGTTCAGGTGACGCTGGCCGACGGACAGACGCATTCGGCGCGCTTGCTGATCGCGGCCGACAGCCGCTTTTCTGCCACGCGCCGGGCGGCTGGCATTGGGGCGAGCATGCACGATTTTGGCCGCAGCATGCTGGTCTGTCAGATGACACACGAAGTCCCGCACGAGCATGTGGCCTGGGAGTGGTTCGACTACGGGCAGACGCTGGCACTGTTGCCGATGAATGACGAGGCCCGGACAGGTGAGCCCTTGTCCTCCACCGTGCTGACCTTGCCTCATCAACAGATCGAAGCGCTGCTGGCGATGGACGAGGAAGACTTCGGACATGAGATGACGCAGCGCTACCACGGCCGCCTGGGTCGGATGCGGCTGCACAGCACCCGACACCCCTATCCGCTGGTGGGCGTGATGCCACATCGGCTGGTGGCCCGGCGCTTTGCCTGTGTGGGGGATGCCGCTGTCGGCATGCACCCGGTCACGGCGCATGGCTTCAACTTTGGACTGAAGAGCATCGATACCCTCTCGACCGAGCTGCGCCACGCCAAAGCCTCCGGTCGCGATATCGCCTCGCCCGAGTTGTTGGCTCGCTACGAGCGCAAGCACATGCTGGCCACGCGCCCGCTCTACGAGATCACGCGTGGCATTGCCACGTTGTACACGACCGAATCACCACCGGCCCGACTCGTGCGCAATGCGGCACTGCATGTGGCAGAGCGGCTGACGCCCTTCAAGAAACTCGTGGCAGCCTCGTTGACAGGGTGATCACGACGCCATCGATGTGAGCGGATATCAGCGGATACCCAGACGCTGGAACGTGGCCAACCCCTCGGCACCATCGCGGACAATGTGCCACTGCTTGCGGGGCAAGCTGCCAAAGGTACGCTGATAGCGCGGTGCATCAGCCTTTTCGCCCGTGACATCACGGATGAAGATCGCCCGGATCTGCCGAGGGTGCTGGCGCGCAACCTCGGCGTAGATTTCAGGGTCGGCCTCGCCCGAATCACCAATCAGGATGAATTGCCGTTTTGGAAAGGTGGTGAGCAGCCGGCGCAACTGCGCCTGCTTGTGGGCTTCGGAATCCCCGTCGCCCGGCAACAGGCTGCGCCAGGAGGTGGATTCACGCAGCATCAGGCTACCAGGCGGAAACTGCTGCTCGTTCAGGAACTCGGTCAGCACCGGCAGCAGCTGCAATGGGCTGGACGACAGATAATGAAACTGGATGTCGGTGCCAGCGGATGAATGCGCCCTCTTCGCCTGCTGCCTGGCTGCCGCATTCGCCAACGAAGTGGCCGAGGCATGGTCATGACCTCCGGCTGCATCCTTCAAGACCCCCTCGGCCGCGCCTGGCGCGTCGAGCGCATCGGTAGAGGTGTCAGCGGCAGCCCGATGATCAGGCGCCTGCCGACTCCCCGGTGCTGAAGCCAGCCCGGCCATCTGCCGATACCAGTCGACCATGCCGGGCGTGGCCTCGAAGGGTTTCAGAAAGGTATTGCGCAGCAGCTGCTTCTTGTCCTGAACCTCGGACACCTTGATCGTGTCATCGATGTCGCTGACGATGGAAAGGCCCTCGGCCTCCACCGGCCATAGCAGCCCCTGTTCGGCATGCGCATGGCACCCCTCGATCCGATAGGTGATGGGCAGCCCCCGGCCCTGCCACAACGCCCGCGGCAATGACACCACGTGCTTGCTTCGCCCGGCCTGGTTGGTTTCCGGCATCAGGATCGGCTGAGCCAACCCATCCACCTGGATGGGGACGGTCTTGCCACTTTCGGAGTCTTTCAGAAAAAGTGAGGTGCGCCGCTCATAGCGCTCACGCGCGGCCTTGCCCAGTGCATCCCGGTCGATGTCCAGGTAGCGGGCAAACAGGCTTTTGAGGCCAGGACGACGTTCGTTTTCATAGACCCAGATGCTGAGCTCGGCTTGCAAGTGCTGCCCAGCTTCGGGCACCTTGACGATACCGGGGATCGGCATCACGCATTCATCGGGCTTCAGCGCCTGGCCATGGGCCGTGTGCGGGAGGCCGAATGTCATCAACGCCGGCAGCAGCATCCAGTGGCGGGATGACCCATGAACAAGTCGGCGAATGATCCCACAGGGTGTGCTTCTCACAACGAGGCTCCAGAAATCCAGGGCAGAAAGGGGTATGGCCAGCCTGAAGTGATCGACGACCATCGACTGCTTCAGGCTGGCCACCGCAATGGTGCCACACAATGCCGTCAGAACACCGCTGCCCTTTGAGCAGCTGTTCAGGCCAGGACGAATCCGTGGCGAACACGTGTCAACCGCTCAGTGGCAACCACCGCCCTTGTTGCAGGCATCGCAGCTGCCGCAGGCCGGATCCTTGCCCCCCTTCTTTTTGAAAAAGAATTTGCGCAGGACATAGAGCGCTGCAGCAACCACGATGGCGCCCACGATGATGTTCTCCAGCATCACAGGATCCTCGACGTGACTTGATAGACGATCATGGCAAACAGATAGGCCCACACGAAGAGACCGCCAGCAATCATCCACGTGGCCTTGGCCGACTTCGTTTCACGCTTGATGACGGCGAGCGTGGCCATGCACATCGGCGCATAAATGTACCAGGCCAGGAAGGCAAAGGCCGTGGGCAGCCCCCATTGCGAGTGCACGATCGGCATCAGGGCGTTCGTGACGGCTTCTTCCGAGCCATCGCCCCCCACCGCATAGACCGTACCGAGCGCAGCCACCACCACTTCCCGTGCAGCAATGCCCGGAATCATGGCGATGCACATCTGCCAGGTGAAGCCCAGCGGCGCAAAGAGCGGCTGGATCAGATGGCCCAGCGTGCCGGCAAAGCTGTAGTCGATGGGTGAGCCGGTGGCCCCCTCGGGCGCGGCCGGGAAGCTGACGAGTGCCCACAGCACCACGCTCAGCGCAAAGATCACCGTACCAGCCCGCACCAGGAAGGCTTTGACCCGATCCCACAGGCTGGAGAGGATATGCTTGAAATTCGGCACACGAAAGGTGGGCAGCTCCATCAGCAACGGGAACTGACGGACATTGCCCTTGCTGCGTGCCATCCGCTTCAGGACATAGGCGGTCAGACCGGCGGACAGGATACCTGCCACGTAGAGACCGAACAGGGTCAGCCCCTGAAGGTTCAGCACGCCCCATACCTTCTGATCCGGAATGATGGCCGCGATGATCAACGCGTAGATCGGCAGGCGGGCCGAGCAGGTGAGCATCGGTGCGATAGCAATGGTGACAAGGCGCTCGCGCGGATCATGAATGGTGCGAGCCGACATGACGGCAGGCACCGCACAAGCGAAGCTGGAGAGCAGCGGAATGAAGGCCCGCCCGGAGAGGCCGCTCTTGGACAGCAGGTTGTCGAGCAGAAAAGCTGCTCGCGGCAAATAACCGGAGTCTTCGAGCAGCAGGATGAATGCAAAGAGAATGGTGATCTGCGGCAGGAACACGAGCACGCTGCCCATGCCGGCAATGACGCCATTGACGATCAGATCCTGCAACAGACCGGGCGAGGTATTCGCCTCCACCCATTCACCCAGCAGACCGAAACCACCCTCGATGGCCTCCATGATCGGCTCGGCCCAAGCATAAACGGCCTGAAAGACCAGCATCAGGATGAAGAGCAGGATCACCATGCCCCAGAAGGGATTCAACACCAACTGATCAAGCCGGCGGTGCCAGGCAGGCAGGCTCATCTCGGTACGCACGACCTGCTTCAGGATGTCTTCAACCTGGGCATAGAGCGCATTGCTGTCGAGCGCCTCCAGCGTCCGCTCGGCCTGCGCCGTCTCGGTGGCGGGTTTGGCATGGCGTGGCAATTGCTGGATGGCCTGGCAGACGGCACGGATGCCACTGCGCCGGATGGCCACGGTTTCCAGCACCGGCACCCCGAGCAGGTCGCTCAGCTTGTGAATATCGATGCGCAAGCCACGGCTGTACGCCACGTCCGACAGGTTCAAGGACACCACCATCGGCATGCCGAGCGTCTTCAATTCGAGCACCATGCGCAAGGTCATGCGCAGGTTGGTGGCATCGGCCACCGCAATGATCGCATCGGGCCGTTGGCCGAGCTTGCCAAGCACGACATCGCGTGCCACGGCCTCATCGGGGCTGGTGGTACGCAGGCTGTAGGTACCGGGCAGGTCAATGATGTGGATGCCAGGGTCGTCGACGAAACGCCCTTCCCGCCGATCGACGGTGACACCAGGGTAGTTGGCCACATGGGCGTTGGAGCCTGTCAGGCCGTTGAAGAGAACGGTCTTGCCACAGTTTGGCGCACCGACCAGGGCAAAGCGACTGACTTTCATGGGGCATTCAATTCAGGGTTCTACACAGGATCTTGTCGGCTTCCGGCTCGCGCAGGGCGAACTGTGACTGGTTGCCCAGCCGAACGGCAAACGGGCCATGACCCATCAAGCCCTTGGCAATCACCAGTAATGGCACGCCATCAGAAAAGCCCAGATCGGCCAGACGACGGGAAACGAGCACGTCCAGATCCCCGAATGCCGGATTCGGGATGATCGATTCGATATGTGCCTCAGCGCCTTCGGACAGTTGGGAAAGGGGTATCACGGCCATGATCTGATCCTGAAGTACGAATAGTTCTTTTGATCAAATCTATTGCCAATGACAATGAGATGCAAACATGCCCCAGATATCGGCTCGACTACTTTTGTCGATCCATTTGACACCAACCACTATCTGATAAAAACAAAAATGCTGTGCATTCGATGCAATTAAGGAAAAAACGGGACGTATTCCCTTCCGTTGAGAGCATCGATACACAGCACTCGGCCACGCGGTAATCAGGCCACTTTGTTTGAGACCGTACTATTCCGGATCATGAAAAAATCCGATGCAGGGGCCATTGATCGACATCAAAAAAATGCGTTTGTTTGGCACATCTGATGCCCATCCAGCGGCGCTTTCACGGGAGCGCCTAGCGCGTGTCATGCACGCCCAGAGGGGCTTATCAAGGGGACGAATCAGTGCATGACACGCTCTCAATGCATGACACGCCCCGGCGATACACCGCACCAGTCCCGCGGGACTTGTTCAGCCTATCGCCGAGGCCGGGAAGGTGGATCACCAGGATCCCCTTTCAGCACGGTGCCTTCGGACGGCACCGTTGAACAGGATGGCACGCATCAGGGCAGCTCGCCCTGACGGCGCTTGGCGATGAAATCTTTGGTTTCTGACACGACCACACCTGAGAGCAGCAGCAGCGCGATCAGGTTGGGAATGGCCATCAGACCGTTGAACACGTCGGAGGCGGCCCAGACCAGACCCAGGTTGGCCACGGCGCCGATCATGACCGACGCCACGTAGATGACCCGATAAACCGGCACGAGCTTTTCACCGCCAAGGTAGGAGGCGCATTTCTCGCCGTAGTAGCACCAGCCAAGGATGGTGGAGTAGGCAAAGAAGATCAGCCCGAAGGTGACCAGCCAGCCGCCCGGCCCCGGCAAGAGCGCATTGAAGGTCTGCGTGGTGAGCGCGGCCCCCGTTTCGCCGTGCGGATAAAGGCCACCGATGACGAGCACGATGCCGGTGATGGAGCACACGACGATCGTGTCGAGGAAGGTGCCAGTCATCGAGACGAGCGCCTGACGGGCCGGATGATCGGTCTTGGCGGCCGCCGCCGCAATCGGTGCCGAGCCCATGCCAGCCTCGTTCGAAAAGACGCCACGGGCCACCCCATAACGGATGGCCGAACCAATGGCGCCGCCCACGACCGCATCCAGACCGAAGGCCGAGCGGATGATGGTTTCAACGGCTGGGCCAACCTTGTCGAGGTTGAGCAGGATGATGGCCAGGCCACCCATCACATAGATGATGGCCATGAACGGCACGATGACGGACGACGCCTTGGCGATGCTCTTGATGCCGCCCAGCACGACGATGCCGGTCAGCACCGTGAGCACCACACCGGTGATCCACGGGTTGACGGAGAAGCTGCTCTGAATGGCCTGCGCCACCGAGTTGGACTGCACCGAGCTGCCGATGCCAAAGGAAGCGAGCGTGCCGAAAAGGGCGAACAGGATCGCCAGCCACTTCATGTTGAGGCCGCGCTCGATGTAGTACATCGGGCCGCCGGACATTTCTCCCTTGTCATTGACGATGCGATATTTGACCGCCAGCACGCCTTCGGCATATTTGGTGGCCATGCCGAAGAAGGCCGTCACCCACATCCAGAAGACGGCACCAGGGCCGCCTGAGACGACGGCCGTGGCCACGCCGGCGATGTTGCCGGTGCCGATGGTGGCCGAGAGCGCCGTCATCAGCGCGCCAAAATGCGAGATATCGCCTTCGTGCTCATTGCTGCCTTTGTGCGGCATGAACGCCTGCTTCAGCGCAAAAGGCAGCATCGTGACCTGCAAAAACAGCAGACGGACGCTGAGATAGATGCCGGCACCGACCAGCAGGATCAATAGCGGTGCGCCCCAGACATAGCCGCCCAGCCAATCAAAGAAATTCTGCAACGCCTCCATTCGTCCGTTCTCCTGGGAATGTGTGCATGTGGAATATTGATGAGGGCAAGTGTAGACCCTTTTGTGCAGTGCTTTATGAGGCAGGCCGGCCGGATGGCTCAGGACTTTCCCTGAAGACTTCGTGCCCGACCCTTGACCCAGCGCTTGAACGGCAGGCAGCCCCTTGGAGAACAGTCGTCGCACGCTCCCTTGCGTGGGCGATGGTCACCGGCGACGCCGACGAGCATCCCGCCACAGGAACCAGGCAGCCACCAGCACCATCAACGCCAGGCCATACCAGGTGATCGCATACATCAGGTGGTTGTTGCTGAAGGACACGACCGTGAGACCCGGCATCGGCACGAGCCGGGGCTGGCGCTCAGCCCAGCGCATGACGGCAATTTCCGACACCTGGGCCGGTGGCGGTGTCCAGCGCGGCACCTCCGCCAGTGGGGCGGACAAGTCGCTCAGGGCTTCGGGCGCCTGCGTCATGTCGATGAAATAAGGCGCGATCTGCCCGGCCTGCCAGCCCCGCGCCTGCCCGATGGCCGCGAGATCGCGTGAGTACCAGCGGTCTTCCTCGGGGCGATTGCTGCGCAGAAAACCGCCCCCCGGCTCGGGCATGCGCATCAGCCCGACGACCTCGACCAGCCCTTCAGGGGCTGGCGTGCCACGCTGGGCAGGGTCTCGTTGGGGGGCGGTGACAAAGCCGCGGTTGACCATCACGACGGCACCGCCCTCGGTTTGCAAGGGGGTGATCACCCAGAAACCGGTACCCAGGACGCTGGATGCCTGCACCAGCGCCTCCCGGTCGTGCCGAAAGCGCCCTCTCAGCCGGACATGGCGGTATTCATGCTGGGCAGTCGTGACGCCGGCCCACTGTTCGGGCGGCGGTGCGCTGACGGGCGCCGCATGGATGCGGGCCTCGACCCGCTCGATGAGGTCGAGCTTCCAGGCCAGCCGCTTGACCTGCCAGGTGCCAAGCGAGACGAACAGGGCCAAAGCCAGTGTCAACCCGATCCCCCAGCTCCACAACGCGAAGCGGCTGCGAGGGTGGTGCGAGGCCACGACAGCCTCGAAGCCCGGCTCATGGTCAGGAACCGGTGCAGGTGCATGATCAGAAGAGGCCATGATCAGAACAGAGCGCGTTACTCATGTCGGTCAAAACACGTCGGGCCGCTCGAACAGCACACGGGCCGGTTCCTGTCACCAGAAACCGGCCCGTGAAGGCGAAGCAGCAACATGAGCCAAATCAGGCCGACATCAGGGCCGGATACGAAGCTCGTGACTGGAGGCCGGCATCAGGTTGGCATCCAGGTGGAACATCACCCATAGTGAGCCGGCCAACGTGATGACGACGAGCAGCAACGTGAACATGAACGCCAGCATCGTCCAGCCGCCTTCAGCCTTCCGGTTCATGTGCAGGAAGCAGACCATGTGGACGACGATCTGGATGGCGCCCAGGCCCAGGATCCAGAAAGCAGCGGTCGACGACGCCTCGAACCATTTACCCATCACCATCGTAAAGGGGATGGCCGTCAGGATGACGGAGAGCACGAAGCCGGTGACGTACTCTTTCTTCGTGACGTGGATGTGTGCCCCGCCGTGATGGTCGTCGTGGTGATCGGCATGCCCGTGATGGTGGGCATGCTCATGGTGGCTGTGGTTGGCGCTCATGGCAGAACCCCCATCAGGTAGACAAAGGAAAACACGCCGATCCAGACGACATCGAGGAAGTGCCAGAACATCGACAGGCAGAGGACGCGACGGCGGTTGGCTTCGATCAGGCCGTGCTTCTTCAGCTGGAAGAGCAAGGTCACGAGCCAGATGATGCCGAAGGTGACGTGCAGCCCGTGGGTGCCCACCAGCGTGAAGAAGGAGGACAAAAAGGCGCTGCGCTGCGGCACCGCCCCCAGGTGGATCAGGTGGGCGAACTCATACAGCTCGATGGCCAGAAAGCCCAGGCCGAAGAGACCGGTGACGGCCAGCCAGCCGATGGTGCCCTTCAACCGGTTGGCCTGCATCGACAGCATGGCAAAGCCATAGGTGATGGACGAGAGGAGCAGCATCGCGGTGTTCAGCGCGACAAGGCTCAGGTCGAACAGCTCGGCGCCCGACGGGCCAGCTGCGTAATTGCGTCCAACCACGCCATGCACCGCAAAGAGGCAGGCGAAGATCAGACAGTCGCTCATCAGGTAGATCCAGAACCCGAGCAGGGTGCCGTTCTGCGGATGATGCTCATCGGTCAGGTAGTAGGGCCGTTTGCCGGCTTGCGCCGGCATGCCCTGATGCAGTGTTGCTGTACTCATGTGGGTGGCCAGAAACAGGAAGTGGTCAGATGGGATCAGGCGTTGTCGGCAAGGATCCGCGTGCGCGCCGCCTCGGTACGAACCACTTCCGCTGCCGGAATGTAGTAGTCACGCTTGTAATTGAAGGTGTGCACGATGGAGGCCACGATGATGGCCGCGAAGCTGACCCCGGCCACCAGCCACATGTGCCAGATCAGGGCAAAGCCGCACAGTGCGCTGAGCGCCGCAATGATGAAACCGGCTGCCGTGTTCTTGGGCATGTGGATCGGGATGAAGCCCTCGGTGGGTCGCACATAGCCGTTCTTCTTCATGTCCCACCAGGCATCGATGCTGTGCACGACCGGGGTGAAGGCAAAGTTGTAGTCGGGCGGCGGCGAGGAGGTAGACCATTCCAGCGTGCGGGCATCCCACGGGTCACCGGTTTCGTCACGCAACTCATGGCGGCGCAGGTAGCTGACGACCAGCTGGATGATGAAGCAGGCGATGCCAAGCAGGATCAGGAAGGCACCGAAGGCAGCCACCACGAACCAGATCTGCAGCGAATCATCATCGAACTGGCTGACACGACGGGTGATGCCCATCAGACCCAACACGTAGAGCGGCATGAAAGCCACGTAGAAGCCGACCAGCCAGAACCAGAACGAGCACTTGCCCCAGAACGGGTCGAGGCGATAGCCAAAAGCTTTCGGGAACCAGTAGGCGATGCCCGCCAGCATGCCGAAGACGACGCCACCGATGATCACGTTGTGGAAGTGTGCGATCAGGAAGAGGCTGTTGTGCAGCACGAAGTCGGCCGCCGGAATGGCCAGCATCACGCCGGTCATGCCGCCGATCACGAAAGTGACCATGAAGCCGATCGTCCAGAACATCGGCACTTCAAAGCGGATGCGGCCCCGGTACATCGTGAAGAGCCAGTTGAAGACCTTGGCCCCGGTCGGGATCGAGATGATCATCGTCGCGATGCCGAAGAAGGTGTTGACACTGGCGCCCGAGCCCATCGTGAAGAAGTGGTGCAGCCAGACCAGGTACGACAGCACCGTGATGCAGGCCGTGGCGTAGACCATCGAGGTGTAGCCGAAGAGGCGCTTGCCGCAGAAGGTGGCAACCACCTCGGAGAAGATGCCGAAAGCTGGCAGGATCAGGATGTAGACCTCGGGGTGCCCCCAGATCCAGATCAGGTTCACGTACATCATGGCGTTGCCGCCCAGATCGTTCGTGAAGAAGTTGGTGCCGACGTAACGGTCGAGCGACAACAGGCCCAGCGTGGCCGTCAGTACCGGGAAGATGGCCACGATCAGCACGTTGGCACACAATGCCGTCCAGGTGAAGACCGGCATCTTCATCATGTCCATGCCGGGCGCACGCATCTTGACGATGGTGACGATCAGGTTCACCCCGGATAACAGGGTGCCAACCCCCGCCACCTGCAAGGCCCATATGTAGTAGTCCATCCCCACGTCGGGGCTGTACTCGATGCCCGAGAGCGGCGGATAGGCAAGCCAGCCGGTCTTGGCAAACTCGCCCACGAAGAGCGAGACCATCACCAGCACGGCGCCAAAGGCCGTCATCCAGAAGCTGAAATTGTTCAGAAACGGGAAAGCCACGTCTCGCGCACCGATCTGCAGCGGCACGACGTAGTTCATGAAACCCGTGACGAGCGGCATCGCCACGAAGAAGATCATGATCACGCCATGGGCCGTGAAGATCTGATCGTAGTGATGCGGTGGCAGATAACCTTCGGAGCCACCGAAGGCCATCGCCTGTTGAAGGCGCATCATCACCGCATCGGCAAAACCGCGCAGCAGCATGATGATGGCCAGGATGATGTACATGATGCCGATTTTCTTGTGGTCGATACTGGTGATCCAGTTTCGCCACAACGGCCCCCACGCCTTGAAGTAGGTGATGGCGCCCACAAGCGCCAGACCGCCGAGCATGACCGCGATGAAGGTCACGATCAGGATCGGCTCATGTGTCGGAATGGCCTCCCAGGACAGGCGCCCGAAAATCAGCTTGGCAGGATCGGATAAGTCGAACATCGTGATGTCTACGGTTTATGCCCCAGAGGCCGGAAGACGCCTGGAACGCTTGCTGGAAAAACGGTAAGGGCAGCCTCAAGACCACAGGCTGCCCGACGGAAATCACTGCACCGCGGTGGCGGCCGGCAGGCTGGTGGGCGTGAGCCGCGCCGAGCCGCTTTGCAGGGTGGACACCATCGGTGCGCACAGTGCTTCCGACACATAGGAGCGGTACAGCGGCCGTTCGCCCCGATGCTTCGGCTGGTTGACGGCCTCGGTGACCACGCCGTCCACACCCAGGATGCCCAGGCCGCCCTGCTTGTCGATGGCCATGATCATGTCCATGCACATCCGGTCGGCCTCCACACAGCGATGACGGATCCGGTTGAACAGCTCGGGATCGACTGCGGCATAGCGCTGTGCGGGCACCTTGTGGCTCGGTTTGGCCAGATCAGCCAGGTAGCGCTCGCGGGTCAGCTCACCACCGGCGGCACGCACCTCCTCGACCCAGCGTGCATAGTCGGCCTCGGCCATGCCGTGGAATTTGAAGCGCATGTGGGAGAAACCTTCGCCACTGTAGTTGGCCGACAGCCCATCATAGGTGCCGGCCTTGTTGATGACGGCATTGAGCTGGCTTTCCATGCCCGGCATGGCGTAGATCATGCCGGCCATGGCGGGAATGAAAAAGGAGTTCATGACCGACGTGGCCGTGATCTTGAAACGCACGGGCCGATCGACCGGGGCGGCCACTTCGTTCACGAGCGCGATGCCTTCCTTCGGATAGATGAAGAGCCACTTCCAGTCCATGGCCACCACTTCGATCTCCAGCGGCTCCACCCCTTCGGCCACCGGCCGGTTCTCGTCGATCTTCTCCAACGGCTTGAAGGGATCGAGGCTGTGGGTGGTGATCCAGGTGATGGTGCCGAGAATGATGATGATGATCAGCGGCATCGACCAGACGATGACCTCGATCTTGGTGGAGTGATGCCAATCCGGCTCATAGCGCGCCGTGACGTTGCTCGCCCGGTAGCGCCAGGCAAAGAGCAACGTGAGGAAGATGACCGGCACGATGATCAGCAGCATCAGGCCCGTGGAGACGAAGATCAGGTCACGCTGCTGAAGCGCGATGTAGCCCGAGGGGTTCAAGAGGACGGTATCGCACCCGGCCAGCAACAGCGTGGTGGCCAGCAAGGGCAGCAAACGGAATCGGGTGGCAGAATTCATGCAGGCAACCTTGCTCCTAGCTCCTATACTCCGGCTTGTCCCGGAAGTCATGGGGAAATGATAAGACATTCTAATATGAACAATTCCGATTACGTAATTGCACACGGTTGCACGGCGTGCCGCGCCACCTTCGGTGCACCTGCCGCCACGTTGCCAACAGGCTCATCATGCTGATCAACTGCGCCGTTTACCGGGACGGCAAGCGAATTGCCGACGTCACGGCCGAGCAGATTCCGGCGGCGCTGGCCGATACCGGCACCTTCCTCTGGATCGCGCTGAAAGACCCGGAGCCGGCCGAGGTGCTACTGATGCAGCGCATGCTCTCGCTGCCCGAACTGGCGGTGGAAGACACACTGCACGGCGGCCAACGCCCGAAGATGGAAGAGTATGGCCGATTGCTGTTCTCTTCGCTGAAGGTGCCCGAACGCGAGCATGACACGATCCGCTACGGCGACCTGTTCATCTTCACGCACGAACGCTTTGTGCTGTCGATTCGCAACAATGTGTGCAAGGGCTTCGTGGCCGTTCGCACTCGGGCCGAGCGGGAAGAGGCGCTCCTGAAGCTGGGGCCTACCTTCGTGCTCTATGCGTTGACCGATGCCGTGGTGGATCGATATTTTCCGATCGTGGACGAGCTGGAAGCGCGCGTGGAAGAAGTGGAAGCACGCATCTTCCGCGAAACCCCCAGCCGGGACACGATGCTCACGCTGCATTCGCTGAAGCAGGATCTGACCGAATTGCGGCACACGCTGCCGCCCATGGTCGACGATGCCATGTTTCGCCTCTATGGCAGCCGAGGATTGCCCACCCTCGACAGTCGGCTGCAGGACTACTTCCGGGACGTGCACGACCACTTGCACCGGATCACCCAGTCGCTCGATGCACTGCGCGACGACATCGTGATGGCCACGCAGGTGAACCTCTCGCTGATCACGCTGGAGCAAAGCGAGGTGAGCAAGAAACTGGCGGCCTGGGCCGCCATCTTCGCCATGATGACGACCTTTGCCGGCATATGGGGCATGAACTTCGAGCACATGCCCGAACTGCAGTGGCGCTGGGGCTACCCGGCCGCGATCCTGCTGATGCTGGGCGTGGCCTTGCTGCTGTACCGACGCTTTCGGAAGGTGGGCTGGTTGTAGGATAATGCGTTGCCCACTGGCAACACATTGACAACAAACACGGAGACAACATGCGCCAGACCCCGATCGTTCCGCTCGGTGAGGCCCTGGTGGCCACCCTCCTGGCCAGCTGCGGTGGCGGCAGCGGCAAGGCCAGCACCCAGCTGTCGTCCAGCCCATCCACGGCCGGCACGACCACAACCCCTGCCACCGGCCAGGCCCCTCAGTTGGCCCGGTTGATGCTGCTGAAAGGCACGGCCGAGAATCAGGTGAGATTCTGCTGACACCTGCATCTGCACCACCTGAAGCGGCTGCAGTGCATCGTGCGGTCGGTGCCGGCAGACTGGCACCCACCTCAGCAGCTCAAGCTCGTCTATCAGGAACTGATCGAAGACCGCTCAACCTACCCGGATGAGCGGGGCTTGGCCTATTGGCGTGGCCGGGGATGAGTCGCGCGTATTCCGTCTCAACGGCGACTTTTCTTGTCGCCCTTCCTGCCGTCCTTGCCGTCTTTGGTCACCTTGGCTGACTTGCCCCCCTTGCCCGCTCGGGACGCCTTGCTCCCTTCGGCAGCAGATGTCGGCTTGCGGGGTTTGGCCACCACCTCGGTCATCACGGTCTGGGCCAGACCGCGCAACTCGAACAGGCCATCGACCTCCACCTTCTGCCCCAACGCTTGGGCGCAGTCGATGGCAATCGCCTGGGTCAGCGCCTCCACATCGCGCACGATCGGGTGGCCGATGGACGCCTGGATGTAGGCCGACAACGAAAACACTTCCAGAAAGCGCCCCTTGCCCCGATAGCTGACCGTGATCGAGGAACCCGGCATCGGGTTATGGCTGGCGGGACACAGCTCGGGCAACCTCAGCACATGGATCTGCTCGGTTTTCAGCTCGGGATGCGGGTTCTGGATGCACTTGAGGCGTGCACCGTTCCACGGCGAGATGTAATCACCGGACTGGTTCGGCACCTCGGTGTGAGGCGCTTTCTCCGGTGCCCCCTGCTTGCCGTCCTTGGCCGCCGATCTGGTCTTCCCCTGCTCTGCGCCAGCCTGCACCGTGCCAGGCGGCAGCCCGGCACCGCCGGCCTTCCCGGCCAGTGCCCCCTTCGGCTGGCGCGCCGAACGTTCTGCTCCCCCAGCCTGTGCCCCCCGTGCCGGCTTCTGCCGTCTGGCGGGCGCGGCGGCGGGTTGCACGTCCGGGGCTGGGCTCGATGCAGCGGCCGTGGACGCGGCAACCGGTGTCGGTGCAGTGGATGCCGCTGCTTCAGCAGGCGCGGGGGAATGGGGGGGAGCCGTGTTGGGTGTCATCATGTCAGGCCGCTGGTTCCAGCGCTTTGTTGCCAGCATTCAGCCGCGTCGATTGAAAGGGCAGCCAGGCCAACAGGGCAGCGATCAGGTACTTGCTGAGGATGTCAGCGTAGATGATCTGGCCCATGTCGAAGAGGCTCATCGTGCCGCCAAATGCCAACAGGGTGAAGAGGGTGCTGTCCAACGGCACGCTGATGGCGTTGCTGGCCAGCACGCGATGCCGCCAGCGCCAGTGCATCAGCCGTTGAAAAGCGGCGGTATCGGCCAGCTCGCTCACCAGAATGGAGAGGAAGGATGCGAGCAGAAATCGCGGTTCGATACCGAAGTACACACCATAAGCCACATTGACCACGAGGGCCAGCCCAATCCCCAGCATGACGGTAGGCAATCCGTAACGATGCAGGTGATCGCGCAGCGTGAAGACGGCGGCAAAGAAGATGGTGCCGATGCTCAGCAGCCCGAAAAACGGCAACGGAATGAAGTCATCGAGAAAGATGTTGGCCAGCAGGATGGCGCTGACGTAGCAAAGGATCCAGAAAAAACGAGCCATGACGAAAGTACCTTTGGTGACAGGCATTGGCGGCGTGCCAACCAGGGCATGCCCTGGCGCGCTCCAGCACAGCCCCAATCAGGCCAGACCAGGCGACCACCATCCTGTCGTGCCGCCATCAGAAAAATAGTCCGACGCGGCGAGGTGAACAAAGGCGAGCACGAAGGGCAAACGCCCAGGCGCCCGGATTTTTGCAGAGACAACAAAGGCATGGCGCGGATGACGAGACACTCGCCACCGCGCCAGCTGTTTGACAGGGCCTGAAGGCTTGCTGATCTCAGCCCCCTGCCCTGAACGTACCGAACACGCGCCAGAGCTTTGGGCGAGCTTCCCGCTCCCCAAATGTCTGGCACATCAACCGATCAGAAAGCCGGCACGATCGCGCCGCCGTATTTCTTCTCGATGAACGCCTTCACTTCCGGCGACCGCAGCGCCTTCATCAGCTTGGCGATGGCGGCCGAATCGGCATTGTCGGGCCGTGCCGTCACGATGTTGACATAGGGCGAGTCAGCACCTTCGAGCACCAGCGCATCCCGAGTCGGCTGCAAGCCGGCCGCCAGCGCGTAGTTGGTGTTGATCAGCGCCAGATCGGCGTCATCCAGGGCACGCGGCAGGAAGGCGGCATCCATCTCGCGGAAGCTCAGCTTCTTCGGATTATCGACGATGTCGCGCGGCGTGGCCAGGATGTTGCCCGGATCCTTCAGTTTGATCAGGCCGGACTTCTGCAGCAGCACCAGCGCACGGCCGCCGTTGGACGGATCGTTGGGGATCACGACCGTGGCACCGCTCTTGACTTCATCGAGGCTCTTGACCTTGCGCGAGTACAGACCGAACGGCTCCACGTGAACCTCGGCGTCCGGCACCGGCACGATGTTGGTCTTGTGCTCCTTGTTGAAGGAATCCAGATACGGGCGATGCAGGAAGAAGTTGGCATCCAGCTGCTTGTCGGCCGTGGCCTGGATCGGCTGCACGTAGTCGTTGAAGACACGCACCGTCAGATCGACCCCTTCACGCTTGAGCGCAGGTTTGACGAATTCGAGCAACTCGGCATGCGGCACCGGGGTGGCGGCCACGCTGAGCGCTTCCTGAGCCTGGGCGCTGCCCAACGCGGCCAGCGAGACAAGGGCGGCAGCCGTGAGGCTGCGGACAAATGGCTTGATCATGTCGTGTATCGAGTCCTGAAAAGGTTTGTTCGGGGATGTCCACCATCCGTATCGCCCGGCATGCTCGCATCAGACCCGTGCCCACGCAAGTGGAAACATCCGCATTCATCGGATCTTCATGCGGGATTCGCATATGCCGGGCAGCGGCGCTCAGGCCAGCCAGATGAAGCGCACGAGAAAGAGCGCAGCAATGGCCCAGGTCAACCCATGCACCTCGCGGCCCTTGCCCGTGAGCACCTTCAGTGCCACATAGGTGATGAAACCGAGCGCCAGACCGTTGGCGATCGAGTAGGTGAAGGGCATCGTCAGTGCGGTGACGACGGCCGGCACCGATTCGGTGCTCTCCTGCCAATCGACTTCGCTCAGATCCCGCAGCATCAGGCAGGCCACGAAGAGCAGCGCCGGCGCCGTGGCGTACTTGGGCACGGCAGCGGCCAGCGGTGAGAAGAAGAGCGCGGCCAGGAACAGCACGGCCACCGTGAGCGAGACCAGGCCCGTGCGGCCACCCGCCTGCACACCGGCTGCGCTTTCCACATAAGCCGTGGCGCTGGAGGTGCCCAACACCGAACCGGCCATGATGGCCGTGCTGTCAGCCATGAGGGCACGGCGCAGCCGCTGAGACTGAGCCGGATTGCCTTCCCCCAGGTACAGGCCCGCCCGCTTGGCCACCCCCATCAGCGTGCCGGTGGCATCGAACATCTCGATCAGGAACATGACCAGAATGACGTTGAGCAGGCCGCCAGCCCAGGCGCTCTTGATGTCGAGTTGCAGGAAGGTGGGTTCGATCGAGCCAGGCGCCGAGACCAGCCCCTGGAAGGTGTTGCCACCCACGAAGAAGGAGAGCAGCGTCACCAGCAGGATGCCGAGCAGGACGGCGCCCGGCACTTTGAGCCGGTCGAGCGCGACGATCACGAAAAAGCCGAGCGCAGCCAGGATGACGGGCATCGAGTGCATGTCACCCAGCGTCACCATCGTGGCATCCGACGGCACGACGATGCCGGCATTGCCAAGACCGATGATCGCCAGGAACATGCCGATGCCGGCCGTGGTACCCAAGCGGATGGTGGGCGGAATGCCGGCGATGATCATCGAGCGCAGCCCCAGCATCGTCGTCAGCAAAAAGAGGCAACCGGAGAGAAACACGGCCCCCAAGGCTGCCTGCCAGCTGTAGCCCATCGATCCCACCACCACGAAGGCGAAATAGGCATTCAGTCCCATGCCCGGCGCCACGGCAATGGGGTAATTGGCATAGAGCGCCATCACGGCCGAACCCAACGCCGCCACAAGGCAGGTAGCCACGAAGACAGCCTCCCGCGGCATGCCCGCATCCCCCAGGATCATCGGGTTGACGAACAGGATGTAGGCCATCGTCAGGAAGGTCGTGCAGCCAGCGATGACTTCGGTACGGACGGTGGTTCCGTGTTCTTCCAGTTGAAAGGTTCTTTGCAGCAGGCTCATAAGGAGGGGGCAGGCATCGACCCGGCAATGCCTGGCAGACAGGATGAATCCTGCATTTTAGAGCGTGTTGCAGCGTGAAACAGTGTGTATTGCTTTACTTCGGCAGGCTCACCAAAGGCGTCTTCCGAACCGTGGTCTTGCGCTTGCCCTGAATGCCGTCAATGGTCTTCAGTGCCTCGCTCACCTGCGCTTTGCTGGCCAGCAACGAATAGGTGATGACAAACTCCTTCGTCTCACGCGGGTTGATGGTAGGCACCAGCCCGAGATTGCGCTGATAGCGCCGGTTATAGGAAAAGCTCGTGCCCGGCTCCAGCCCTGTCACATAACCCTGGCCGGTGGTGTCGGTGTTCTTCCACAATGAAAAGGCCGGCAGCTGGCGAATGTTGAAGGCCAGGCTGATGCCTCGGCTGCCTGCCGCATCATGCAACACGGCCAGCGTGTTGCCTGAGGCATCCCCGTAGGGAAACACGTTGTAGACCATTTCGTCGTAATCACGGGTCGGGCCACGGTAGGTCTGCCAGGTAGACAACGCCTGGCGGGCGTAATCATTGAAGGGGGAGACCTCACGCACGGGGGCGGCGAAACGTGCCCCTTCCTCCAGCAAGGGCGGGCCGAAATTGCTGTGGTACAGCGCCTGGTACTCCTTCGGATAATCCCCCTGGTTCGTGAGCCGGTCATGCACGGTGAAAGCCGTGGATCCCGGCTCGGTGCGCAGCTCCGTATCGACCACGAAATCCACCTTCTTGAACGCCTGTTCTCGAACCAGCCCCTTCAGGCGGATGGTGTAGGGGGGCTTCTCGTCGACGCTCAGCACCACCTTCGAGGCCGGGATGTTCGAGGCCAGACCATGCAGGGTCAGCATCTGCCCATCAGTGTCCTTGCCAGGATGGCCCACCCACTCATAACCGCAGCGGGTCACCAGCTCGTTGAAGCCTTCCAGCCAACCCAGCCCATCACGAGCGTTCAGCTCGATGAAGGCCGGGTTCACCACCTCCCGCACAGGAGAATCCCAGCCGAGCCGGACATTGCCGGCCACCGCTTTCAGCACGTTCATGCCGCGGGTGGGCACCACGGTGATGACCATCGCCCCCGTGTCGATCTCCACGAGACTGACCCCTTCCTGGCGCCCACCGTGCAACAGCCGGGTCGTGACCGTGAAAGGCTTGTCGGTCTTGATCCCCAGCTCGGCACTGCTGATGCGGCGCTCGGTCATCGGCTGATTCATGTCCAGCAGGACATGGTCGGCTGCCTGCGCCGTCGTGGCAACCAATGCGGCCCCCAGCCCCAGGGCGATGAGCGGAAATGTCATGACATGCTCCTCGGAAAATGCCATGCCCACGACAGGGCATGATCCCGCTCAGTGTAAATTAGTGTGAAGAAGCTCGGCACCAATGACACAAGCGCCGCTGCGGAATACCAGGCAAGGAAAGCAGATTCAAGCGGTGTCGTCGGCAGCCCCGTCCAGATCGACCCAGCTCACCCGCCCGTGGCTCACGTTGCCCAGCCACTGCCGCAGCGACGCCACGCCAGGTTCAGGCAACTGCACGTGCATCAGCACCTGTTCGCCGTGCGCCACCGACACCAACTGGCCGTTGAGTGCCGGCAGCTCGCGGCGCACCACCCCCTCCAACTCATAACCCACCTGGAAGGCGAGCGCTGCCTGCCGGACGATGGGCACCCGTTCAGCCTCGATGAGCGCCGTGGCCACCGCGTCGGTATAGGCCCGCACCAACCCACCCGCGCCAAGCTTGACGCCACCAAAATAACGCACGACGGTGGCCAGCACGCCGTCCAGGTGCTGATGGCGCAGCACATCCAGCATCGGCCGCCCGGCCGTGCCGCTGGGTTCGCCATCATCGACCGCCGCTGACTGTCCGCCTGCCAGCAAGGCCCAGCAGACGTGGGCAGCGCCCGGATGCAGCGCTCTCAGACGTGCAACCTCGGCATAGGCGGCTGCACGCCCATCCACAGGCATCACACATCCGATGAAACGACTTTTACGGATCAACAGCTCGGATTCCACCGGCCCTGCCAAGGTTGCCCAATCCATTGCGTTCAACCAGTTACAAATAGGGAGATTGAAGGACAAGAAGCCTGTTTCTGTAAGAAACTCATCATGCTTTGCCGTCTGAAAAACGCCGCTGCACGCTACGATTGTCGTTTTTGACGCATTTCTCCATCCTACACCGGACTTTCTCATGCGCCCTATCGCTGTATGCACAACCCCGTTCCTGTTGCTCGGCCTGCTGGCCGGCTGTGCCACCAATGTGGTCAACGAGGCAGACCCTCATGCGCCGCTGCATGAATCCCGCCCTGCCCCCAAAGCTGAGGCTGAAGCGCCCGACCCACGCGGTGGCAAAGCCGAAACGGTACGCAGCAAGGGCAAGCCCGATTGGGCGCCGGTGTTTGAAACCCCGCCCGGCACCCGCTACGGCGATCAGACCGTCATTTACGTGGATCGCAACAGCCTCACCGAACACAAGCTCGACAAGCTCACCTACTACCAGGCCATCACCCGCGAAGTGCGTTCGGCCAGCAGCGGCGCCCGCATTCAGGAGCTGGCCGTGCTGTGCGAAGGCGCCCCCATCGCGCCGGCCACCTCACTGCGTGGCGAAGGCAGCGAGAACCGCGACGGCAGCTACCGCATCAAGCGGGCCCCCACACCGCTGACCTCGTTGTCGCAGTTCTCCACCCACCGGATCCCGATCGACCCGAAAGTGCCGAGCACCTTCGTCGTGCGTGCCATCTGCCTGCTGGGCACCGATCCGCACCGCTGATCCCGCCCCCGCCTGCAGGCCATTCGTGCATTCTGCATTTAGAATGCACGGAAAATGAGGGAAAAACACGCATCCGGCACGGCGCACGCAGCCAGCGTCATGCCCGCCGCCTGTCATGACCCAAAGGGCTTGCCTGCCGCGCCCCGCCTGCATCACCAGGCATGCGGCGCCCCCCTCGTTGAGCATGCCTTGATCGGCGTCATGCCGCATCGTGCCCCAGGGTCAACAGCACTATCCAGGTAGCGGCCAGGGTCTCTATACTCTGCTGGCATCGGGTCTGTGCCAAGACGGTCTCGAAGCCCCCCTTGCCGGTTCTGGCTTCAGGACGCGTCAGGCGCAGCCCCCATCGGAGTGCCGGTCGGTTCCCTTGCTGCACGGGGAACCGGCCCGAATGGATTGCCATCCTTGGAGACATCATGTCAGCGCAAGCTACCCCCCTGCAAAACCCCTCGCTTTTCCCGAAGGGCACCCAAAAGGGTCTGATCACGATGCTGATCGCAGCCATCCTGTCGTGGGGGCTGTATCAGATCCTGCCCTACGAAACCCCGGCCAACAAGGGCTTGGCCATCCTGCTCTTCATCGCCATCCTGTGGTTCACCGAAGCGCTGCACATCACGGTGACGGCGCTGATCGTGCCGATTCTGGCCGCAGTCAGTGGCATTCCCGGCATCAACACCAAGGTGGCACTGGCCGGCTTTGCCGACCCGATCATCTACATCTTTTTTGGTGGCTTTGCCCTGGCCACTGCCCTGCACATCCAGAAGCTTGATCGCAAGATCGCCATCTGGCTGATCTCGATGGCGGGCGGCAACCTGCTCGTGGCCGTGCTGGCACTCTTCATCGTCACGGCCTTCCTATCGATGTGGATCAGCAACACCGCCACGGCCGCGATGATGCTGCCACTGGCGTTGGGCATGATGTCTCACCTCGATCAGGAGAAAGATCGGCGCACCTTCGTCTTCGTGCTGCTGGGCATCGCCTATAGCGCCAGCATCGGTGGCCTGGGCACGCTGGTCGGCTCGCCCCCCAATGCCATCGCGGCCAAGGCGCTGGATCTGGATTTCTCGGGCTGGATGGCTTTCGGCCTGCCGATGATGCTGGCCCTGATGCCGCTGGTGCTCTTCGCACTCTACGTGGTGCTGCGCCCGAACCTGAACCAGAAAGTCAGCTTCCAGCAAGGTGAGGGCATTCCCTGGAACCTGCCCCGGCTGCTGACGCTCCTCGTCTTCATCGTGACCGCCGTTGCCTGGATCATGGGCGGTACGATCAAAAAGAGTTTCGGCATCACGAACCCCGACACGGTCGTGGCACTGACAGCGGCCGTCGCCGTCGTGGCACTCGGACTTGTCACCTGGAAAGATGTGGCCAACAACACCGATTGGGGCGTGCTGCTGCTCTTCGGCGGCGGTATCGCCCTCAGCACGCTGCTGAAGGAATCGGGCGCCTCACTCGCGCTGGGCAATGCGCTGGCCACCCATTTCGTGCAGACCCATCCCTTCATCGTGATTCTGGTGCTGGCAGCCTTCATCATCATGCTGACCGAATTCACCAGCAACACGGCCTCGGCCGCGCTGCTCGTGCCCGTTTTTGCCAGTATCGCCACGCAGATGAACATGCCGGCCGAAGCCCTGGTGCTCGTGATCGGCATCGGCGCTTCCTGCGCCTTCATGCTGCCGGTAGCCACCCCACCGAACGCGATCGTGTTCGGTACCGGCCTGATCCGACAGCGCGAGATGATGAGCGTCGGCCTGGTGCTGAACCTGCTGGCCATCGGTCTCGTCACGCTCTGGGCTTACTTCTTCCTGCTCTGAGCCACATCAGGGAACCTGCCAGGGCATGAGACTCGCCCGGCAGGTTTTCGGCGAAGGGGCTGCCGTCAATGCCTCACCGGCATCTCGGGCGCCGGTTGCTCATCATCGTCTCCGTCATCCTCGCCCAGCATGAAGAATTCATCATCATCGCCGGGCACACCCGCTTCAGCGGCCTGCAGGGCCTCATCCGCCTCGTCGAGCGCGCTGAAGCTCACGCGCTCTTCATCGGGACGGGAATCGGCCAGCGCCTCGATCCGGCCCAGGAATTCGGCCTGATCGATCTCGCCATCGATATACATCTCGCGAAGCGCCCGATATTCCGGGTCATTCAGCAGGTCGACACCTTGCCGCGCCATCTCTTCCTCGGCCTTGAGAAACTGCTCCAGTTCCTTCAGATAACGCTCATCCATTCCGGCCATCACGCCCTCCTGATTCATCATTCTGCATCATGGATGCATCACATCCTGTGCGCCCGACGGACAGCCGTGTCGAGCGCGCCTTCATGGCTGGCCTCTTGCAAGCCAACAGAGCCGCTGCACGAGACGACCCGGTTCAGGCCACGTCATCCGCCTCGACCAGCACGTAGCTCACCGACTTGAACACCTCCACGCGCTGCCATTCCTCCACCTCATCGCGCAACGAGTGATCGGTCAACGGATGCTGTTCGGCCCATGCTGCCGGCAAGGCCAGTACCCAACCTGCATCAGCCTCACCGGGCAACGGATGGATCTCGATGGGTGTCTGACGACCATCGCGGCGGCGCTGCAGAATCACGGCCAGACGCAGGCACAGGAGCTTTTGCCACTGTTCGATGCTCGGGTTCAACACGCGAACCTTCTTCAGCCCACCGGTCTGCCCCAGCACCAGCAAGGCCATCTCTTCCTGCTCCATCGCCGAAAACCCCGGCAGATCGGCATTGGCCACGATGTAGGCGCCATGCTTGTGGGCGTTGTCATGCGCAATGAACGATCCGATCTCACGGATACGCGCCGCCCAGACCATGCTGTCGGCCTCATGCGACTGGCCACAGACCACGCGATCGTCGGTCAGCTCACGCAGCAGCTCACAAGCCACCTGCGCCACCTGACGCCCATGCTGATCATCCATCCGGTAACGCTCAACCAGATGACTGATCGTGATTTCCCGTTGATCCGAGCCGGACTCGCGCCCCAGGAGGTCATACAGGATGCCCTCTCTCAGCGCTGCCTCGCAATAGGTCATCGACTCGATACCGAATTCATCGAAGACCGACTGCATCGCCGCCAGGCCGCCGCCAATCACCGGTCGGCGATCCGGTTTCAGCCCCGGCAGGTCGAGGGCATCGACATGACCGGCCTCGACGCAGAGGTCTTCCAGGTAGCTCAGACCATCCCGTGTGATGGCCGTATCTCCCCGGATGGTTGCCAGCATGTTCAGCAACGCCTTGGCGGTACCGGAGGTGCCGATCGCATACTGCCAGCCCAGCCGCTGAAAGCCGCGAACGTGGGCAGCCAGCTGCTCACCACAATGCACGCGCGCGCGGCGCATGGCGCCTCGGGTGAGTTTGCCCTGTTTGAAGAAGCGCTGCGTGAGTGCGACCGAACCGATCTGGAAGGACTCGCGGCGCTTGGCCTCTTCGTTGACCCCGATGATGCACTCGGTGGAACCGCCGCCAATATCGACCACGAGGCGGCGCTGATGATCGAGTGGCAGACTGTGCGCCGCCCCCAGGTAGATGAGACGAGCCTCTTCGCGCCCGGCCACGACCTCGATCGGGTGCCCGAGCACAGCGCTGGCCTCCTTCAGGAAACCACTGACATTGCGCGCCACCCGGAACGTGTTCGTCGCCACGGCACGGAAAGACTCCAGCTTCATGCCATGCAGGCGTTCGGCAAAGCGCCCCAGTGCCTGCAAGGCCCTCGCCCTGGCCTCATCGGTCAGCTCACCCTCCGTGTCCAGACCAGCCCCGAGGCGCACGGTTTCCTTGATCTGATCGAGAATCCGCAATTGCGGCCCGGCCGAGGAATGATCGATTTCGGCAATCAACAACCTGAAGCTGTTGGAACCGAGATCGACGGCAGCCAAAGGGCGTCGTGCAGCAGGCAGGCTCATGAGTGGGTCATTTCAAACGGTTGCATGGGCCGCATTCTGCAACAAAACGCCAGGGGCCGCTCGGGAAAACCGCCGTCCGGCCGCCCTCCCTCTTGACGAGCCTTGGCGCAGGTTTAACATGCAGGTGTTTCCAGGCGCTCGCATCAGCTGCCCCAAGTAGCTGGGCGCATGCCACGCGCCAAGGAGCGGGCACGCTCACCCCCGCGTCGCCCCGGCCGTCCCAGCGCCCGTCATGCGCAGGCAACCGCCCCTGCTCCCGAAGCCCACACGCCTGCTTCCCGAACGGCCCTCTTCTGCATTCCCGTTTCCCGTTTTCAGCCGCCCTGCCTCTCACCGGGGCCGACACGCCCCGAGCACCTGCCGTGAACGACACCCTCCACCCTGCCTCGCCCGGCAACCTGCCTCCCTTCAATCGGGAACAAGGCATTCTTGCCTTCAACCGCCGTGTACTGAACCTGGCCGAGAGCCGTAACGTGCCTCTGCTGGAGCGACTGCGCTACATCACGATCGTGGCCAGCAACATCGACGAGATGTTCGAGATCCGGGTGGCCGAACTGAAGGAACTGGTGCGTAGCAACACCGCGGTGGCCGTGACGGCACGACAGGACATCCGCCATGTGGCAGCCACCGCCCGCGCGCTGATCCAGCGCCAGTACGAGGTCTTGAAGGAAGAACTGCTGCCCGCACTGAAGGAGGAAGGGGTTCATATCCTCTTGCCACGCGACTGGACGGAAGCGCAACGTGCCTGGGCGCACGACGTGTTCCTGAAGGAAATCGAGCCGCTGCTCACGCCGATCGCCCTCGACCCGGCCCACCCCTTTCCGCGCATCTCCAGCAAGACACTGAATTTCGCCATCGAACTGGACGGCCGCGATGCCTTCGGCCGTCGCCCCGGGCTGGCCATCGTGCAGGCACCGCGCGTGCTGCCCCGTGCACTGCGCGTCCCCCCCGAGATCGCCGGCGTACCACACGGCGTGATGCTGCTGTCGGCCATCGTCAAGGGCTTCATGGACAAGCTCTTTCCGGGTCTCACGGTCAAGACCCAATGCGCATTCCGGCTCACCCGCAACAGCGACCTGTTCGTCGACGAAGAGGAAATGACGAATCTGCGCAGCGCCCTCAGCGACGAGCTGGGGCAACGTCCCTGGGGCCGTGGCGTGCGCCTCGAAATGTCGGCCGACATCAACCCGGCGGTGGCCGAGCGGCTACGCAAGGAGTTTGATCTGGATGACGATGATTGCTATCTGGTCGACGGCTCGGTCGACCTGACCCGCTACGCCCATGTCATCGATCTCGTCGACCGGCCTGACCTGAAGTTTCCGACCTTCACCCCCAGCCAGCCGCCCGCGCTCCTGAAAAAAGATCTGTTCGAGGTCATCAAGCAGGGCGACGTGCTGCTGCATCATCCTTATGAATCCTTCCACCCCGTGATGGATTTTCTGCGCAGTGCCGCGCGTGACCCGCAAGTGGTGTCGATCAAGCAGACGATCTACCGAACCGGCGCCGATTCCGTGCTGATGGAATCGCTGGTGGAGGCCGCCCGCGCGGGCAAGGAAGTCACGGTGGTGCTGGAGCTGATGGCGCGTTTCGACGAAGAAACCAACATCAACTGGGCTGCCAAGCTCGAAGAGGTGGGCGCTCATGTGGTGTACGGCGTCGTCGGCCACAAAACGCATGCCAAACTCGCACTGGTGATTCGGCGCGAACATCATGGGCTGCAACGGTATGCACACCTCGGCACCGGCAACTACCACCCGCGCACTGCACGCCTCTATGAAGATTTTGGTCTTTTCACGGCCGATGAGGCCATTTGCAGCGATGTGCAGGAAGTGTTCCGTCGCCTGACGGGGCTGGGCACGGCAGGTAGCCTCAAATCGCTGCTGCAGGCGCCCTTCCGGCTGCACGGCACGCTGCTGCAGGCCATCCAGCAGGAAACCGAAGCGGCGCGTGCCGGCCGCAAGGCACGCATCATCGCCAAGATGAATGCCCTGCTCGAAGAGCGGATCATCGAAGCGCTCTATGAAGCCAGCCAGGCGGGCGTACAGATCGACCTGATCGTGCGCGGCGTCTGTGCGCTGCGCCCCGGCATTGCCGGGCTGTCGGAAAACATCCGCGTCACTTCGATTCTGGGACGCTTTCTCGAACACAGCCGCATCTATTATTTCTGGGCCGACGGCAAGGAATTGCTCTGGCTCGCCTCGGCCGACTGGATGGAACGCAACTTCTTCCGCCGTGTGGAAGTGGCTTTCCCGCTCAAGGACAACAGTCTGAAGCGTCGCGTGATCGAAGAGGGGTTGCTCAATTACCTGCAACCCGACACCGCCAGCTGGGCGATGGACGAGAACGGGCAGTACCAACTGAGCGGCGAACTGATGTCGGTCGAACACGATGCCCAACAACGTCTGTTGAGAAAGCTGAGTCACCCACCCGGAAGCTGAGACAATCAGGACTCACATCCCTGTCCTCTGAACATTCGCCCGGCCTTTGCCCCTGAACCGGCCTTGGCCTCGGCATCTTGAGCATCGTCCTTTCACCGCCCGATACGAAGGTCTCATCGCCCGGACAACACACCACGAACACCGACAACAAGATGGCTACCTCCTGGTTAGCCGACTTACCTTCCTCCCCAAGAAAATCGATTGTTTGGGCAGACAGGCCACACATGCACCTCAGGTGGCATCCTGCCCCCGTTTCACCCGAACCACGCATCATGAAACTGCAACTCAACCGCAACGAGACCCTGGCCGCACTACTTGAACAGGAGGACACCGATGGCAGCAAGACCATCACGGTGGAAGACAAGGGGCCAAAGCAGTTTGAATTGACCGCCAACGACGGTACCCGCTTCACCGTGAAAGGCACGTACCGACTGGCCAATCTGCTTCAGGAGCTCTGGTTGAGTGCCGATGGCACGATCGACACCGAGCTGATCGAGATGCCCCCGCTTGCCCGCATCGACCACATGATGCGCACGCATTACTGGAAAACGCTGACCCGCCAGATCGACGATGCCGGCCTGAAAAAAACGCTGGCCGATGAAAAACGCAGCCCCACCGACAAACAGTATCTGTACGTCCCCGAAAGCGACACGGAAGGGGTGGCCTATTACCGTCGCCTGGCCGAGGCGCATCCAAGCGTGGAACTGTCGCCCGTCCCCGAGACACTCACGAACGATTACCTGAAAAGCATCGAGCGAAAGCCCGGCCTGCTGGCACTCAAGTATGATGCCGAACGGCAAAAGCCGATACCCTATGTGGTGCCCGGCGGCCGCTTCAATGAAATGTATGGCTGGGACAGCTATTTCATCGCCCGCGGCCTGATGGTGCATGACCAGTACGAGCTGACGCGCAGCATGCTTGAAAACATGGCCTATCAGATCAAGCATTACGGCAAGGTGCTGAACGCCAACCGCAGCTATTATCTGACGCGCTCGCACCCGCCCGTGTACGCCCATTTCCTGCACACCTTCATTCAACGCTACGGCGATCGCGTGTCCAAAGACTGGCTGCGCGAGCATCTGGGCATTGCCATCAAGGAGCATGATGAGGTCTGGATGAACCCGGCCACCCGGCTCACGCCCATCGGATTGAACCGGTACTTTGCACAAGGTAAAGGCCGCCCGCGTGAGACCGAGCACGGTCACTTCGATTTCATCATGCAGCAGCATGCCGACAGGCACGGCCTGTCACTACGGGACTTCAAGGATCAGTACGACAACGAACAGCTCGAAGACGCCGACCTCGACCGGTATTTCGTGCACGATCGCAGCATGCGCGAAAGCGGCCTCGACACGACGACCCGCTACGACGACTGCTGCGCCGATCTGGCCAGCGTCGATCTGAACAGCATGCTGTACCGGGCTGAAACCGACATCGCCTCGCTGATCGACAGCGGGTTCGAGGGCCGTTTCGAGTATCAGGGACAGATTCACACCGGCGATGACTGGCGCGCCAAGGCGGCCCGTCGCCAGGCACTGATGAAGCAATACCTCTGGCACGAAGCCGATGGCTGCTTCTACGACTACAACGTGACCAAAGGTGCGCCACAGCCCTTCGTGTCGATCACGAACCTGCTGCCCCTGTGGGCCGGCTGCTGCACGGCTGACGAGGCCATGCGGCTCGTGACGACGCACCTGCCAGCCCTGATCAAAGCCGGCGGTATCGCCTCGACCGGCCCTGTCGACAAACGCGAAGGGCCAGACCGCCAGTGGGATGCCCCCTATGGCTGGGCACCGCACCAGATCATGCTCTGGGAGGGGCTGAGCCGTTATGGCTTCGAGGCAGAAGCCCGGCAGGCCGCGATGGCCTGGATGCGCATGGTGGTACGCGCCGCCGTCGACTACAACGGTCTGATCCCTGAAAAATTCAACGTCGAGCGTGCCTCGCACAAGGTCGATGCCGAGTATGGCAACGTGGGCGCCGTGTTTGAATATGTACCGGCCGGCGGCTTTGGCTGGACGAACAGTGCCTTCCTGCTGGGCCTTCAGTACCTGGACGAGGCCCAGAAAGCCGAACTGAATGCGCTGGCAGACTGACCCGTCATTCTGATAGATTCAGGTGCGAGCCTTTCCTGTGACCACCTGCCCGCTGCCACCCCATGATGACCCACGACCTGCCCTCCGCCATCACCATCGACACCATCGTGCTGGGAGCGGGCATCGTCGGGGTCTGCACCGCCCTGCATCTTCAACAGCGTGGTCAGCGTGTAGCGCTCGTCGATCAACAGGAACCGGGCCAGGGCACCAGTTTCGGCAACGCCGGCCTCATCGAGCGGGCCAGCGTCATCCCTTATGCCATGCCCTATTCGATTCCCACGCTCCTGCGCTATGCGGGCAACCGCCAGCCGGATGTCCGCTTTCAGTGGCGGGCCATGCCAGGACTCGCACCGTGGTTGTGGCGTTACTGGCGCGAATCGAGTCCGGCCAATCTGGCTCGCGCGGCCGATGACATGCGCCCACTGATCGAGCGGTGCACGGCCGAGCATGCCCCGCTCATTCAAGCGGCCGGCCTGAACCACCTCGTTCGCCAAAGCGGCTGGATGGACATCTATCGCGACCCCCTGGCTTTCACCCGCGCTGCCGCAGACGCCCGCACACTGATCGGCCCCTATCAGCTGAAGGCCGATGTCTTGGATGGCCAAGCCCTGAAAGCGCGTGAGCCGGGCTTTCTACCGGATTCGAACATGGCAGGCGCCATCCACTGGCTCGATCCGTGGACCGTCAGCGCCCCCGGTGATCTGGTCAAAGGCTATGCCGAGCTTTTCGTGCGACAGGGTGGACGATTCATCCGCGCCGACGCCCGCCGACTGAGCCACCTGGGTGACACGGCAGCTCGGCCGGATGAGCAGACCAACTGGACGCTGCCCACCGACGAAGGCGAACTGCGGGCACGTCACGTCGTGATCGCGCTCGGCCCTGATGCCGGCGACGTTTATCGGCCGCTGGGCTACCGGCTGCCCTTGGTACACAAACGCGGTTATCACCTGCATTTCAAGCCGCAAGCCGATCAGCCTGTGCCGGTGGTGCCAATGTGCGACTCGAAGGGCGGCTTCGTGCTGTCGGCCATGAAGGATGGCGTTCGGCTCACGACCGGTGTGTCCCTGACCCGTCCCGATGCCCCCCCTGAGCGTACCCAATTGACGCTGGCGGAACGGATCGCCCGCCAATACTGGCCACTGGGCACGGCCGTCGAGGCCGAACCATGGATGGGCCGCCGCCCCTGCACGCCCGACATGCGCCCCATCATCGGGCCGGCTGCCCGCCACCGAGGGCTGTGGTTCAACTTCGGCCACGCCCATCATGGGCTGACGCTCGGTGCCGCCAGCGGCCGGCTGCTGGCCGAGATGATGACGGGCGAAACCCCCTTCACCAACCCGGCGCCCTACTCGGCCAATCGCTTTGACGCCTAAGCATCCGTGATGCATCGGCAGTCCGACGAAGGCGCATCCTGGCGGCAGGTTTGCCAGGCATGCATCGCCCAGCACCTGTGTCCCCGCTGACAATGCGCACTCGTCGGGGCGCTCATGACACACGGCCGATGAGATGCCCGCCTGGTCGCCTCAGGTCTTTTCCGCTTGAAGCCGCCGGAACTTTTCCTCCAGCTGCTCGCGCGTTTCGTTCAATGCCAGATTGACCGGGATGCACTCCACCGGGCAGATCTGCACACACTGCGGCTCATCGAAATGCCCGACGCATTCCGTGCAACGGTCGGGATCGATCACGTAATACTCCGGCCCCATCGAAATGGCCTCGTTCGGGCACTCCGGCTCGCACACATCGCAGTTGATGCACTCGTCGGTGATGATCAAGGCCATCTCAGGCACGCTCCTGTCGTTTACGCTTCAAGCCTTCCAGCACCACCGGCCCCACGAAGGCACTGACATCTCCGCCCATCATCGCAATCTCGCGCACCAGCGTGCCCGTGATCGATTGGTGACGGTCATCCGGAATCATGAACAACGTGTCGATACCGGGTTGCAGGACACGGTTCAGGCTCGCCATGCGGCGCTCATAATCGAAATCACTGGCATCACGCAGTCCCCTCACGATCAGCGACGCCCCCACCTCACGGGCAAAATCCGTCACCAACCCCTCGAAGGGCAGCACCGTCACGTTGGCATGATCGGCCAGCAGACACCGGGCCATCGACAGGCGTTCGTCCAGACTGAAGAGCGTGTTGCGACGACTGTTCGAGACGGCCACCACCAGCGCATCATAGCGGCCGGCAATACGCTGCACGATATCCTGATGCCCGATCGTCATCGGATCGAACGTGCCAGGGTAGATCACTTTGGTCATTCACCACACCTTACGGAAGAATCAGGCCAGACATTGATCGGACAGGTTTATCTGCATGGCCGTGCCGGGTCTTGAAAAACCAGGCACCGGCAAGGCCCCCTCTGTCACGTCGCCGCCAGCAGATGATAATGAACCTGCCCGGCCCGAGCCGCCCGAATCACCTGAAGCCCATCAATGCCTTGCTGATGCAGCACCTGATCGGACAGCGCCTCATCCGACTCCACATAGATCAGCCCGTCACTTGCCCGCCAGGGCAACACGCTCGGCAGGATACGAGCCACCCACCCGGCCCGAAAGGGCGGATCGAGCAGGATCAGATCCTGCGGTATGGGCGGCATCTGCCTGAGCCAGCGTTCAGCATCCGTGCGAACCACGTCCACGACAGCCTCAGCGTTGAGACGACGCACGCTGTCCTGCAGCTGGCGCACCAGACCCGCATCCTGTTCCAGCAACACCACCTTGACGGCCCCACGGGAAGCCGCTTCCAACCCCAACGCTCCCGTACCCGCAAACACGTCCAGACAACGCCAGCCATCCACCGACTGGCCCAACCAGTTGAACAGCGTCTCCCGCACCCGATCAGGTGTCGGACGCAACCCGTCGCGCCCGGGCACCGGCAACACGCTGCGCTTCCACTGCCCGCCAATGATTCGGATCTGCGAGGCCATCAATCAGTTTGCCCAAGAGAAAGCATGAGGGCAGCCAGAGTACCAGAAGGGTCAAGACTCGGCCAGCTGCCTGCACTTGCCGGCAGGCACACCAGGCCACCAGAACGACACCCCCGACATCCGCCAACGGCATAGAATCATGGAAACTCATCAGGAAGGACGACATGTTCGGTTTTTTCCGCCGTAAAAAGAAAGAACACGAGGCTGCCAGCGACGCAGCCGCACCAGCCCCGGCCCTCGATACCGTCGAGGCTGCACCGCCCCCCCCAGCCTCGGCGCTGCCGCCCGCCTCGCACGCCGCCCCATCGACGATCTCGACGCCCCAGGCCCCAGAACCTGCCGAAGCGCCTACCTCCCCAAGCGCGCCCGCCCCCGTCGACGCGATGCCCGAAGAGCGACCACAGGCACAGGCACAGGCACAGGATTCGACTGCTGCCCATCAGCAAGCGCACGCCGAATCGCCCCCCACCACAACACCGCCCGCCGCAGCCACACCCCCTTTCACGGGCATGGGCATGCCGGGGGTTGCGCCTGGCAGCATCCGTGGTGGCCTGCCCTCCCGCTTCCGTGCCCGCACCGCGCCTCCAGCCGAGAACGGCTCGACACCTGCCAGCACACCCACAGCGGCGCCCCTGGACACACCCCCACCACCGGCCGCCCCAGCTGCCACGTCCCCGGCCGTAGCATCACCGGCGCCCGTCTCAGCCCAGCCGCCCAGCACATCAACCCCGACGACGGCAGACGCAGCGCCCGCCCCACATGCAGCACCGCCTGAGCCACAGCCCCGGACGACAGCACCGGCTGCCACATCGCCCGCCACGGATCAAGGCAGCCACACCGACACCTCAGCCCAGCCTCATACGGCACACACCAACGCAGAACCTGCCCGTAGCTTCGTGGTACCCACCGATGCCACGGCCGTGCAGGAAGCCGAGCGCCCGGCCCGTGAAGGATGGCTCGCCCGCTTGCGTGGGGGGCTAGCACGCACCCGCTCACAAATCAGCAGCATCTTCTCGCGCGCCAAGATCGACGAATCGCTCTATGAAGAGCTGGAAACCGCACTGCTCGCCAGTGACACCGGCTATGGCACGACCGAGTGGCTGCTGAGCGAGCTGCGTACCCGCGCCAAGCGTGAGCGCATCAACGATGCCGCCACACTGAAATCAGCCCTCACCAGCATCCTGACCGAGCTGCTGACTCCGCTGGAACAACCCATTCAGATCGACCGCGCCGAACCACTCGTGATGATGATCACCGGCGTCAACGGTGCCGGCAAGACGACCTCCATCGGCAAACTTGCCCGCCATCTGCACCAGATCGAACAATCCGTCTTGCTGGCCGCAGGCGACACCTTCCGGGCCGCCGCGCGCGAGCAGCTCGCCCGCTGGGGTGAACGTAACCAGGTACAGGTGATCGCCAGCGAAGGGGGAGACCCAGCCGCCGTTGCTTTCGACTCGGTGAAGGCCGGTCAGGCCCGGAAGGTGGATGTGGTGATGGTCGATACCGCCGGCCGGCTGCCGACTCAGAAGCATCTGATGGACGAGCTTAAGAAGGTGCGCCGGGTGATCGGCAAGGCGATGGAAGGCGCCCCGCACGAGGTGCTGCTGGTTCTCGACGGCAACACCGGCCAGAACATGCTGGCCCAGGTACAAGCTTTCGATGAAGCGGTTCAATTGACGGGCCTGATCGTCACCAAGCTCGATGGCACCGCCAAGGGCGGCGCCATCGCCGCCCTGGCCCACACCCGCCGTGACAAGCCGCTACCGGTTTACTTCATCGGTGTGGGCGAGGGGGTCGAAGACCTCCAAGCTTTCAGTGCCGAGGAATTTGCCTCGGCCTTGCTGCACTGATCGACAACAGCACCGGCCCGATCATCCACCAGCCAGCGGCGGGCACGCATCCTGCCCGCCACGCTCACCTGGGCGGCTGGCTCCCCGCCTGTCGCATGGCAGCCGGGCTCTTTCCAGCCTGGCTCTTCCCGTCACGGAACACGGCACAGTGATCCGGCACCGCCTCGGGTGACACCGGTGTCAAGACCACCACGTCATAAGCCGCCGCCATCCGGCTGGCACGCGCCGGGCCAACCCAATCGGACAGCCTCGGCGACCGGTGCTGCTGCTGGCTGCTGGACAGCGACGGTGTCACCATCGGTGTAAATGCCTGTGCCGAGACCGTTTCCATGCCCATGACCAACACCTGTGCCTCGGCAACCCCCAGATAGCGAGGCACGCCGAACCGTTTGTCCACATGGCCATTACCGGCCAACAGCAAGCGAGGCGGCAAAGCGTCGTCGTCGCCCTGATGCTGCGCGGCAAGACCGGCCCGATCATTCGCCAGCCTCCTGGCCAGGCTGGCTGGCTGCATCGGCCCTGCAGAGCCGGCTGCCTGCTTGAGACCAGCGGCCAGCGCCGCATCCCTCAAACGCTGAGCAGCCGCCATCGGCACCAGCATCGATTCGGGCAGCGCATCACAATGCCCCACCCGAACGGCCGCCAACAGGTGCGCCTCAGCTTGTTGATTCCAGTCCGCCGCTCGCAGCGTGGCCAACCAGTCGGCATCGGCGGGCTGTGCCGAATGCGCTGCCAGCCTGGGCTTCAGCCACGCCTCGGTTCCCGCGGTTCCTCCGGCCGCTGCGGTTCCTGTCGTGCTTTTCGTGCCTGGGGTGCCCGGCATGATCATCCACCGCCTGGCGGCCTCTCGGGACAGGTTGCCAGCCACCCAGTACACCCCGCTATGCCGGGCCGCCTCGAAAAGCGGCTGATACACCGCCTCCCCCCATCGCTTGGCATCGAATCGGGCTGCCGCCAGCCAGTCCACAAGCGGCCCCCGAGGCTGACGGGCCTGCACCTGCCGCAACGCAGCCCCATGCTCCCGATCCAGATGTTCGAACACGATGGCCGCCTGCATCCTTCGCCCCAGCGCTATCGGGTCTGCCGACGCAGCCCTGTGCCTTGCCAACCCCGCCGACGGTTGCGCCACAGGCAACGCCTCAGCCCAATGCCTGAGCCACCTGGCCCGCAGAACATGGTGTCGAGCTTGATCATGTTGCTCGCCCCAGAGCAGCCAGGGTGTTTCAATAAAACGACGCTTCAAGGCATCCTCTGACAGGCTTTCCCCGCTTTTCGTATCAAAAATCAGCTCAGATGTAACTGAAACAGTATTGGCGACAGGGGCTGAGGTTTCGGTCTGCCGATGGGCTGGCCCATGCGCACAAGCACTCAATAGACCGGTAATCAGCCATAAAAACCCGAAACGGCCCATAAAAGCTCCTCTTCTTCCACATTCATCCACACTGTAACCAACCCATCTGATCTAGCACCTGCCGGCTTGCCTGTTACCAGTCCTTCCTGACCGTGCGTCGCCATCATTTGACGGCCGGCGAAGAGGGCGGGAACATCAGAGCTGCGATCGATCGATGAGGATACAAATACCATGCAAGCGGTCATTCTTGCCGGAGGCTTTGGCACCCGGATCAGCGAAGAAAGCTCTGTTCGCCCGAAGCCGATGGTGGAAATCGGCGGTCAGCCCATTCTCTGGCACATCATGAAGATCTATGCCTCTCATGGCATCAACGACTTCGTGATCTGCTGCGGCTACAAGAGCCACGTGATCAAGCGCTTCTTCCATGAATACGCCATTGCCAAGGCCGATGTCAGCTTCGACCTCCGCTCGAACTCGATGGCAATCCACCGCAACGAATCCGAACCCTGGCAGGTGACCCTCGTCGAAACCGGCCAGGACACGATGACGGGCGGCCGCATCAAGCGTGCCTCACGTTATATCAAAGGCGACACCTTCCTTTGCACCTATGGGGATGGGGTCAGCGATGTCGACATCACCGCCTCCATCGCCTTCCACAAGTCACATGGTGCCGAGGCCACCGTCACCGCCGTGCAGCCACCAGGGCGTTTCGGCGCCTTCACCCTGCCCTCGGATCAGACCCGCATCGAATCCTTCATGGAAAAGCCCCAAGGCGACGGTGCCTGGATCAATGGCGGCTTCTTCGTGCTGAACCGTAGCGTGCTGGATCGCATCGAGGGCGATGACACGATTTTCGAGCAGGAACCGATGCGCACCCTGTCGGCGGACGGCCAGCTGCACGCCTGGCGGCATGACGGCTTCTGGCAACCGATGGACACACTGCGCGACAAGCACGTGCTCGAAGAGCTGTGGGCCTCGGGCAAGGCGCCCTGGAAGCGCTGGTAAACACGGCACGGCGACTCCTAACGCCGCCTCTCAGCCGTGCAGCCCGGTTTTTCCACCGGGCGGCCCCACGGTTTTGAAGAACCCCGGAAGAACCCCGCACCATCGCGGGGTTTTCTGTTTGGCGCGATGCCCCGCCGCGCCCGCCCCGGCCTGCTCATGCCAAAGCGTGAAGCAGGGTTAACTGATGGCTTCAAAGAAATCGACCCACCACCCGGACGCTGACGCCAATCGGGCATACACCCCAACAGGAACAACGACTTAGCGAGCAATTTTCACCTGCCGGAACGAGCAGCATTGGCCTCATTTACAACGGGGGCATCAAGACGTTTGCGTCTGTCAAGCATAGAATGAAGGATTGGGGAGTATCCTGTTGCACGATCCTCTCTTTTTACAATTCTGCACACTTATGACCGCCATCTATTTTGATCGGAAAATTGACGACGAAAGCCGCCGGAAGCTGCTTTACGAGGGGGATCTGTTCGTTTACTCCGCCAACGAACACTCCACAGCCTTGATCGAACTGGCCAGACAGCTGATCCGCGATGCTTTTCCCGGCCTGGATCCCGTCACGGCACAAGACCACTACCCGGTCGAAGAGTTTGCAGCCATTCTCTCGAAGCTGAAACCGGCCTTCATCCACCACCCCGAGTGCAAGAAGATCATCCCCAAAATGCTGGCGCACATCGGCTGTGATCTGGATGAAACCTACTTCGATGTCCCCCGGATGCGAAGCTCGACCAGCGACAACTACCTGACGACCGGCATCGCCTACGCCTTCCACGCGCATCGGGACACCTGGTATTCGGCCCCCATGTGCCAGATCAACTGGTGGATTCCCATCTTCGACATCGAAGCGGGCAATGCGATGGCCTTTCACCCCGAGTACTTCAATCGCAGCGTCCCGAACAACTCGGAAACCTACAACTACCAGGACTGGAACGCCAACCAGCGTTTCAATGCGGCCTCGCACATCGGCAAGGACACCCGCCCTCAGCCCAAGCTGCAGGAAGAGATCAAGCTCGATCCGGACATCGTCGTCGTGACGCCACCCGGTGGCATGCTGCTGTTCGCTGCCTCACACCTGCATTCCTCCGTGCCGAACCAGACGGGCAAGACACGCTTCTCCATCGACTTTCGCGTCGTCAACAAGGCCGACCTGATCGCCCAGCGTGGCGCCCCCAACGTCGACTGCCGTTGCACGGGATCGCCCATCAACGACTACCTGCAGGGCAGCACGCTTGAACATCTGCCAGCCGATCTGCAGAAGGTCTACCTGGACAACTCACCGATCCCGGCACCAACGCACCGTCCTTAAAGGCTGCGGGCGACGAAAAAAGCCGCCCTGGTTGAACCATCCACCTTCCCGACTCACGCGCGCCACGCATGGACGAGCCAGGGGTTGAATGGTTCAGCCAGGGCGGCTTTGTCTGGGGCATGCCTGCAGGCCGAGAAGACAACTGTCGCGGACGCGAATCCCTGCAGCGCAGGGATCCTCAGGCGCAGGCCAGGTAGCTCCTCCCGGCCCTCCATTCCCCGACGCTTGCCCGCAGATCAGTTATAGCGGCGATACACCACCTTCGTGGGCTCACCGATCAACAAGCCATCGGTCGAGCGAGCATCGAGCGCCTGCTTGTAGACGACCGCTGCACGACGGAAAGCCTCAACCGTGTAGTCGATGTCGGCATCGTCATGCGAGTAGCTGACGATGAAGTTCGGTGCCAGCACCCCCCAACGAATCAGCTCCTGCATGAAGAGCGTCCGGAAGGGCTGCGAGGGACGACGCTCATGGTCGAGCGTGGCATAGAGGAGATTGCAGGGACGGCCCGACACCGACAGATACTCGGAGACCCCCAGATCCTGCGTCACCTGCTGAATACCTGTGCGCAGTCGCTCACCCACCCGATACAGGTGCTCGATCACCGGCTCATCCCGATAGATGCGCATCGTCTCGATGGCGGCCGCCATGCAGGGCGTTTCCGCCCCGTGCGTGGTCGACAGCAGGAACACCCGCTCCTTGTCGTGCCGCAAGCCCCCCAGCTCCATGATCTCGCGACGGCCGGTCAGCGCCGACAGCGAAAACCCGTTGGCCAGCGCCTTACCGAAGCAGGACATGTCGGGCGAGACGCCGTACAGCGACTGGGCACCGCCCCGATGGAATCGGAAACCGCTGATCGTCTCATCCAGCGTGACGAGCGCCCCATGCTGATGGGACAGATCGATGACCTTCTGCAAAAAGCCCTCTGCCGGCTCCTGGCCACGGGCGGGCTCCAGCACCACCATTGCAATGCGCTCCGGATACTGCTCGAACAACGCCGCCAGGCTTGCCAGGTCGTTGTAATTGAACTTGACCGTCAGCGACTTCTCGACTTGAGACACGCCGCCATCCATCGCCGTCGTACCGATGAACCAGTCGTTGTACGAGAAAAACGGGCTGTCACTACAGATCGCCACCAGATCCCGCCCCGTATGGGCGCGAGCCAGCTTCAACGCTGCCGTCAGGATGGTGGAACCATCCTTGGCGAACTTCACCATCTCCGCACTGGGCACCATCGATTGCAGCATCTGGGCACATTCCAGCTCGATAGGGGCGGGACGGTTGAAGTTGTTGCCCAGCAGCATCTGACGATAGGCCGCTTCGATCACCGGCGCGTAGGCATGACCCAAGGTGACCGCACGCAAGCCCATGCCATACTCGATGAACTCGTTGCCATCCACATCCCAGACATGGCAGCCCTTGCCCCGCACGATGAAACCGGGGGAACGCTCCGGGAACTGGTCATCACCTTTGGCATAAGTATGAGCACCGCCAGGGATGATGTTGTGCACCACGTGCCGCAGAGCGTTTGACTGATCGAAGTTGGTGCGCTCGACCATCACGGACGATGCCGGGCTGAGGGAGGCTTTCATCGTGAATCACCAATCTATGTTGCAAGAAGACTGCGTTATTGTTGCAGCCATGAGAAATTAATCGACGAAGCTGCACAATATGATGTCATCTTACAACAACATCCAGTAACTGCTGGTGCAATAGTGCCTCTGCTGCCTGATGAATCAGATCGAAGGGCTGACCGGCGGTTTCCGCAATGTCGAGCAGACTGTTGGCGCCATCGGACTGGTTCAAGACCCACAGCAAAGCAAGCTGCAACTTCTGACTTTCATTATGGCCGCCAATCAGCGAATACAGCCCCCTGCGCCCCAGCTGAGGTTCACCAAAGGGGGATAAATTCCGATATGTTGTATTTCGCTCCACAACACTGATGCTTTTCAGCAACAGATTGAGCGAACGAGCCAGATGTTCCGGCCGAATGAAGTCCAGGTTGTCCGCCGAGGTGTGGTATTGCGGGTAACTGCCATAGGTCGAGCGGGAAAAGCAGCCCATCGGCAGATTGAAGCCAGGCGAGCAATACTGGCGCTCATCATAGCCATAAGGGATGAATGGCAGCAGCGCGTGCGCCTCGCCACTCTCGGCCAACACTCGCGCCATGATCCGATCGATGTCGGCATCGCCACGCCGGCTGCGCTTGTAGTGATATTGACCACCATCACCCACGCCTGAAATCACGATACCGTGCTTGACCCGCTTGGTCACATCCTGGCGCTGAGACAACCAGGTGATGACCCCAATGGTGGACGGTGCAAACACGAAACGATAGGTGTAACGCCGTGATGGAAGGCGCATCAACGTCTTGGCCAACCAGGTGGCCACGGCAATGCCCGACAGGTTGTCATTGGCCAGCGAGGGATGACAAACGTGCGTGGAGATCAGCACCTCATCGCTCGATGCCCCCGGCAGCACGCACTCACCGAACGTGAGCGCGCCATCTTTCAACTCGGTATCGACACAGACCTCGTAGTTGCCTTCAGGCAAGGACTGCAACTGCCGATCCGTGAGGCAAAAACCCCAGTCCTCCTTGAAGTATTGGGTACGGTACGGAATCCACTCCGGGCGGTCAGGCAGCGAGAACAGATGCGGGCGCAACTCGGCCAGGCTCAGCGTGCCTCGAAACGGCGCACTGTAATTGACCAGATGCAGGTTGTGATCGGCGATATCGACCACTGTCTGCCCATCCGGCCCCTTGATCCAGGCTTCACGCACGACCCACTCACGTGGCACCGGCCAGTCGAAAGCCTGCGTGCCCGTCGGCACCTCGGTGACCATGATGGGGATGTGCTCGCCAATCCGGGCAAGCGTGTCACGCACACCCTGACCGGTAATGCTGCGCAACATCGGATAAAGGCGGCTGGCAAAAGCATGCATGGCCTCACCCTGCCCTTCGGAACATGCCGCCAACCCTGCCGCATTCAGCACGGCCTGCTGCTCATCACTGCCTGTCATCACTCCACTCCCTAAAACCAGAAAAGCGCCGGGGGCTTCCCCGGCGCTCGACATGCTCAATCGCTTGGCACGTGTTCGTCCCCGCCAAAGCCCTTCTGGGCGAGCAGCGCTTCGCCTCCCTCACATACCGAAACCGGCAAGCCCGCAGAATCCTCAATGGCTTCCAAGGACTGGCAGTACCCCGATATGCAAGCGCGACGAACCGTGCTGAGTGCCCGCAAGGACTGCCCCACGAGGATGACACTCAGTCAAAGATCTGAACCTCGGGCACCAGGATCACGAACTTGCCCCCCCATTCCCGAATGGACGCCATCTGCTTCATGACCTCATCCTTCAGGTTCCAGGCCAGGATCACGAGGTAATCAGGCTTGGTCTCGGCGATCCGCTCCGGGCCATAGATCGGAATCTGGGTGCCCGGCAGGAAGTGGTTCTGCTTGTGCGGGTTGCGATCCACCGTGTAATCGATGTAATCAGCACGCACACCCGCGTAGTTGAGCAGCGTGGCAGCCTTGGCCGGCGCGCCATAGGCCGCGATGCGCTTGCCTTCCTCATGCGCCTGCAGCACGAAGCGCAACAAGCTGCGCTTGCTGGCACGAATACGCTCTTCCAATGCCAGATACGGGGCCAACGTGTCGAGGCCGGCCGCCCGCTCGCGCGCCGCCATCTCGGCCACACGGGGCGAGACCGGCTGCTTGCCGGTGGCAGAGGGCTGGCAGTAGACGCGCAACGAGCCGCCATGGTTCGGGATCTCCTCCACATCGAAGACCGACAGTCCATGATGAGCCAGGATCTTCGTGAAGGTCAGAAAACCGTGGTAGCAGAAGTGCTCGTGGTAGATGTTGTCGAACTGGTTCTTCTGCAGCAGGTTCAGCACATGGTGAAACTCGAAGGTGGCCACACCTTCGGGCTTGAGCAGAATCGAGAAACCAGCCACGAAATCATTCAGGTCGGGCACGTGAGCGACCACATTGTTGGCCGCCATCAGGTCGGCCGCATGGCCCATGTCCCGCAGCTTTTGGGCCGATTCACGGCCAAAGAACATCACTTCGGTCGGAATGCCCAGCGCACGCGCAGCCTCGGCCACATTGGCCGCCGGCTCAACACCCAGCACCGGCACCCCCTTCGGCAGGAACCAGCGCAGCAGGTAGCCATCGTTGGCGGCCACTTCGACCACCTTGCTATCCGCCCCCAGTTTGAAACGCTCGGTCATCTCGTCGGCATAGCGCTTGCCATGATCGAGCATCGCCTGCACGTAGGAGGAGAAGTAGGCGTAATCGGAAAAGATGGCCTCACCACTCTGGAACTCTTCGAGCTGAACGAGGAAGCAGTTGCCGCAAACATAGGCATGCAGCGGGAAGAACGGCTCCATCTTGTTGAGATCTTCAGGCTTGCGGATGGCATTGGCCATTGGCGACATGCCCAGATTGGCAACGGTATGACGCAGCTGGGTGCCACAGAAACGGCACTTGGCATGGGTGGCGGCCAGCGCAACGAGGTCGGAAGTACCGGTAACGGAGGAGGGATTGGATCCGGACATGACGGTGATAGCGGAACAAACGAAGAAAAACGGTTGGCGCAGGCTGTGAGGCAACGCCCCAGCCCCCTGGGAACACCCGAAGGACAGCGGCCACGAGACAACCGGCAACCAAGCCCCCGAGCCATACAGCATGATTCAGCAGGCAGAACAGCACAGTGTCCAGAATAACCGAGTCACCCGGAAACAGCACGCGGAAAGGATCAACGTACCACACAGTCTGATGACGGGTTTATAACACCGAGCCCCGCCACCAGCCTGAAAAGCCGAATCGGGTGCGTGGACACACCTGCCAGGGCAGACAGCCCGCCACGCTCGAACGATCGTCCCTCAACCTCGTCTTCAGCATGCCGAATGGCAGACATGCGTCGTCGGGGGCAATCGCTCGGGTCAAGGCGGCGACCTGCGCTGACACGGAGCAAGCATAACCGCGCTGGGCGATGAAGGCTGTGTCGGATTTCCTGACAATTCGACGAAGACCTTCGAATCCATGCAGAAAGCCGACAAGTGACCTGAGACAAGGCAGGCTTGGCAGTCTTGACATCACAAGGCAGGGGCACTGTCGAGCGCCATGAAGGGCAGCGCATGAGCCGGACACATCAGTCACCAGCCATGCCCCCCAACGCAAAACGGCGCCCAAGGCGCCGTTTTGCTTCGACCAGCGAGTTCTCAACGGGGAACTCGCCGTGCTTTCAGCACTGCCACCTGCGTGGCTTAGAAAATGCTTTCACGCACGAAGAGCAGATCGTCAGGACGAACCGGATCATCGAGCTTCGGCTCCAGCACCTGGATGTTGCGATCACCCACCCGGCGATGCAGGCGGATGCCACGGTCGGTACCACGCAAGGTGAGGCCGCCTCCCTTGGCGATAGCCTGTGCCACCGTCATGCCACGGTCGAGGGCGTACTGACCCGGACGCTGAACCTGACCATAGACATAGTAGTTGGGGGCCTTGTTGACGAAGATCGTGTCACCGGCCTGCAGCACCACGTCCTTGCTCAGATCACCCGTGGTGAACATCTCGACCAGGTCGATTTCCAGACGCTGCGGGCGGCCATTGCGAGTCGTCATCAGGATGACGGTGTTGGCACCGGTTTCATTCACGCCACCGGCCACCGACAGGATCTCCGACAGGCGCATGCCGGTCGTTTCGAGCGGATAACGGCCCGGCGTGGCCACGTTGCCCAGCACCGACACCTGCTGGCTGCGGAACTGCAGCACGTTCAGCGTGACCTGAGGGTTCTGCAGGAAGCGACCTTCACGCAGGCGGGTGGCGATCAGGTTTTCAGCCTGCTGCGGCGACAGACCGGCCAGCTTGACCACGCCCAGCAGCGGGTAGGAGATGACACCACTCTCGGAGATGCGGGCCTCGACCGTCAGATCCTGTGACTGAAAGACCTGAATGCGAAGCACGTCACCAGGGCCAAGCAGATAGTCGCTGCGTGCGGTCTGCGCGGATACCTGCGGCGCCAGGCTGATGGTCGCCAAAGCGAGCAGCGCCAGCAAGAACTTCTTGAAACGGGAAAAAATCATGAATGCCGTCCTATGGAAAGGAAAGGGTATCGATACGCCCGGCACAGCGACTTTGGCCTGACTGCACCTGATGAGACATACCTGATGGCCATCACAGCCGAAGTGACCAATTCTAGACCGGGAAACATCCCCAGCATGTGAATGTTATCGCGATCCGGATGGATTAAGCGGCAGCCGGCGCGTCGGTCGCGATGCCGGCCTACCCCGCGTCCAGCGAAAACCCCGCCAGAAGGCGGGGTTTTTCAGCAGGGTCGACGGATCAGAACTGAACCTTCAGACCCGCACCGATCACGTTCGAGGTGTAGCTGATCGTACCGTGGTTGGAATCACGCTTCTCGTGACCGAGGTTCAGCATGAACGTCATGTTGCGACGGAATTCATACTCGGTCTCGACACCAAAGTAAGTCAGCTTGTCCTTGCGCGGTGCATGACCGTCAGACAGATCCTCCTCCTTGAAGCGCCGGTTGTAGTGACGGAAATAGGGCGACACCGCAATCTTGCCCGTGGCCTGGATCACCGGCTGCAGGTTGATCGAGTAGGTATCGACATAGGACGCGGTGAGCGCCTCGTTGTCCGGGTCGATCGAGCGCGCCAGCGCCACGCGCATCTGCACGTTGCCACTGTAAGCCCACTCCACATCGAAGCCCATCGTCAGGCCACCAAAATCGGCCCGCCCCGAATCCTGCTCGCGCTTCGTGTAACCGACATGACCCGCCAACCGGCTATCGTCGCTGGGACGATACTGGATGCGGCTCAACAAGATGTTTTCCTTGTAGTCGTTTTCGCGGCAGGTGTCAGCCGCGCACAGCAGTGCGACGCCATTGTCATCATAGCGCTGGGCAGACTTGAAATCACCGTTGATGCGCCGGTAGACGACATCAACCTCTACCCCGGTGCCAGGCGAGTAGCGAACCCCAGCCTCGGCCCCCTTGCGGTCATAGTCCGTGTCCTTGTACACCTCCAGGGTGTTGCGTGTGCGCTCAAGATCGACACCGGCAATGGCCGACCAGCTGGGCGTCATGCGAAAGCCCGCATTGAAGAACAGCAACTGTGTATCGATGTCGTTACGGTCGCCATTGGGGTTCGTCGTCTGATTGAGCGCACGATCCTGAATGGTGGGCTGTTGGCGGCTCAGGTTCACACCGGCGCTGCCGAAGAGCGGGCGACCTACCACCCAGTCGAGCGTTGCGCCGGCCCGATAGGCCACGTGATCGAAATCATCGTATTCCTGATATTTGAAGCCTTCGACCTCGGCCAACGCACGCAGACGCTGCTGGCTGATCAGCCGGTCGAACTCGATGCCCATCCCGCCATTCAGGTACAGATCACCTGCCTTGCGGCTGGCATAGTTCGCCGGGCGGTAATTGTTGTCCACACGCAACAAATTGCTGTCGTGTGTCACATTCAGATTGCCTTTGAGGAGAATGACATCGGCATCAGGATTAGGCTGCCAGTCCAGTTCGGGGGCAGCGATGCCCTGCGCTTGCAAAGGGCCCACGGCCAACCCACAGACCACAGCGGCAACGGCACCTGCCAGCGTACGCAGACGTGGCAAGGATGCGCCCTGGTTTGGATGATGTTTGATTTCTTTCATGACGATCCTGTCGTAAAAAGCCCGAATGAGGAACTAGTACAGCCACCCCTCACTGTCTTATGCGCCACACTAAAGCATTGAGCGACACCTGCCAAGTCCCCTCAACCAATCATCGGTACACAGACACAAACCTGGCAAACCGGATAACATCTCTCGGCTACATCTGGTTGGCCTCTGTTGTATAAACACGATACGTCAGCAGCTTTTGAAGGGCGTGCTTCATGGTGCGCGCCTCGGTACGCGGTATGAACAGCCCATCTCTCGCTTCCTCCATCGTCCCGATCCGGACTGGGAACCGCAGCGTCATCTCACTGATCAAGTCAGTGATCGACCCGGCGCTGGCGGTCATCTGCCTGCTGGCAGCCACCACCCTCGCAGGCGAACCCCTTCGAGCGCAGGAGATGGTACTCGCCGTATTGACCTTCTCCCTCAATTACCCTGGTAGCGTGCCTTTCCGCGTCTACCAGCCAGGCTACCTGCGTCATTTGCTGGGCAGCTGGGGGCTGGTCGTCGGCCTTCTGCTGCTCTTCGGCCTGATGATCGACGCCCTTCGCCAGTTCGACCAGAACGTGCTGGCCGCCTGGATCATCGCCACCCCGCTCGTGCAGGCTTTCGGCCACTGGGTATCGCCCGTGCTGCTGCGCAAGGTCGTCTCGATGCGCCCTGAGCAGACGGCCATCGTCGTGGCCGCCAACAGCCTCGGGCGCACACTGGCCCGCTCCATCCAGGAAGACCCGCTGTCGCAAACCCGGATCATGGCCTTCTTCGACGACCGCACGCCCGATCGCCTGGGCGAGGTGCCCGAGGCGCCGGTTGCCGGTGGTTTCAATGCGGTGGCCCAGTTCGTGCGTGCCAACAAGATCGACCAGATCTTCATCGCGCTGCCGATGGCCTCGCAACCCCGCATCCTGAAGATGCTCGAAGACCTGCGTGACACGACGGCTTCCATCTACTTCGTGCCGGACATCTTCATGTTCGACCTGATCCAGGCTCGGGTGGATTCCGTGGGTGGCCTGCCGGTGGTTGCCGTCTGCGAAACCCCGTTCTATGGCACGACCGGCGTGCTGAAGCGCCTCTCGGACATCGTCATTGCCACGATCGCCCTGATCGTGACGCTGCCGATCACCCTGACGATCGCCATCGCCATCAAGCTGACCTCCAAAGGGCCGATCATTTTCAAGCAGCGCCGCTACGGCCTCGATGGCTCGGAGATCAACGTCTACAAGTTCCGCTCGATGCGGGTACAGGAAAACGGGCCAGAGGTGCGACAGGCCACGAAGAACGACGACCGCATCACCCCGATCGGACGCTTTCTGCGCAAGACCTCGCTCGACGAGCTGCCGCAGTTCTTCAATGTGCTGCAGGGCCGCATGAGCGTGGTCGGCCCCCGCCCCCATGCGGTGGCGCACAACGAAACCTATCGCAAGCTGATCAAGGGCTACATGATCCGCCACAAGGTCAAGCCCGGCATCACGGGGCTTGCCCAAGTCAATGGTGCCCGTGGCGAGACGGACACCATCGAGAAGATGGAGCTTCGCATCCGCTACGATCTGGAGTATTTGCGCCACTGGTCGCTGCGACTCGATCTGAAGATCATCCTGAAAACGATCTGGGTCTCTTTCCGCGATCCAAACGCCTATTGATGGCAAGCGCCAGGGCCGGCGCACCAGCTCTTGCGCCACTCGCCCAGTTCTCACACGCCGGCCTCAAGCCGGCGTTTTCATGTGCAGAAGACACGGTACCCAAAAGCCCCGATGACAGCACTGCGAAGATTTGTAGGGGCTTTGGATGATCCAAACCCGCTGATTGGTGCTACATTGAACGCCGGCACAGCTGCCCGGTGCTCACCTGCTGGCGGCGTCCGTGCCGGCGCCTCGCAGCCCAGTACATCACTGGTGACAGCAGAGCCCCCGACGCCCCGTCGCTCAGCGTCAGGCACATCTGGCATTTTCTGTCCCGAGTCCATGCTTGCTGCCTCAACCCACCACCAACCCACGGCTAACGCCATTCAAGCAACCTGTCAACTTCTCGTTGCTTTTTTGGATCAAAAGACTAGTATTCTTATCGGATAAGTGCTAGTATCTAACTCGCTGGTCATTTATTTGGAACTGTTGATTGATGACGACTCACGCTGTTGCCCTTGTTGAACGGCCCTCCCACGCTGTGGTGCCTGCGGTGCCATCGCTGGGCAATCTCGACGCCTACATCTCTGCGGTCAATCGTCTGCCGATGCTGACGGCCGAGGAGGAGTCGAGTCTGGCGCGCCGTTTTCAGGAACATCAGGATGTGGATGCCGCCCGCTCGCTGGTCACGTCTCACCTGAGACTTGTCGTCTCGGTGGCCCGGCAATACTTGGGCTATGGCCTGCCACATGCCGACCTCATCCAGGAAGGCAACATCGGCCTGATGAAAGCCGTCAAGCGCTTCGACCCCGCCCGCTCGGTGCGACTGGTGTCCTTTGCCCTGCACTGGATCAAGGCTGAAATCCACGAGTACATCCTGAAGAACTGGCGTCTGGTCAAGGTGGCCACCACCAAGGCCCAGCGCAAGCTGTTCTTCAACCTGCGCTCGATGAAGAAAGGGCTGGACACGCTCACGCCCGAGGCCGTCACCGACATCGCCGAACAGCTGAACGTCCGTGAGAAGGATGTGACGGAGATGGAAACCCGCATGGGCGGCCAGGATCTGGCGCTGGAGCCTCAAGGCGACGACGAGCAGTCCCCAAGCTTCGGCCCGGCGGCTTACCTGGCCGCGCCCGGCAGCGAACCAAGCGAGATCATCGAAAGTCGCCAGCGTGACTGGCTGCATGCCGAGGGACTGACGCAAGCACTGGCGAAACTTGATGAGCGCAGCCGCAACATCATCCAGTCGCGCTGGCTGCGTGACGATGATGAAGGCGGCACCCGCACATTGCAGGATCTGGCCGACGAATATGGCGTCTCGGCCGAGCGCATCCGCCAGATCGAAGCCCAGGCGATGAAGAAGATGAAAGCGGCGCTGGCCGACTACGTCTGAGCCGGTATCAGCCGGCATCCTGCTGTGCCTGATGCCCCGTGCGGGCTTATCCAGAACCCGTTGCTGCCACTGGCATCAACGGGTTTTTCATGCAAAAAACCACCATCACGCCTCACGCACAGCCGAGGAACACACCCCAAGATACACACACGACGATGCGCCGCAACGAAACGGTGGCTGATACATCCCCATGGCTGAGATCGTTTCAGCGTGAAAAAATGCCATGTCACACCCAAGGCACTGAGTACCATCCCGTTTCCGCTGTTTTGCCACAACGGCCAGATAAAATGGCCGTTTTACCCGACGAACAGCATCTCCCCCGCTTTTCGGATTGTCATCATGGCGCTCGTCATTGAAACCATCTCCGGTCACGGCCCCTCGTCACGCGTGACCCGCACGCCGCTCAAGGGCGGCACCATCCGTCTGAATGTTCGCCCCGGCGATGTCTTCCGGCTGATCGATGAAGCCAATGACGAGCAACCCGCCAACGCCATCGTCAAGCGCCAGGACAACAGCGTGCTGATCGACGTGCCCGGCACCAACGGCACCCCCCATACCGAAGTGGAACTGCTGAGCTTCTACAGCTCATGCAGCGTCAGCGCGCCCTGCCACCTGTATCTGTCTGATGGCGCCGAAGGCACGGTCAACATCACACCAGGCACCGCCCCCATCGGCGCGCTGTCAGACGGCTCCTTCGTGCTGCACGATCCGGGCTACGCCGCGCAGCCGGTGGCTACTGCGCCGACAAGCAGCGAGGGCGGCATCATGGCCAACAAGCCGCTGATGTACGGTGTGGGCGGCGCCGCCGTGATCGGCCTGGTGGCTGCCGCTGCCGGCGGCGGTGGTGGCGGTGGTGAAACAGCCGTCAGCCCCTCCCCCGCGCCTGGCGATGGGGCCACCAGCTCCCAGCCCCCGGCGCCGACGCCCATCGACCCGAACCTGAAAGTCACCCAATCGTCCGTCAGCAAGACGGCCGCCCCGACACTCGCCGGCACCGGCTCGCCTGGTGCACAGATCCTGATCGAGATCGACACCAACGGGGACAACAAGGCTGACGTGAGCTACCGCAGCACGGTGGGCGCCGACGGCCGCTGGAGCGCCAATCTGGGTACGCTGGCCCCCACCACGGGCACGCGCCCCACCGGGGGTTTCGATGCGACCGATTCCGTCACCGTGAGCCAGACCACCTCGACCGGCACCAGCAGCCTGCCTGCGTTCAAGCTGACGGCAGACGACACACCGCCAGCTGCGCCCACGCTCTCGCCCGTGGCAACCGATAACCTGATCAATGCCGCTGAAGCCTCGCAGCCGATCAATCTCTCGGGCCGTGGCGAGGCCGGAAGCCTCATCAAGCTCGGCTGGGGGAAAGACACCTATGAAACGACGGTAGGTGCCGATGGGGCCTGGTCGGTCAATGTGCCGGTGGCCAGCATCCCGGCCAATGGCACCTCCACCATCACGCTGACGGCCAGCGACCATGCCGGCAACGCCACCGCGCCGGTGACACGTGCCATCACGATTGACAAAACGCCACCGCCGGCCCCGCTGATTCAAGGCACGGCTGGCCCGGACAACTTCCTGAATGCGGTCGAACGTCCGGGTGGCGCAGCCGTGAACGGCACGGCCGAAGCAGGCAGCACAGTACGTGTTTCGCTGGGGTCTCTGTCACAGACCGCCACCACCGATGCCGCCGGCAAGTGGCAGACCGTGTTCAGCGCAGCCCAACTGCCAGCGGCTGATGGCACCTACAACGTGTCGGCCACAGCCACCGACAAGGCGGGTAACGCCTCGGCGGCCAGCGCCCCCGCCACACTCACCATCGATACCAAGCTGCCAACACTGGATGACGTGAAGGTGGGCAACGACAACGTGGTTCGCAGCGGCAGCACATTTACGGTGAGCGGGGAAGCGGAAGGTGGCTCCCGCATCGTGGTGGATTACATCTACAGTCAGGGGGGTACCCGTCAAGTCATCAGTCATCAATTCACCATTGGCGGCAAGCCCGACGAGGAAGTGGACTGGACAAGCCCCAGTTTCACCGCCGCTCGTGTCAACAACTCACAGCTGCATACCATTCTCGTGTCGGCTACCGATGCGGCCGGCAACACCGTGGCCTCACAGCATACGGTGGAGATTCGACCCCGTTTCTTCTTTTTCCGTAGCCTTGAATCACAAGACGGTGCAGATCACAGCAGCGCGGTACTCACCGATACGGATCTGCTCGATACCCGCGAAGCGAATCCGACGGCGCCCCTCCTCTCGGCCCATCAGCAGACCGGGATCCAACAGGCCCAGTCAAGCTCGGCAGCCGAGGCTTCACCGGAGCAGCCAGCCAGCGCCAACCTGCCACAGGCGCTCGACAATCTGCTGCACCACCCCCAAGCCGACTGGCCGTTGCATTGACGCGGTTTGCCGGGCGACAGCTGGCCGCCTTCCCCAAGCGGCCAGCACTGTCAAGCAGCGCAACAATAACCGCCTTCTGCTGTAACCAATCCCAACAGGTGCGGCCCATGAGCCGTGTCACAATGTATGGAATGAGGATGGGCATGCTTGCGTCCCAGGCCGCCTAGTCGTGGCAACCTGTGCTGACAAGCTCGCTGTATCCCCCCATCCACTCCTGGACCAAGCACGCCTGACGCATCAGGCAAGAGAAGAGATCACATCATGGCGCCAAGACTGGACATCTATCGGACGACCGATGGCGGAGTCGAGCCAATCCGACTCAAGGCCGGTACCAACAAGATCAGGGTTCAACCGGGCCGGAACTTCCGGTTGCTGAGCGACGAGCAGCCCATCGACCCGAGCAAGCTGCGCGTGCTGAAGGAAGAGAACAACCTGATCATCGAAGGCATCGAGCTGGAAGGGGAACCGGAACCGGCTGTCGTGGTGCTGGAAAACTACTACCGGGTCTGCAGCGCAGCCGACCCCTGTGAGGTCAGCGTCGGCGGTGACACACCGGAGGCTGCCACGCCACTGGCCGATGTCAACACGCAGCCCATCGGCGCGCTGTCGGACGGCACCTTCGTGCTGTATCCGCAAGATTTCCAGACACCTTCTGCCCCCGCGCCGGAAAGTGACTTCCCGATTCGCCCTGTACTCTATGGTCTGGGCGGTGCAGCCGTGCTCGGCTTGGCGCTGGGTAGTGGCGGCGGCGGCGGTGACGGCCAGCCTGACCCCGGTGCTGTACCACTCACCCTCAAATCGGCCAGCACGTTCAACAACCGTTTCCCCACCATTCACGGTACGGCGGCACCCGGCACGGTCGTCACGCTGCGTATCGATACGGATGGTGACCAGCGTGAAAACGTGAGCTACACGGCCACCGCCGATGCCAATGGTGTCTGGTCGGTCAACCTGCAAAACGCCACAGCCGCCAGCGGCAAATTGCCGGCCACCGGGCTGTCGGACAGCAACAGTCTGGAAGTGTCGGGCGTGCTGAACGGCGTGCAGGGCGCACCCCTCGCGCTGGTCACGCTCACCTTCGACAACACGCCGCCAGCTCGGGCCGAGATCGACCCGATCACCGAGGACAACATCATCACGGCTGCCGAAAAGGCCGCTGGTGTCACCATCTCGGGCAAGGCCGAACCCAATGGTTCGGTCGAAATCAAGCTGGGCACGCTGACCAAGCTGGTGGCCGTGAATGCCGAAGGCAAATGGTCGGCCGCGCTGACGGCCGAAGAGCTGACCCCGATTGCCGACGGCCAATATGCACTGACAGCCACGGCGCTGGACGCTGCCGGCAACCGCGGCCCCGAGGCCACGGCCAACCTGATCCTCAATGCCGGCGGTGCCCGGCCCATCATCGGTCTGGTCTCGGGCAACGACATCATCAATGCTGCGGAAGCCGCCGCACCGATCAAGATCGAAGGCGTCTCTGCGCCCAATGCCCCGATCGAGCTGACCTGGGGTACCCACAAGTTCACCGCCACGGCCAACGCCGCCGGCGTCTGGTCGATCGAAACCCCGCTGCCCACGGGCACGCCGCAGGGCGCGCAAACGCTGAGCGTCACGACACCGGGCCTTGCCACACCGTCCACCCGTGAAATCACGGTCGACACGCTGGCGCCTCCCCGCGCCACGGGCATCACGATCGATGATGGCACCACGATCAGCGCGAAGGAAGCCGAAGACGGGGTCGTGATTTCCGGCCGCGCCGAGGCCAACGCCAAGGTGACAGTGACCTTCGGCGGGCAGACCCAGGAAGCCACGGCCAACGCGCAAGGCCAATGGACGGTCTCCTACGCCCCCGATCAGCTGCCGAAGGTGCCGGACGGCCAGACGCAGCCTTTCGGCCTGGAGGTGCAAGTGACTGACGCCGCCGGCAACACCAGCCCCGTCGCCGCACAAAACGTCACGCTGGAAGGCAAGCCGGCCACGCCGAACGCACCCAGCATTGCAGCAGTGGCAACCGACAACATCATCAACGCGGCCGAGGCCGGCGCACTGACCATCACGGGCTCCGGGCCGGCCGGCGCCACCATCACCGTTGCCTGGCAAGGCGGCGAAAGCATCGGGACAACCACCGTCGGCGCCAATGGACAATGGAGCCTCACGGCACCGGGTAAAGTACCAGGCCAAGGCGCGCAGACCATCACGGCAACGGCCACGACCACAGGTAGCGCTCCCTCACCGGCGGCCACCCGCGAGGTCAGGGTCGACACCGAAGCCCCCGCGCTCGGCGCCCTGAACATTCCAGCTGGCCCCGACATCACGGTAGCCGAGCGCGACGCTGGTGTCGTGATCAGTGGCACCATCACGAACGCGGCCGACGCCGGTGCCACGGTCACGGTCAATTGGGCCGGTGCATCCGGTAGCCCCAAAACCGCCACCGCAACCAATGGACAATGGAGTGTCACCTTCACGCCTTCGGAATTGCCCCCCGTCGGCACGACACCGGTCACCAGCGCCATCACGGCCACGGCGGCCGATAGCGCAGGCAACACCAGTGGCCAGGTGGCCGCCAACGTCACACTGACGCCCGCAGGGCCACCGACCATCGCGCCCCCGGTGCAACCCCCCACCGATCCGACGACACAGCCAGATACGGGCACGGGTGGCACGACCGGTGGTGGCGCGGGCGCAGGTGCAGGTGCAGGTGCAGG
>JAUNKF010000013.1:0-33594 GCA_030532895.1 Lautropia sp. | reverse complement strand
TTTGGACACGCCATCGGATCGCTTCGACGATCACCCTGGTGCAGGTGCAGGTGCGGGTGCGGGTGCGGGTGCTGGCGCAGGTGCCGGGGCAACCACAGGCGCTGGCGAGACGACGACAGCGCCGACCGAGACACCTGCCGGCACAACGACGGCACCGACGGTGCCTGCGCCTGCAGGCGCGGATGCACCGACGACGGCACCGCCAGCCACCACGGCCCCGGAAGCAGGCGCAGACGCCCCTGGCGCCACGCCCGCTCCCGCCACACCTGGCACACCCGCTTCGGCACCGTCGGCAACGGATCCAGGGACGGCAGGCAGTGAGACGCCCACCACCCCGGCAACGCCCACGACGCCGGTCACCGGCACGCCACCGCCGCCTGCTGCAGCACCTGCCACCACCACGACCCGTTCGCTGAAGAGTCTGTCGTGGCATGAGCTGCTGAGCAGTAGCGACGGCGATGCAAATCCGGTGGTGCAGCCACCCCCAGCGCCCACCCCGGCACCGGTGGCACCGGTCAACAGCCTGGATGGGCTGTTGGGTTCCTCGCTGTCCCCCTGGGAACAGACCACGCTCTAAATACGCAGGCGGGGCTCGATAACGCGCCCCTCGAACAATTCCCCCATGAAAAAACCCGGCTACCTCCACCAGAGGGCCGGGTTTTTTCATAAGCACCTACGCACCGATAACACCGCTTCAGTTGATCCGGATATCGACGCGGCGGCTACGCTTGAGGTTCTTTTCGCGGGTACTCTTTTCCTTCGTCTGGCCCGCGCCCAGTACCTTGATACGTGAGGCCGGAAAGCCACCATCGATGATGCCGGCAGCCACTGCACGTGCCCGGCGCTCGGACAGGCTCTTGTTGTAGGCGGCGGAATGGCGTGGATCGCTGTAGCCTGTCACCTGCACACGTGCATAGTTGTTGAGACAGGCGCCCAGCAAACGCAAGCGCTTGCGATCGGCCGCCGTGAGCGAGGCCGCGTTGGTCTGAAAATAAATCGGCGAGGCCAGACTTCGCACGGATTTGGGGCAATTCTTGGGGCGCTGACGCTTGGTGCTCGACGAGGTCTGCTTCTGCTGACGTTTCTGTCCCTCTCCCCCCGAGGTGGTGCTGATCACATCGGCAGCGCTCGCCAGCGGCCTGTCGCGACTTTCACCCACGACGGCCAAGTTGCCAATACCCTGCGCCACACGCAGGTTGAAACGCGAAAGCACGCGATACCCGTCAGGCACCTGGGCACGGAAGAGTTTCAAGCTTTCGTCCGACTGTGCAATCGTATCCACCTGGCCGAACAGCTCGACAGCATCCCCTCGGACACGAATCTCGGCAACGCCCCGTTCACGCACGAGCGCGACCAGCGCCGTGAGCCGCGAACTCCAGAGCGCGGCCGTTTCGGCATCGATCCGACCCACCTTCAATGTACCGCTCACCGTGGCATCACGCGCACCGAGGCGTGCCGCATTCATCCATTGATCACGGGTTTGGCCATCGGGCACCTCACCCTGGATGCGGATGCCTCGGGCCTGATCACTCAGGATCGAAAAGGCAGGGGGGCCGGGCAACTCGATCATCTGGTTGCCGGTGGCTGGCTTGATGGCAGCCTCGGCCTCCACCAGACTTTCACGGCCTTTCTCATTGGCCAACGGATAGGTGACGGACGCAGGCTGGTCGGCAACCGGGGGCTGCTCCTCATCACGCTGAACACCGAACAGCGTGAAAAACAGGATCAGCAAAAGCATCACCCCAACCTTCAACGAGGTGAAGCGGCGCACGGACTCTACGGGGTGCAGCACGGAAGGCTGCCTGGGCTTGGGCGGCTCGGTCGTGGACATCGATACGCTTCCTCAGATGTCCCAGCCTCAGCGCCCGTGGTCGGCGCTCGCCGACGGAGGCACAGTCACCGTCACGTCTTCGGCATCGGCCACCGCTTGCGCCCGACGCTGCCAGGCAGCACCCTCGGCCGCCGCCACCTCTTCAGCCTCTTCGGCCACGAGCGACAACAGGGCATCGGCTTCGTCAGACGCCGCCTGAACCACCTCAGCTCGGCTGTCCGGTGCGCCAGCGCTGTTGGCCTTGGCTCCCTGCTCCATGGACAGCCCGGACGACTGCTGCGGCAGATCTTCAGTCATGACATGATGAGCATCCGGCACAACAGCTCGCTCATCTGCGCCAACGGCATCCGCCTGCCCGTCACGCTGCGCGGCCCCGCCGGCTTCAGCATCCATGGTGTGAGCAGTCGCCTCATGCATGACGGACGGATCTGCGGCCGACTGTTCGTGCCGGACAGACGGATCAGATGCATCGGCTTGTTCTGCCTGCGCCGCCATCAGCTGCCCGGACGAGGTGACTTCTGCGTCACGAGCCGCTTCATCAACGCCTTGGGCCGATCCGGCATCAGCCCCCGCCTCACCCGAATGGCTCGATACGGCCTCATCCGGGCTGGCGCCGTCCACCGTGTTCACACGGGCCTGCCCGCCTGCGTCTGGCAATGCCGTGCCAGCTTGAGCGACCTCCCCAGTGGCCGCCTCTGCGTCGATCGACGCAGCCGTTTCGCTCGCCTCGGTCTTCTGGGCGCCCTTGGCCACGGCAGCCTGCGTCATCTGGGCAAACAGCTGGTCACCCACCGGCTCGCGTTCGATGCCCAGCAGCTCACACTGCAAGCGATCGAGAGCCACATAGTCCTCATTGAGCCAATGGGCAGCCTGCTCGGCCCAGCTGAGCGGGTTGGCCAAGGCGAAACGAGGGCCAGCGCCTTCCAGAATGCGCGTCAGTTCGCCCAGCGAGGTTTCTGCCAAACGCTCGAAGCTGCGGATACCGGCATCACGCAACAGGTCGGCAACTTTGGGGTCGATGCCCACCAACGCCTGCAGGTTGTCACGTCCCTCCGAGGTGCGATAGTACTGCTTCAACAGATGCTTGGTGGCATCGAAGGCTGCGGCGTCGGAAGCGATGCGACCGGCGTAGTAATTGACCGAAGCCTCACGGTCGGTGACATCATGCTCACGGCTGAGGATGCGGCCTTCCCAGCTCTGCATGGCGTCTTCCCGGTTGGCCACGACGGCCACCCGACGTGCCAGCTCCTGTTCGGTAGCCTCCAGCGCATTGAGACGACGGCCGTAGTCAGCCTCCTTGCTGCGCAGCTGATCCTGACGGGTGGCGATATCTTTTTCCCGTTCACTCAGCGTCATGCTCATCCGGTCAAGATCGGCACGACGCTTTTCGGTTTGCTGCTCCAACCGACCCAAATCGTCGGATCGCTCTTCCATCCGATGGGCCGCCTGCAGCAATTCTGCATCACGGGTGGCAACCGACGCTTGGAGATCGGCCACCTCCTTCTCACGGAGCCGTAGCGCCGATTGCTTGTGACCCAATTCGGTTTGCTGCGCCAGCAACACCGCTTCCTGCTGCACCAGGGCCTCGGCCTCCAGGCGGGCCTTCTTGCGCCAGTAGAAAAAATCGATGGCAAACTCGATCGCCCAGCCCACCAGCAAGCCCAGAATCAGCCAACCCAAAGCATTCATACGAATAAAAGTCCCTTGTATTCCGGCTGAATCGCCAGCGTGTGTCATGCGCGCCGGGCGGCGCTTGTTGGCCGGACTGCCCCGCAAACGGCGCCAAAGACACGTCGACCACGTGGGTCACGATCACCACGGCTGCCAAGGCAACAAACCTGCTTTGACCAGGTTCGGCCCCTGTCAGCCCTCGGTCAGGGGCCAACGCAGGGGCACAATCCGTGCATGACTCAAGCTTTCAGCAGCAGCTTCAAATCGTGAACGATGTCATCCACGCTATCAGTGTACCGAACCAGCAGCCGAAGCGTACCATTCTTGTCAATGACATACGACGCCGCCGTATGGTCGATGGTATAGCTGGAGCCATCCTGGTTCGGCACCTTCTGATAGAAGACGCGGAACTCGCGGGCCGCCTTTTTGGTGGCCGTGTCGTCACCGCGCAGCCCCATGAAGGATTCATCAAAAGACGGCACATAAGCCTTCAGCACTTCAGGCGTATCGCGCTCCGGATCGAGCGTCACGAACACCACCTGCAAACGCTTGGCCTCCTGGCCCAGCGCCTCCTTCACCTCCTTGGCTTTCAGAAGCGTGGTGGGACAGATGTCCGGACACTGTGCAAAGCCGAAGAACAGGAACACGACCTTGCCCTTCAGATCCTGCAGCGTGACGGGCTTGCCCGTGACACCATCGGTGAGCGACAGCTCATTGCCGTAGTCGGCCCCGCTCAGGTCAGTGAGCTTGAAGGCAAGCTTCTCCTGCTTGGTGCAGGCCGGCAGGCCAAGGGCCATCAGCAGCGCGGTACCTGCGGCCAGCCAATGGCGGCGGGCACGATGCAGGTGCGTACCGCCCACGTGGGTGACAACGACGCCCCCCTGGGATGCGGAGGAAGAAGAGGCAGAAGAGGATTTCATCATCAGAGGTAGTGGTCGATCAGCAAGGCGCCAAAGAGCAGCGCCAGATAGAGGATCGAATAACCAAAGGTCTTTTTCGCCAAAGCGTCACTATAGTCTCGCCACATCTGCCAGGCCAGCGCCAGAAACACGGCCCCCAAGACCAGCGCACAGACGAGATAAAACGGCCCGCTCATGCCGATGGCAAAGGGCAGCACGGTGACGAAGACCAGCAAGACCGTGTATAGCAGGATGTTGAGCCGAGTGAACAGGGGCCCGTGCGTGATCGGCAACATCGGCAGGCCGGAGCGACGATAATCATCGGCGCGATACAGCGCCAGCGACCAGAAATGCGGCGGTGTCCACACGAAGATGATCAGAAAAAGCACCAGTGCCGGCGCACTGATTTCATTGGTGACGGCTGCCCAGCCCAAAACCGGTGGCATGGCCCCCGACGCACCACCGATCACGATGTTCTGGGGGGTGCGGGGCTTGAGCAGCACCGTATACACCAGCGCATAGGCCACGAAGGTGGCCACGGTGAGCACGGCCGTGAGCGGGTTGACCCACAGATAGAGCAGACAGGTGCCTGTGGTGCCCAAGAGCAAGGCAAACACCCCCATGCCGAGGCTGCTGATCTCACCACGGGCGGAGCTGCGGTTGGCCGTGCGCCACATGACGGCATCGATGCCGCGCTCGATGAGGCAATTGAGCACGAAGCCGGCCGCTGCCAGCATGGCGATCCCGGCCGTACCGGCCAACAACACACGCCAGGGCAGGCCATGCTCAGCGGCCAGGAACATGCCGATCATGGCGCAGAACACCGCCAGCAAGACGATACGCGGCTTGGTCAGCTGCGCATACTGGCGGACAACCTTGGCCAATGACTGTTGACGGGTGGCAGAAAGGTACACGGCGTCAATCCGGTTCTGAATATGACACGCGACCAACCGGACGAACGTGCCAGAAAAAGCGGGCCATCAGCAAAGCCCCGACACTCGCACAGCCGCCGGGCCTGCAGCCCTGATGCATGCCAGACACGGGTCAGCCCTGCGGCAAGGCCACGGCCCGTGCACGGCACGCACCAGAATGATGACAGGTCTCATTCAGCATCTGAAAACCTGCATGACGGACTCGGAAGTCTAACATGAAGGCAATGGCGACCAAGGCCGCAGCCCCCGCCGTGTGCAGCAGTGCCGCCAGCAAGGGCCAGCCCAGAAAGACGTTGGCCAGCCCTGTCGTGAGCTGCGCCAGCAACACGGCCCCGAGCCAGCGAGCCAGATGCCGGATACCCGGCACGTGGCGGGTTTTCCAGGCCAACCAGCCAGCCACCAGAAAGACCCCATACGCCATCAGGCGATGCACATAGTGAATGGCCACCAACGCCTCAAAGGGCAACAACATGCCATTGGCCTGCATCCCCAGCGGGCGCCACAGCTCAAAGCCCCTGGTCAGATCCATCGAGGGCCAGAAACTGCCCTGACAGCGTGGAAAATCCTGGCATGCGAGCGCCGCATAGTTGCTGCTGACCCAGCCCCCCAATGCCACCTGCACGAGGATCAGCACCAACACGAGTCGGGCGGCATGCCGAAATGCACGGGCAGCCCCATCGACGACGGGCTGGGCCGCCACGCGATTCCACTGCGCCATCAGGGCCATGAACAGGATCATGGCCCCCATCAGATGAGCCGTGACGACGACAGGCTGCAGCCGCAAGGTCACCGTCCACATGCCGAACAAACCCTGCAGGATGATCCACACCAAGGAGAACACCGCCAACCTCAGCGATGGCGCAAACCCGCCATCAGCATAGCGTTCGGGCAAGCCGGCCAAGGCCGCCCCCCGACGCCAGCGCCAACACAACCACAACAGCACGATCACCATCAGCCCCAACCCGCTGGCCACATAGCGGTGCAACATCTCGACCCAAGCCTTGAAGACGGTCACAGGCCCATCGGGCAGCACCGCCACCTCGGCACGGATCTGATCCATCGCCCCCAGTGGACTGAAATGCCCGTAGCAACCAGGCCAGTCCGGACAGCCCAACCCGGCATCGGCCAACCGGACGAAGGCACCGAAAATGATCAGATCGAAGGTGACGAACAACGTGATCCACAACAAGCGCCGATAACGGCGCCTCAAGCTTGACAGCCGCACCTCAGCACCCGACGCAAGGCCAGACGGCATGCACATCACGGCAGATGCCCCAGGTAGTCACTCATCACCCAGGCGCCCAAACCCACCACCATCGCCATGGGAAGCAGCACCCAGAAAACTTCGGCGAGCAAAGCCCGGACACCAGCCACGGGAGACAGCAAGCGGCGAGCGTCCGTGGTGAGATCGGGCAGCGGATGCGCATCGCTCAGGGCCGCCGCCCCAGGCCCTCGTGCCCTCAAGAGCCGATGCCGGATCGTGACCACCAGGATGGCCACACATGCCAACACTACCCCCAACATCGCGGCCCACAGCAACACCTGCTGAAAACCGCCCAACATCTGCACATCTTCTGCCATGATGCTTTTCCTCATGCCTGCGGTCTGCGTCGAACGATCCTGATCGGTGCCAAGCCGTCCGACAACGCCTTTTGCGGCGGCACCCACGCATGGCCGAACACGAACTCGATGCTCAAGGCCGGTACCGCCACCCCGGTGGGCGGTTCACCCAACCCCAGTGCGGCCAGATCCGCCTTCAATGCGTCGGGCGACTGATACGTGAGGCGCAGATGTTCCATATCCATGACGGGTGCGACGAAGCCCTGCTCCATCATCGCATCGCCCCAATCGTGCATGTCCTGAAAACCCGGCGCCAAGCCGGTGCTGGGCTGCCCCCCGGCCTGCCGCAGCTCACGCGCCGTATCCACCCCAAAGGCCGAAAAAATCAACAGGCCCTCTGGACGCAGCACCCGGTAACACTCCTTCAGCACGGCCAACGGGTCGTCAAACCAATGAAAGACCAGATTCGACCAGATCACCGCCATCGAATTGTCTGGCAAGGGAAGGCGATGCGCATCGGCGACCACCCACTGCACCGGCTGCATGGCCGGCTGCGCACGCCAACGCCTCAAAAAACCCTGTAAACCACGCCTGGCTCGCTCAGCGAGCTGATGCTGCCGCCGCAGCGGCTGATCGGCCTGATCCACCGCCCACACACTCGCCTCAGGGAAGCGCTGCGCCAAAAGGGGCAAGGAGCGCCCCAGCCCACAGCCCAGATCGAGCACACGAGACGCCGCTGGCAAGCGCATCGGCACGAGTCGTTCGAGCAGACGGCGCTCAGCCTCCTGCAGCAAAAAATCGGCACGCGCCTCTGGCTGCAACTTCCCATTGAAAAGCTGACGCACAGCCGTGCGATCAAGGCCAATCGGTTTCAACATGAGCGCAAGTATAGAGCGCGCCTGCCAACCGGACTTGCAGCAGGGTTTCTGACATCGGCACGGCCAGACAGCACAACGAGACGGGCTGGCGCAGGGACGACACGTACACGACACGGTCTAAGCCGGTTGGCCTGCCTCTGCAATCAGGCCAGGGATGCCGAACCATCGTGATGCATGATGACGCATGCCCAGCGCAAATGCCTCATGCACGCCCAGAGCGGCTTATCAAGGGAACGAATCCGTGCATAACACGCTCTGGGGCCCCCTCCGACACGTCTTTCGCCTAGCGCTTTGTCCACACCATGACGACACCTTCCCCCTGGCGCAGCGCACACGAGATCGCCACACACCTGCTTGGCCGACTCCTGCCCCGCGCCTGTCTGCTATGCCATGCCCCAGCCGATCACGAACCGCTTTGCCCTTCGTGCATAGGCGCCCTGCCCGGCGTCGGGTTGGCTCGTTGCCCCTGTTGCGCCCTGCCCGCACACGTCCGCCCATCAAGCCAGGGCACGGCTCGGCTGCCCAAGGCGGGATCAAAGCCGCGAAGCGCACACAACCCCCACCACGCCGCCAGGCCGCAAGCCCCTATCAACCCCACCTCGACAACCCGTCATCATTCAACATGCAAAATGACAGACCCACAAGCGTCCGTCCCATGCCCTTATCACATCCATTTCTCCCCCACACTGGATGAGATCATCTGCCTGGCCGACTACGCGCCGCCACTGGATCAGGTGCTGGGTTGCCTCAAATTCGGGCAACAGGCAGCCCTGGGCAAGGCACTGGGTGAATTATTGATACAAAAGGCAGAAACAGAGCAAGCCAGCCCCCTTCAAGCGCTGGATGCACTCATTCCCATCCCATTGTCCGGCCCCCGTCTGGCCGAACGTGGTTTCAACCAGAGTCATCAGATTGCGCGAGGTATCCGGGCCTCGTCATCGCACCCGGCGCCGCCCATCCAGACCGGATGGCTGCGCCGTATCCGTCAAACTGCACCACAAAGCACGCTGGCTGCCGGCGAACGGGCGCAGAACCTGTCGGGTGCTTTTGAAGCCGCACCAGCCACCCGAGACAAGCAGGTCGCGCTGATCGATGATGTGATGACCACCGGTGCCACCCTGCTCGCAGCCGCCCAAGCCTTGAAGGACGCGGGAGCCGCACGCGTGATCGCGCTGATCGTCGCCCGCACACCCGAACCCGGTCAGCAAGGATGACGAGGCGGACGCCACCTGAGCACCGCCAGACCCCAGCCAGGATTCGCTCAAAGCTTGGCACACCCTCTATCATCCTGCTGATTCCCGAAGCCACACGCCAACCACCGTGTTCAACGTCGTCCTCGTCCAGCCAGAAATTCCCCCCAACACCGGCAACATCATCCGGCTATGTGCCAACACTGGCTGCCGCTTGCACCTGATCAAACCCCTTGGATTCCCCATCGACCATGCCCGCATGCGCCGGGCGGGACTGGACTACCACGAGTTCACGCCCATGCAGGTTCATGAGAGCTGGGCAGCCTTTCTCGACGCGGAACAACCCGCCCCGGCACGGCTCTTCGCCTTCACGACCCGAGGCCAACGCAGTCCCTTTGCCTGCCGCTTTGAAGCCGGTGACTATCTGGTTTTTGGCAGTGAAACGGCCGGACTGCCGGCCGATATCCGGGAAACGATCGAGCAGACCCAGTGGTTACGGCTGCCGATGCGCCCCGACAACCGGAGCCTCAACCTGTCGAATGCCGTTGCCGTGACCGTGTTTGAAGCCTGGCGCCAGCACGGTTTCGATGGTGCGACTTGAATGTGGGATAGGTGGGATCAGCACCGCCAAGCGCCGTTTGTCCAGCGCCACACGCCGAACCATCGGACAAGCCGCAGGTAGCCAAGCGACTGAAGCGACTCACTCCGAGCGGGGGCTGCGCGCGAGCAAGGTGCCCACAGCCTCGCGGGCGGCCAATCGTCCCTCGATGACGGCCAACACGGCCTGACTGATCGGCAGCTCGATGCCTGCCTCCTGGGCACGGGAAACCACGGCCGGGCAGCAGGCCACCCCTTCGGCCACATGCCCCAGACTGGCGAGGATGTCGGGCAACGACTGCCCCTTGGCCAGCAACAGCCCCACCCGACGGTTACGCGACAAATCACCGGTGCAGGTCAGCACCAGATCGCCAACCCCTGCAAGACCCAAAAAGGTCTCGGCAGCGGCACCATGCGCCAGACCGAATCGGGTGATTTCGGCCAGCCCCCGTGTCAACAGGGCCGAACGGGCATTGAGGCCCAGCCCCAACCCATCACAGATCCCGGTGGCAACCGCCATGATGTTCTTCAGCGCCCCGGCCACTTCGACACCAACCAGATCGGCACTCCGATAGACCCGCATCGCCCCATGATGAAAAGCCTCCACCATCTGATGTGGCAATGTCTCGTCCAACGAGGCAGCCGTCAGGGCGACAGGCAGGCCCGCGGCCACCTCCTGAGCAAAACTGGGCCCACTCAGGCAGCCCACCCGCAAGCCAGGCAGGGCCGCCTCCAGCACCTGATGCGGAAAGAGCCGAGTGGAAGCCTCCAACCCCTTGGACAGACACACGACCCCTGGCCGCTCATCAGGCCGCAAGGCTTGGGCCAAGGCAGCCGACACCGGCCGGATGCCAGCCACCGACGTGGCCATCACGACCAGATCGGCCTGATCGAGCGCCGCCGGCAGGCTATCGGTCACCGCCAAGGCCGCCGGCAAACGCACCTCGGGCAGATAACAATCATTGCTGCCGCGCTCCCGCACCGCCTTCAACACGGCTGGATTACGCGACCATAGCACCGTCTGATGGCGATTCACCACATGCATGGCCAGCGCGGTTCCCCATGCACCAGCCCCCAGCACGGCCACTTTCATGACGCTTACAGCCCCCAGACCATCGAACTGTCGATGAAGCCCGTCTGCCCGTCAGCATGCCGTACCCGGACGAAACCATCAGAACCGATCCGCTCGTCCTGAAGATCGAAAACGACACCAGGTGCCGCCTCGAACCAGCGGCCGGCCATCTCGCCCGGCTCCTTCAGAAGCGGCAGCTGGGTGGTGGCGATGACCGTGCGGCGGTCGGCCAGATCATCACGGTGCACCCAGGCCACATCCCCCTGCATGTCCCGAACCTTGACCCAGGACTGAAGAACGGACACCACCTCCACCGGCATCCCCTTGGGTGCCTGATAGATGCGTTTGGCCTTGTCGGAAGGCGCATCGAACATGACGGTATCGTCGGTGCCGATGGAGCGGAAACGGGCCATGCCGGGAATGCTGGCCCGACGCGGGACGACAGGCTCAGCGTTGGCCGGGGCCGGCCGGGGAGCAGGGCCAAGTGTGGCACTGGGCTTCATGTCAGCCGCAGCCGGTGCCGGCCTCGACTGCGCACTGGCGCCATCAAGCCCCGGCATCATCGCAAGGCAGCCCGTCAACAGAGCCGCCACCCACACCTGCTTCATCTTCATCTGCTCACTCCCGTACAGGCGCGAGCCACTGGCTCGTGCGGCCACTGGCCCGTGCCACCCAAGCTGCCTCAGTGGGTCGTCGTCGACGCCGGCTGGTCACCATTCAGTTGCTGGCCTTCGGCCTGAGCGGCCAGACGCTGCTGATACAGCACCTCGAAATTGATCTCGGCCAGGTGAATCGGCGGGAAGCCGGCACGCTGAATGACATCGGCGATGTTCGAGCGCAGATACGGATAGATCGTGTTCGGGCACAGGATGTTCAGCACCGGATCCATCTGCTCTTCGGGGATGTTGCGGATCTCGAAGATGCCTCCCTGCTTGCCTTCGACCAGGAACACCACCTTCTCTTCGATCTTGGTCGTCACCGTGACCGTCACGCTGATCTCATAGATGCCATCGGCCAGATTCTCCTGGGCCGTGTCGATGGCCACCTCGACCGTGGGCGGGGTCTGCTCCAGGAAGATGTGCGGTGCGTGCGGGATTTCGAGAGACAGATCCTTCAGGTACATCCGCTGGATCTGAAAAACCGGGTTGTTGTCTTCTGCCATGCTCTCACTCGTCGAGTTGGGTGTAAAGGAAGGCCGGAGAAGCGTTCTCCAGCCGGACATCCTGAATCATGCCAGCATTGGCACAAGTTTGCCGGCCTGATCCAGTGCATGCAGGTCATCGCTTCCCCCAACATGCTGGCCGTTGATGAAGATCTGGGGCACCGTGGTACGGCCTCCCGCCTTCTCGATCATCTCAGGCCGACGGCCCGGATCATGGTCGATCAGGATCTTCTCGATCTGCTCGACGCCACGCGAACGCAACAGATGCTCGGCACGGTGGCAGTACGGGCAGGTTGTTTTTGCATACATCACGACTTCAGCAGCCATCTCTCACTCCTGGGATTGCGAACCGTCGATTCCGATGGTCTGGCGCCCGGCCCGTGGGGCACCGGCCCCACACGTCCACCGAGGCCCCCACCGGCCCGCGCGGCCGCCAGACGACATCATGCCTGGCTTGCCCGCGCTCACTTCACCAGCGGCAGTCCGGCCTGCTGCCAGGCATTGATGCCGCCATCGAGCGTATAGATCTCGCCCCGGCCCGACGCCTTCAGACTGGCCGCCGCCTTGCTGGCGCGCATGCCCGAGGTGCAGACGAGCAGCACCGGCTTGCTCGCCTCCAGACCGGCCACATAGGTTTGAAGACGGTCAGGCGACACCTGGCGCGCACCTGGCAGATGCCCGGCCTTGAACTCGCCATCGGTACGCAGGTCGACCACCTGGGCGCCCTTCTGGTTGATCAGCTGCGTGGCTGCCAGGGTGCCCACCATGGCGCCCCCCCGCCCACGCGCCACGGCCGACCACAACAGCGTGCCGCCCGACACCAGGGCGATGACGATCAGAAAGGCATTCTCGGTAATAAAGTTCACGGCAACGATCCAATGAAAATAGGCGAGAATTATAGCTTTACCGTTCCCGCCCAAGACAAAGGCAGCAGCCCCTCATCGGCGGCCCGGCGCGCGTCGCCAGACAAAAGACGACACCGTGCGACTCACACCGCCCGCCCGTGCAAGCCTGCCGCCCCAGCTCCCAGGCGTACGGCATCTCTCGGAGTCGTGACATGACCTACAAACTCGTTCTGATCCGCCACGGCGAAAGCCAGTGGAACCTCGACAACCGCTTCACGGGCTGGACTGATGTCGACCTGACCGACAACGGCAAGGAAGAGGCCAAGCGCGCCGGCCAGCTGCTCAAAAGCGAAGGCTACGACTTCGACGTGTGCTACACCTCGGTGCTGAAGCGCGCCAACCGCACCCTGTGGACGGTGCTGGAAGAAATGGATCGCATGTGGCTGCCCGTCGTGCATCACTGGCGGCTCAACGAACGCCACTACGGCAACCTGCAGGGCTGGAACAAGGCCGAAACCGCCGCCAAATACGGAGACGACCAGGTCAAGATCTGGCGCCGGGCCTATGCCATCGCCCCCCCGCCGCTGGCCGAAGACGATCCCCGCCTGATCGAACAGCTCGCAGACCCCCGCTACGCCGACCTGCCCAAAGCCGAACTGCCCCGCACCGAGTGCCTGAAAGATACCGTGGCCCGCGTGCTGCCCTTCTGGAACGAGGCGATCGCCCCCACCATCAAGTCGGGCAAGCGCGTCATCATCGCCGCACATGGCAACTCACTGCGTGCGCTGATCAAGCATCTGGACAACATCTCGGACGACGACATCGTTGAACTCAACATTCCGACCGCCCGTCCGCTCGTCTATGAGCTGGATGCTGATCTGAAGCCGATCCGCCACTATTATCTGGGCAATCAGGCCGAGATCGAAGCAGCCATGGCTGCCGTGGCCAAACAGGGCACCGCCAAGAAAGGCTGATCCCTGCCCCGGCTCGGCAAACCGGCCAGGCGCCCGCCCCTGCCCTGCAGACAGGACGACCGATTCCATGATCGACGGGATCGCGCACCTGCCCGAGGGGCGGCGCCAGGCCCGCAACGCGCTCATGGCCTGATCGCAACACCAGGGCCACGCCGAACCAGATCACGTGGACACTGCATCCCCCGATCTTGAGCAGCGTGGCCCAGGCATGTGAAACATTTGCATGCCAAGCAGCACAATGCCGCTATACTGAAAGATTCACTTTTTGAATCGACCAGGCCAAGCTGCCGCCTGAACTGCCGAAAACAGCCGCCAAAAGGATCGCGCCTCCATGTCCAGCTCCCTTCGACCTGTCAGCCTCATCGGTATTGGCGCCATAGCCGGGGTTGCCCTCAGCCTTGGGCTGAGCGCCGTTGCACAAAAGGAAGACGGCCGCACGGCCCTGCCACTGGACGAGCTTCGCCAGTTCAGCGAAGTCTTCGGCACCATCAAATCCTTCTATGTCGAACCGGTCAAGGACAACAAGCTGATCACCGACGCGATCAGCGGCATGCTCACCGGGCTGGATCCCCACTCCGCCTATCTCGATGAATCGGCCTTCAGTGAGCTGCAGGTCAGCACCCAGGGCCAATTCGGGGGCCTAGGCATCGAGATCGGCACCGAAGACGGCTTCGTCAAGGTGGTTTCCCCCATCGAAGACACCCCCGCCGCCAAAGCGGGCGTCAAAGCCGGCGACCTGATCGTGAAAATCGGCGACACCCCCACCAAGGGCATGCCACTCGACCAGGCCGTCAAGCTGATGCGCGGCAAGCCGAAAAGCCCGATCACGCTCACCATCTCCCGCAAGGGTGTCAACGAACCGATCGTGCTGACGATCGTGCGCGACATCATCAAGGTGCAGTCCGTGCGCAGCAAGATGCTGGAGCCAGGCGTCGGCTACGTGCGCATCTCGCAGTTCCAGGAGCACACGGTCGACAGCCTCGCCAAGCACCTGACGCAACTTGGCAAGCAAGGCCCGGTCAAATCGCTCATTCTCGACCTGCGCAATGATCCGGGCGGCCTCTTGCATGGTGCCATCGGCGTGTCGGCCGCCTTCCTGCAACCGCGCATGGAAGTCACCTCGACCGACGGGCGTACCGAAGATGCCAAGCGCAGCTACTACGCCAGCCCCGAAGACTACCTCTATGGCGGCTCTCGCATCGACCGGATCGCCACACTGCCCGCCTGGACGAAAACGGCCCGGATGGTCGTGCTCGTCAACGCGGGTTCCGCCTCGGCCTCCGAGATCGTCGCAGGCGCCCTGCAGGATCACAAACGCGCCACCGTCATGGGCACGCAGACCTTCGGCAAGGGGTCAGTGCAGACCATCCTGCCGCTGGCCGATCGCAAAACCGCCATCAAACTCACGACGGCACGCTACTACACGCCGAACGGACGCTCGATCCAGGCCCGCGGCATCGTGCCCGACCACATCGTCGAGGAAACGGCTGACGGCGACATCAACAACTTCCGCATCCGGGAAGCCGACCTGCAGCGCCACCTGAGCAATGACCGGGACAGCACACCCGAAGTGAAGTCCTCGGCCCCATCCTCAGCCGACCAGCAACGGCTACGCAATCTGAAACCGATCGAGTTCGGCGTGCCCGCGAGCGACTTCCAGCTGATGCAGGCGCTCAACTACCTGAACGGCAAGCCGGTACAGAAATCGCCCGCCTCCGAAGCAGCGAATGCCAAAGGCGCCGCCATGAACCCAGCAGACAAGGCAGACAAAGCCAAGACCAAGTCATCGGGCAAGGCACCTGATCAGAAAGCCGCCCCGGCTGCCGGCGAAGCAAAACCGGGCAAGTGATCACCCACTGAAACGACGCATGCGCCCCGTCCAAGACGGGCAGGGCGCTGCACAGGTCGTGGCCCACTTGGCTGCCCGCGGCGCATGCGCGGCACATGACGACGATCCGTCGGGATGCCCCCGTTCAAACCACGTCACGCCATGAAGGACGATCAACTGCTCCGCTACAGCCGACACATCCTGCTGGATGAGATCGGCATCGAGGCCCAGGAACGACTGCTGGCCAGCACGATCCTGATCGTCGGCGCCGGCGGCCTCGGCTCACCAGCCGCCCTCTATCTGGCCGCAGCCGGTGTCGGCCGTCTGATGCTGGCCGACGGCGATACGGTCGATCTCACGAACCTGCAACGCCAGATCCTGCACACCGAAGCACGGGTTGGCATGGCCAAGACGGCCTCAGCCCAGCTGACGCTGGCCGCACTGAATCCCGACGTGACGGTGCTAGCGCTGCCACGCCTCTCAACGGCGCCAGACACGCCCGATGCCGACACGGCCGCCGAAGCCGCTGACACGGCTGACACGGCAGCCTGCCCCCTACCCGACACGTCGACAAGCCCAGCCGTCAAAGAAGCCCCCAAGCCCCCCCAAACCCTCTCGGCCGCCATCGCCCAGGCCGATGTCGTGCTCGATTGCAGCGACAACTTCCCCACCCGGCAAGCCATCAACCGCCACTGCGTGCAGCATGGCAAACCACTGGTCTCAGGCGCAGCCATCCGATTCGATGGGCAAGTGGCCGTCTTCGACCCGAGGCAAGCGGCCTCACCCTGCTATCACTGCCTGTTTCCCGAAGGCGAAAACCTCGAAGAAACCCGCTGCGCACAGATGGGTGTGTTCGCCCCGCTCACTGGCATCGTCGGCACGATGCAGGCCGCCGAAGCCCTGAAACTGGCGGGCGGCTTCGGCACCCCCATGAGTGGACGACTGATCCTGATCGACGCACGTACGCTGCGCTTTACCGACATCCGTGTGCCCAGAGATCCGGCCTGTCCGGTGTGCAACGCACGCGCCTGACGCTGCCATCAAGCCACAAGCCTATCGGCGTGCCCTCGTCGGTGAACGACACCAGCACCGACTACCACTGTGTGCACACGACTCGAAGCCCCATGGCCGAAACCATAGGGCTTAGAGCAAGTGCAAAAAGGGGGTAGAGCGGTCGGCGCAGCCCGTTCAGATGGGTATGGCCGATCAGGCTGCGGCCAGCACCGGCGGGGGCTTGCCCCCGATCACTTCACCTTCGAGCAGCAAACGCGCCGGCGCCTCTCGTGTCAGGCGCTCCGCCACGGCCTCACCATAATGCTGACGGAGATGCCGATAGGCTTGCCGCATGCGCGAAGTCCGATGACGCAGGTTATGCGCATCGGAAGCCACAGCAGTTGCCCAGCCACGTTCGAGAATGGCCTTGGCTGATGTGGCTGCCCGCTCGCCAAATTCACCAATCACCGAGGCTGCCGTCAGCTGCAGCAGACAACCTTCTTCAATGAACGGCTCCAGCACCTGCACACCACGATCCATCACCATCTTGTTGCGTTCAGGGTGCGCCAGCATCGGCAACACGCCCTCGCGGATCAGGTAGCGGACGGCACTGATGGCATTGGGAGGGATGCGGCCGTCGGGCATCTCCAGCAGCATCACCCGCATCCCGTCCCAGCCCCCGATGAAGGGAATTTCGCCTTCGGCCAGCAGACGCAGCGATTCGGGTAGCAGATGAACCTCTGCGCCGAGATACAGCTCGACATCGATCTGCTTGGAGATGACCAGATTACGGAAGGCGAGAAAACGCGGCAGAAGGAAACTGAGGGAGTTGTCCCAACGCCCCGCATAGATATGGGGGGTGAGAATCAGCTTCCTCACCCCATCCGCATGAGCACGGCGAATCAGCTTCAATGCTGTCTGCAAATCTCGCGCACCATCGTCAACAGCAGGCAAATAATGGCAATGAATATCGATCACGGACAATCACCTTGTTGAGTACGCTGACAGGCTGACAGCACCAAGCCTGATTCAAGTTTTTTGTGGCAGCCCTCCTCGCTGTTTGGCTGCCCGCTTGGCAGCACCATAGCTCTTGTCATAGCCATAGGCTGCATACCCTGAATTTTCGCCGTAAAACCGATCCGCTTGTGCGAAATCGTGGGCATTCAGGGCAACACCGAGCACCGAAATGCCTGCTTTGTCGAGACGTTGCAGGGCACGACGGATGACCGGCAGCGGCGTGCTGTCCGAACGTGCTACAAATACCATGCTTGAGGCGCTACGTCCAAGGATCAAACCGTCAGAAACCAGCTGAACCGGCGGGCAATCGAGGATGATCGTGTCGAAATCATGCTGCAACTGGGTCAGCAAGTCATCGAACTGGGCGTTCACCAAGAGATCGAGCGCATTGCCGGCCGCCCGGCCTGCACCAATCACCTTCAACGAGCTACCTTGAACCGGCTTGATGCACTGGTCAAGCGAGGCTCGCCCTGTGAGCAACTGCACCAGGCCCGGTGCACCATTGGACATGCCCAGCCCGTTCATCACCGACGGCCAACGCAGGTCACAATCGATCAACAGCACACGGCGCGTGGCCGACATCGCCACCGCCAGGTTGCAAGCCACCGAGGTTTTCCCCTCACCATCCAGTGCCGAACTGACAGCCAGCACACCGATGTTGCGTTCCAGACCAGCCAACAAAACGGTGGTGGACAACGTCCGGATCGACTCGGCAAACAGCGACTCCGGCTTCAGCAACTGCATGCTCGGGGCCTTGGCCGCCTCGGGCGCCGGCAGTTTCGGAATGGCCGCCAGCAGATGGCGATCGAGCTTGTCCTCCACATCATCCGTACGACGCAGGGTATTGCGGATCTGATCCATCAGCACGATGGCGAAGAAGCCCCCCAGCAAGCCCAGCAAGGCGCCCAGCGCCGTCATCAGCAGCTTCTGCGGCTTGACCGGTTCGGTCGGCACCTGAGCAGCATCGATCAGGCGCGCGGCTGGTCGCTGGAAGTCACCAGCAGCCGTCACTTCCTTCACGCGGGTCAGGAAGGTCTGATAGAGCTGGCGGTTCGTGTCGACCTCCTGCTCCAGCTGACGGGCCGTGATTTCCTTGCCATCCAGGCTGCTCAACCCCTTGCGTGCCGTATCAAGCGTTTCGACCAGCTGCTGCTCACTGGCACGGGCAGCAGCCAGTTCGCCGGCGATCTCGCGCCGGGCCGTGGCTACCTGATTCATCAGATCCTGCTGGGCCTGATTCAGCTCAGAGTTGGCCCGCCGATATTGTGGGTGAGCCGTACCGAGCTGACTACGCAACTCGGCCATCCGTGCCTGAGCCTCACTCTGAGCCTGACGCGCCCGGATGACCGCGGGGTTCGTGGCGATGCCAGGGGCGGCCAGCACCCTCGACAGATCCTTGCTGTTGGCCAGCTTGTAAGCTTCTTCAGCCGCCAGCAATCGTGCCCGTGCATCCAGCAGGCGCTGGTTCAGCATCGAAATCTGCTGCTCCGACGCCTCGTCACTACTGCGGGCGATGATGCCGTTTTCAGTCCGATAGACAGCCAAAGCCTGCTCGGAACGATCCAGATTGGCTTTCAGCTGAGCCAGGCGATCCGTAAGCCACTGGTCAGCAGCCTGCGTGGCGGCGTACCGGGCATCCATGTCAGCCCGAATGAAGGCTGTTGGCACCTCATTGACGATGGCTGCGGCCAGCACCGGATCCTTCGACTCGAAGGACACGGCCACGAGCGGGTTCAGGTGGGTTTGGCGAACACTCAGATGATCATGAAAATACTCAAGTGCCTTTTGCTCAAGCTGCTCTTTCGATTGCCCCTCATCCGAGGAGAACATCCCTTTCAGCCAGCCGATGACGCCCCCTGAATCCCCCACGAACTCGGGGTTTTCGGCAAGGTTCAGATGACGGATGACACGCAGTGCCACCTCCGAGGTTTGAAGGAAATCGGTTCCCCCGACCAGCGCCGGTACATTGCCCCCCACCTCCTGAATGGAAACGGGGCCTTTGGTGTTCGACTCGAACATCAGGGTGGATGTAGCCTGATACACGGGTTCTGACCGCAGTCCGACGATGAAAGCGACCAAAGCGGTGGCCACCACGGGGATCAGCAGCTTGCGACGCTCCCGCACAGCCAGCCGCCAATAATCAATGATCACGGGCGTCGCATTGCCCTGAGCAGGGGCATGCAGCTGGCGTCTGCCAGAGACCGTATCGAAAGGCGAAAGAAAAGAGGGAACGACCTCATCCGGTCGTTGACGATTGGATTTATTCACAATTATCTCGGTCGGCGGCGCAAGACGCTGCCGAAAAGGTTAATCCATGCCCATCGACGCCACCCGGCAACGGGCGCCACGGCCACGGGCATGCACACGAATGGCCTTCCACAAAGGCGACGTATTTTCAGGACGCATCATAAGGCAAAGCGCCCCCAGACCCAAAAGCATCAGCGAGCTTCAGTCGGGATCGATTTCTCCCAGACCCTTTTCCACTTTGGCATGACAGCCTCCATCGAATAGACCGACTCGGCCAGCGCCCTGGCAGCCTGCTGCAGACGCCCCAGTCGCTCCGGGTCATTGGCAAGCATGGCGGCCATGTTTGCCAGACTTTCACCCGTCGTATCCACTTCAAGGAGCGGCGCCCCATGATCAGCCGCCAGGTCGATCATTTCCCCCACCACACCAGTGGCACGAGAAATCAGAACCGGCATGCCAGCTTCCAATGCCTCCAGCACGACATAAGGCTGCCCTTCCGGATGCCACGACGGCAGCCACAGGACATCATTGCCCAACATCCGGTCGCGCACTTGATCGGGCGGCACCGGGCCGAGCAATTCGACCGCCTCCGACAGACCCATCTCCTGGATCTTGCCTGGCAAGACCGCGCTCAGCGGACCGGAACCGGCAATCTGGAGTCGCACATCCAGCCCCTGCGCCCGCAACAGCTTGACGGCATCCAGGCAAACCAGCACGCCCTTCTCCGGCACGAGGCGGGACATGAACAAGGCCCGCATCGTTCCCCGAGGCGGGGGCGAGGGCTGCGGCAGCGGCTTCATGAACACCGCGTTGTTGACCACATCGGCCTGCATGGCTGCCTGCCCGCCAATGGCCACGGACTGCGCGTGGCTAAGCACCACGACCTGATCACTACGGGCCAGCACCCATTGCGACAAGCGCCGCAACCAGTGCCGACCGTCCGATGGCCCCTCCAGCATGCAGCCATGCACCTGGAAGATGACCGGCACCTTCAGATGACGGCCAATCAGCACGAAACCGGCCTCACGCGCCACGCAAACGGGACGAATCGACGTATTGATGTGCACCACGACTTTCTGGCCTTCGGCACGCCGTGCCTTGACCAGCGCGGCAAAGGCCCGGAAGTCGGCCCACAAGCGCCTGATCTGCCCCAGCGCCCCGCTCTCTCCTTCCCGGCGGCCAATCTGAAAATGCTCGTAGGGCGTATCGAGATGTCCGGCGATCTCTGCCAACAGATGCATGTGCCGGGTGATCCCCCCTACCAAGCCCTCAGCCGGCCCGATGGAAATGACGAGGATAGGCGATGTGCTCATGTGTTACCACTTCTCTGCTACGACGATGCTTGCTCCCGGCGCAGGACCGAGGACACCACGAGGCCATCACGACCTGGCGCCTCCCGCCCCCAAGGGCTTGCCTGCCTGACGATCCAGTTGATCGATGCGATACCACATCAGGTTCGTCCAGGCGGTGAACGCGAGCAACGACAACACGAAGCCGCCAAACAGGACTGGCTCCGGGACATTCATTGCCCAGCCGACGACACCCACCATCCCACAGAGGAATGAGGCGATGTGAATGACGAAAACGGCCCGTGCCGGCGACATGCCAAAACGCATCAACAGGTGATGCAGGTGTTTGAGATCCGGGGTCATCGGTGTGACCCCTTCACGAATCCTTCGCACGATGCACGAGGCGGAATCTGCCAGCGGCACCGCAAGCACCCACAGACAGACGACAGGCTTCGGACTGGCAGCCCCATAAGCGGACGTGACATGCACGGAAAACCACGCCAGGGTGAAACCAAGCAGCATGCTACCACTATCGCCCAGGAAAATGGCCGCCTTGCGCCGGAATGGCGATCGGAGGTTGAACCACAAAAAGCCCGCCAGACCACCACAGAGAGCCGCCGCCAACGGCACCATGCTGGCCGCATAAGGAGCCGATGGCTCACCAATGGCAGCAGCCACCGGTGCGGCGATCATCAGGGAAATCAGGAACCAGAAGAGGCTGATGAAACTCAGCCCGCCGCACAGCCCATCAGCACCATCAGTGAAATTCACGGCGTTGATCACGGCCACCGTGCCAACGATGCTGACCGGCAGCATGATCCACCATGCACTGACCGTGCCAAATCCGAGCAGATTGCCCAGCGAAGGCAGCATCTGCCCCCCCAGCATGACGCCGGCCACGGCTGCCCCGAATTGAACCAGCGCACGGTACCTCGCGCGAATCGGGCTACGGTCATCGGCCAGCGCCACCACGAACAGCAACAAGCCACCGATCCAGAAACCATAAGGCGCCCGTTGCGAGGCAGGCCCCAGCAGCTGCATGATGATCGCCACCAGCAGCACGCCCCAGCCCCCGATCAGCGGAATCTCGCCCACATGCGCCTTGCGGTTGCTCGGCTTGTCCACCCAACCTGTGCGGCGAGCCAGCGGCTTCAACGCCAGAAAAAAGAACATCGACAGCAACATGCTGCTGGCAAAACTCATCCACGGAAACTTGGCAATGAATACGGCCAGATCAAAGTCAGGCATAAAAAAACACCAAAAAGACAAGACGCGCTGCCCGTTGGCGGACAAGCGAGATGAAGAGGTGAACGAGACCGGCCTCAGGCGGCGCGGCACTTGCCTTCACGCACCGGATGCCTGCTTGCATCGGCGGAAACCAGCCATCACGGCACCACCGCGATCAACCGCATCCGCGCCGGAGATGAAACGCGCACCTCGCCATATTGTAGAGATTTGTAGGGATACAGCGGCCGGTAATGTTATGTAACTTTGCCAATGAAAGCGACAGGGATTTCACTTTGCCTGACTTCTTGGCTGGCTCCACTTTGCCCCAGCTTTGCATACGGTCGTATCATTCAGGCTGCCGATCTTTTCCTTTCTGCCTGGGATACCCCCCGACAGCCACGGCTCGGCACATCACAGCCGAGCACCATCAGGCCGCCATTCTTCGATGGCAGGCCGGCGCGCCGCCGGCTGAGACCGGCTTCTCCTTCAGGGGCCCCGCTGCCCCTTGGAACGGGTGCTCCGTGCCCGCTACCACAGCTGGCACGCATCCCCTTCGATGACTATCGGCACCACCTGGATATTCATGCAACGCCTGACTGCTCTCGGCAATTCCCTCGGCAATTTCTACCGCACCCATCAATCTGCGTTCACCACCTTCGTGCTGCTGGCGGCCGAACGTGTGCTGCAGATGTTCATCGGGCTGTGGATCGCCAGTCAGATCGCCCGCAATTTTGACCAGGCCACCTTCGCCCACTGGCAGATCGCCATGTCGCTTTGGTTCGTGTTCGGCAACATCTCCGGCATCACCGGCGAGCGCGTGATCCTGCCCAGCATTTACGCCACCAAACCGAAGGACTATCCAACACTGTGGAACACGGCCATCGCCGCCAAGCTGATTTCCGGCCTCCTGGCCGCCGTGCCATTGTTGCTTTGGGCCTCGACGATGCCAGATCGCCAGATTCTGGCGCTTTGCATGCTGTGGAGCCTGCAACTGATGATTTCGCAGGTCGTCTCGATGGGCATCCACGAAGCCTATGCACGCGACAACTTCCGCAGCCCGCAGATTGCCCGCATCACCGGCATGAGCTGCCGCCTGCTCATCGCCACGCTGCTGCTCTGGTTCGGCGCACCGGTCACCTGGCTGGTCTGGGGCTGGATCATCGAAATCTGCGTCATGGGTCTCTTCCTCTGCCGCCACTGGATCGCCGACCGGCTGTTCAAGCCACGCCTGGTCGACTGGGCGATGATGCGCCGCATGTTCGCGCAAGGCGCAGCACTCACCGTCGCCTCGGTCGCCTCGGTCGCGCTGACGCGGGTTGACCGCATTTCGCTCGGCAAAAGCATGCCCACCGAGGTGCTGTCACAATATGCAGCCGCCATGACACTCCTGGAGGCGGCCTTCGCCTTTGCAACGATGCTGGCCACCATCTTTGGCGCCAAGGTGCTGTTCCGGCCAGGGCCGATCAATCCGCGCCATCATGCCGGCATCGCCGGCTTCGCGGCGGGCATCGCCCTCGTCGTCACGATGGCGCTCTACATGGTGGCCGAACCCTTGATGACGACGATCTATGGCCCTGACTACCTGCAATCCGCGCACTACCTTCGGATCGCGGTGGGCCTGTTGCCCCTCGTCTTCCTGCAATCCATCCTTCAAGCCCCGCTGATCGCACGGGCCAGCAAACGCTTCCATCTGATCAAGGCCACCACCGCATTCGTGGTTGGTGCGACCATTGCGACCATCGCTGCTCATCTCGAACAATACGACTGGATCAGCGCCGGCGCCTACGCAGGCTACCTCGTCCTGATCCTCTTCGACCTGGGCCAATTGCTGCGGCGAGCCAAAGACATCTACGGCTCCGGTGCCACCGATGCCGCCCCCTCAAACACTGCCGAGCCTCACCGTGAAAACGCCTGACATCACCCTGTCACCCAGCTACCTTCCGTGGAATCAGGACCCGCTCAACGGGCGTCTGTTCTGGCTGTTCTGGGTTCTGCTGTTCTTCTTCATCACCTATTTTGAAACCTGGGATGTCTACGGGATCAAATATGCCGTGATCTGGCGTGCCCTGGTCATGGGGCCAGCCATTTTCGTCATCATTTCACGCCCCCTTCCCCCTGGTGCCCGCCTTCTCTCGCCGCTCTTTTGGGGATGGCTCGCCTTTGCCTGTGCCCCACTGTGGGGCATCGGGCTGGGCATCTCCGATGCCGAGTATTCGATCGAACTGGCCATGAACCGGATGTTCGTGCCGATCATGCTGATGGCCCTGCTCGCCTTGCAGCGCTATGACGTGGCCGACCTGTGCGTGCGCGCACTGCCCCTCTTCCTTTGTCTGGTGTCCATTCCACTCCTGGCAGGCTGGCTGCCCCCGGTCGGTCTGCAGTTTTCGCTCTCAGCCGTCTCCGGCATCGACCTGACCGCCTACAACAGCGTTTTCCAGAACCAGCACTCCGCCTCCCTGGCGCATGCCATCGCCGGCATCGCCGCTTTCACGCTGGCCGCCCGCTTTCCCGGACGCCCCTCGATCTTCTATCTGGTTCTGGGCCTGCTCTGCTTCGTCCTGACTGCCCTGACCACCGCACGTTCAGGACTCCTCGGCCTGATTCTTGGCGTCTTCGTCGTTGCGACCTTCAAGCACAAGCTCAAACTGCTGCTCGCCCCCGCCCTGCTGGTTGCCTTCATCCTGGGGGTCAGTGCCCTGGTCAAACCTGAGCTCATCCAGATGATCAGCAACCGGATCACGGGTCAGACCCTCTACACCAAAGGCCCAAGCGCGGACACACTGACCAGTGGCCGCCTGACCCTGCAGAAAGCCGCCTGGGACAGCTGGGTCGATGCCGAGCCGTTGACCAAACTGTTCGGCGCAGGACGAGAAGGCTCCAAAACGGAAATCGGCCTGCGTACCGGCGAGCACAATGTGGCACACAGCGCCTTTCTCGACGAACTGCTTGCCTTTGGACTCGTCGGCTTTCTCAGTCTGATGGCCATGCTCACGATGGCCTACCGGCTGGCCTGGCGAAATGCCTGGGCGGGCTATCCGGCAGGGCTGGCCATGCTCGTGGGCATCACCGCCTACGGCATGTTGCAGGCGATGGACTACTCATTCCAGAATCTGTTCATCGGCATGGTGCTGATTCTCGAAACCCGGGCGGCCAGCATGAAGCAGGCCATGATGGACATGGCCCTGGCCGGTCATCAAGCCAGCACACCCCGGCTGGTTACCCATGCTTGATGGCCATACTTTCAATATAATGCCCCGCATCAGCGCATGGAAACGCAAGAGACCCGACGCCATCAGGTAGCTTGCGTTCGGGACGGGCATGCCTGACAGACAGGATCTCTCGCCATCTTTCCTGATGGCGCGCCAGCATCCCATTCAAACGGCAGACCTGATCACAGATCGTCCCTGCCTTGGCCGGCCTTACCGTGCCTGCCGAGTTGCCGTGCCCGCCCCCCAAGCCTGCCATACCCTTTCATTCACCTGGTCGTACCTTTTCAGGATGCTTCCGCTCCGACAGCAACGGCTTTGGCGCCAAGCCATGCCTTGCCAGGGGGCCAATCGCAGCGGGGCTGCTCCGAATCGCACCCAGGTTTCATGCCGCCATTCGTGAGAGCACCATGAACACGCCACCCGTACCAACAACCCGACTTTTCCACCAGGATGTCAGCCTGCTGCTCTTCGATGACGTGGCAGACCGTTGCATCAGCTGGGTGAAGGCCCACCGTGAGGACGAAACCCGCCCCCCCGCCCTGGTGTTCGCCATGAATCCTGAAAAATCCGTTCAGTCCTGGCATGACCCGAAAATCCGCGCGCTGCTGCAAAAGGCCAACATCCTGATCCCGGACGGTATCGGCACCGCCATCGCGTCGCTCGTGCTCAACGGCGTGCGCATGCACCGGGTACCAGGCTCCGACCTGATGCCCGCACTGTGCGAACGCGCCGAACGTGAAGGCTTGTCCATCTATGTTTACGGTGCCTCGCCCGAATCGAATGCCGGCGCCCTGGAAACCATCCGTCGCCGATGGCCCAAGCTGCGCATCGCCGGCTCAAGTCACGGCTTCATGGCACCTGGCACCGTGGCCGACCTCGAACGCCTCGACGACCCCGAGCTTGCCGACTCGGTACCGGCCCGCATCAAGGCCGCCCGCCCGGACATCGTCTTCGTCGGCCTGGGCAGCCCCCGTCAGGAACAATGGATGGCCGAGATCGGTTCACACCTGCCTGTTGGACTCTTCCAGGGCGTGGGGGGCACCATCGATGTGCTGTCGGGCACCGCCCTCCGTGCCCCGGCCTTCTACCGCAAAATCGGCCTCGAATGGCTGTATCGCCTCGTGCGTCAGCCCCATCGCTGGCGTCGTCAGCTGGCCCTGCCCAAATTCATGGGCCTGCTGATCAAGGAGCGACTCTTGCCCAGCGGCTCGAAACGCAGCTGATCCACTCGACCGGCGCTGATGCCGGTCATGCCTGCATCACGCTATCCGGACATCCTTCTAAGCCTATCACCCCCTTACCCATTTCGACAGTCTCGATGCAAACCACCCAAATCACCATCGTAGCCGGTGCCCGGCCCAACTTCATGAAGATCGCCCCGCTGATTCGGGCCTTTGAGAAGCGCCGTGACCGCATCCGCTACCGCCTTGTCGACACCGGCCAGCACAATGCGCCCGGCATGAACAAAGTCTTCTTCGATGAGCTGGGCATTCCGGCACCCAACACCGCCCTGAACTGCGGTGGCACCAGTCAGGCGGAAGTCACGGCCCGTGTCATGGTGGCGATGGAAGAAGAGCTGCGCCAGCATCCTGCCGACGGGGTTCTGGTGGTGGGCGATGTCAACTCGACCCTGGCCGCTGCCATCGTGGCCAAGAAGATGCTTTGCACGCTGATCCACGTCGAAGCCGGGCTACGCTCCAATGACCGTGCCATGCCCGAAGAAATCAACCGCCTCGCCACCGATGCCATTTCCGACCTGTTGTTCGTGACCGAACCATCGGGGCGTGAGGCGTTGCTGCGTGAAGGCCACCCGGAATCACGCATCCACTTCGTCGGCAACGTGATGATCGACAACCTGTTCTACCAGGTTGAACGCCTGAACCAGGATCCTGCCGCAGGAGGCCGTGGCACCGAGTTGCGCGAATCGATGGGTGGCAAGCCTTATGGCGTGGTCACCATGCACCGCCCAGGCAATGTGGATGACCCAACGAAACTGGCCGGCATCATCGGAGCCCTGAAGACGCTGGCCGAAGACATTCCGCTGGTCTTCCCGATTCACCCCCGAACCCAGGCCAGAATCGACGAAAACGGTATCGATCTCGGCCCCAACATCCACACGGCGCCACCGCTGTCCTACATGGAGTTTCTGAGCCTCTGGAAAGATGCCGAAGTCATCCTGACCGACAGCGGCGGCCTGCAGGAAGAAAGCAGCGCACTGGGCGTACGATGCGTCACCATGCGCGACAGCACCGAGCGTCCTGTCACCATCACCGACGGCACCAACCTCTTGGCCAGCTCCGATCCGGCCCGCATCCTGACAGTGGCTCGTCAGGCACTGGCCAGCCCGCCATCCCCGCGTCGCCCGCAACTCTGGGACGGCCAGGCCGCCGAACGGATTCTGGACATCATCACCGCCTACCCGGCCTTTGCACGATGAACCTCGCGGACAGCCCCCTCATGCAGCCAGCCGGCGACACGCCGCCCCATGCTCGCGCACGGCTGTCCTTCGTGCAACCCGTCCGTATTCGCAGTGGTGGTGAAGCACTTGCCGGTCTGCTCCAGCCCGCCACCAACCGCCTTTTGGCCGTGCTGCTCTGCAACCCCTTCGGTCAGGAAGCCATCCGTGCCCAACGGGCCATGAGAATCCTCTCCGAGCGCCTGGGCCGGCAGAGCCTACCCAGTCTTCGCTTCGATTACCACGCCACCGGCGATTCACCGGGTGAAGACGGACAAGGGCGGATGAGCCGTTGGCGGCACGACATCCTGCGAGCCGACCAATTGCTGCGCAAGCAGACCGGCTGCCAGCAGACCATCTGGCTCGGGCTGGGGCTAGGCGCCACCCTGGCGCTGCAAACCACCGCCGAAGTGCCCAGAACCTCGCTGCCCGTCAGCCTGATTCTGTGGGATCCCGTCCTCGACGGCCGTGCCTACCTGAAGCATCTGAGCAAGATGCATGAATACTGGACGCGACGGGCCGATGCTACCGACGAAGCGCTTGGTTTCCGCTTGCCCATGCACCTGCGCCGGCGCATTCATGCCATTCAACCCGAGACGCTAACACTGCCCGAAGGCATCCCCATTCACCTGGTCACCCATCCAACGCAGCCCGGTTACGATGCCTTTATGGCACGTGCCGGTGAAGACATCCGTATCGAGGCAAGCCCGCAGAACAGCAGCATCGAATGGGCCTCGAACACGGCACTGGGCAACCAGTGGGTACCCGACCAGACCATCAACGATCTGACCGCCCTCTGCATCAAGGCCATCCCGTGAGCAGCCAAGATCATTACACCGAAAGAACCATTCGCTTCGGCCCCGACCATTGTCTGATCGGCACATTGAGCCTGCCGGTCTCCCCCCCCTTGACGCCGTCTCCTGGCCTCATCCTGTTCAACGCCGGCGTGCTCTCACGCGTTGGCCCTCACCGCCTCAATGTCGATCTGGCACGGCATGCGGCCCTGCACGGCATCCCCGCCATACGCTTCGACCTGCCAGGTCTCGGTGACAGCGGCTTCACCCGAAGCAATTTGCCTCGGGAAGCACAAGAACTGAACGCCATCACGGCCGCCATGACCCAGTTGGCCTCCACCCCCTGCTCCCCTACCACCTTCCAGATCATCGGTTTCTGTTCTGGCGCTGAGCTGGGCCTCAAGATCGCCCTCAAAGACACGCGCGTCACCGGCCTGACCCTGATCGAGCCATACTACTATCCGAACGCGCTCTCCCGCCCGCTTCGGATCATGCGCCGCCTCTCGGAGTACGGCCTCAGACGCGCGATCCCCCGCATCCATGAAATCCTGCGCTATCGGCTGAAGACACAAGCCGGCTCAGAGGCAAGCAACACATTGCCCAATCCCGGCATTGCCGAAGAAAGCGGTACACCCCCGCCCCGACGCGAAGCCTTCACAGCCGACCTGGCCACCCTGCTCAAACGAGGGGTTCATGTCAACCTGATCTATGCCAGCACGCTGATGGGGCGCTTCGACTTCTGGATGCACAAGCGGCAGATTTTTCAACCCTGTCTGGAACATCCCCATTTCAGGGTGGAGCTCCTGCCGGATACCGATCACTCGTTCACCCAACTCTCAGCGCGCCAGCTGCTGCTTCAGCAAATTACACGCTGAGACGAGACACACCGGCAACACGTGAAGCTGGCCCGCTGATCTTGCCCACCAACAGGCGTGGCAAAGGCGCCAGGGCCGAATTTTTGGCAGGGCATCAATATCGATCATCCACCCATACGGCCCACGGCCCACACACAGGCCAGCCCCAGTCCGGTCGGCAGCATGGATTTCAGCCTCGCGCCGGACGGCCCCCTGAAAAATCACCGGGCTGACGTGGCGACGACGAAGCAGGATCTGGTGACGCCAACCCGCCTGAGACCCCAGCCAACGGCTCGAAATCGCTACGCTCCCGAATCAGTCGCAACGGCATGTCTTCCGTCAACCGATACGCCACGGCTGGCCCATAGCGCTGAGTCAAAAAAGCACGCGCTTCCTGCATGACAGGTGGACGATGCGCCAGATTGTGTGCATCACTCGCCACCACATCGACCACGCCCCACGACAGCAACAGATGTGCAGTGCGGGCTGCAGCCGAACCAAAGGCGCCGGTGACCGAAGCAGCTGTCAACTGCAACAGGCAACCAGCATCGACAAAAGGCAAAATCCGTTCCGGATCCCGCATGACGGCCTTGTTCCGCTCCGGATGTGCAATGATCCAGCGAAAACCGCGCTCTTCCGACATTCGGCAGGCCATTTCGGAGCCAGGGGGCAGGCTACCATCCGGGAACTCAAGTAGCACCAGCGGCTGACCTTCCCACCAGCCAATGATCGGCAACTCGTATCGTTCCCAGAGGCTGAACATGTCGGGATGCAGATGCACTTCAGCCCCCAGATACACAGCCAGCGGGATACCCGCCTCGGCAAGCGCCTGACGATAACGCTCAAACACAGGGCGCAACGACGAATGTCGATTATCGAAAACGCCCGGATGAATGTGCGGCGTCAGCACAGCTGCCTTGATCCCCTGCTCCACCGCGGCACGCGCCAGAAAAAGGGCATCCTCCATCGAACGGGCACCATCGTCGACTTCAGGCAGCAAATGGCAATGTAAATCGATCATCAGATAAAAGAGGCACAACGCCTCAGGGTACACCCCAACTATAGAGTCGGCTCGTGGAGCCAAAATAGATTCGGCCGTTCAGATAAGCGCCACCCACCGACACGTGAACCGGCGAACGTGCAACGCGCTGAAGCGTATGCGTTTTGGTGTCGATCTGGGCAATCCAGTCATACATCAACACATAGATCCGCTCCCCTCCCTTTGCATTCGGCACGGGAACAAACGCCCGAGTCCCTTGAGCAAAAATGGTCACACCCAGTCGACGCCTCGAGAAATAATCACGAGAGACAACGGTACGACGGCGCGGATCGAACGTGAACAGCGTGACGCTGTCGGCCAGACCATAAACGAGGCCATCGGCACGCTGCACCAGATCGGTGATGGTCTGTGCGCCTGGCACGACCTGCTCCTTCCAGACGATCTTTTCTGAATAAGGATCGAGCAGATACAGGTAGGCACTGCCCTTGCCATGCACACCACCCGTACCAGCCTTCGTCGTGGTGCCCACCAGAATACGACCGTCTTTCAGCTCGATCATCGATTGCACCGACTGCCACGGAATCAGCGCATGATGGGTCTTCAATGAATAACGTCCGGTACGCGTGTTCCAGAACAGCATGCCGCCACCGGATTTGCCATAGTCGGGCGTCCCCCCCATCAGCACCACAGGCCACTTGGAATAGGCCACCAGCGCATGCGGGCGAGTGATTTCAGGGATGGTTGTCACCAACCGCTTGAATCCGCCCGGTGCAGTACCGTTGGCCACGAACAAGCCCCCTTCCGGATAGCCAGCCACGTAAGTTTGCTGCCTGCCGGGCTGAATCACGTTGGGCTGCCGGTCGAAGAGCCTGCTATCGAAAGCCTTCGTCTTCAGGTCATACTGAAAGACATGCATCGGAAAGCGTGTACCCCCACACACCTTGCCATTGGGCGTGGCACACACCTGCGTCAGCAAGGCACCTACCGTGTCATAACGGAAGCGAACCGTATGCTTTTTCCCCATGTTGCCACCGACACGTGTCACGAGCAGGCGTTTCTCCATGTCGATCGAAATGAACTGCCGTCCCGACGGAAAATGCCAGGAAACCAGGTTCTGCGCCCCCGTCATCACCGCCTTCTTCATCGTGATGTTGCTGCCCTTGGGCAGGGAATGAACCTGACCGTTCGACAGCATGTACCGGGTATTGCCATTCTGGGCATAAACCGTGTTGGCCGTCGACTGAACCACCTCGGCCGTGCCACGCCGACGCAGGTTCTTGGGCAGCAAGGGCCGGGACTTTCCGCTCCGGGTATCAAGTGCATAAATCTGGGAGGCCGCATGGCCCACCCCCACATAAATCCAGCCACCGGCATCGGCCGCGATCGAGCGCGGATACTGCCGCCAGGTTTCGGTCGACAGTGGCCCGTAATTCGTGAGCTTGCGCCGGCCCGGATCGAACATCACGATGCGGTTGTCCGGATAATTGGCCGCCCAGATACGGCCTTGGGCATCTTCCGTGAAGCTCATCGCCATGCCGTCGATCGTCTTGTGCCAAAACGAAAAACCACGGCGAACAGGATCAAACTCGAGAAAATAACCGCTGAACATCGTGTAGAAACGGTTACGCGATGACAGCATCATCGCCGAAGGTTCTCCACCATCCGGCTTGAAAGGCAACGCGAACTGCTGCGAACGGCCAGTTGCCGCATCGATCATCAAGAGGGCATACCCCCCCCGATGATCTTGCAACCAGGTCAGCACGACGTCATTTCCGTCTCGATCAACTGCCGCGACCAACCCGCGCGTGACTGCCACCGGCGTCGGTATGCCATGCATTTGAAAGCCTGCCAAAGCCTGCGACAGCCCCGCCAACCAGACAGAGCAAGCGAGCACCAGCCCCCAAACAACACGATATATGCGATTTTTTCTCGTTGACAAAGACATGCTCTCAGGAAATGAAGTAAGCCAATTGCGCGGTGAAGCTCTCGGTCGGTACCCGCTTGAAGCCCCCTTTGGCATATCGCGTCCAGCGCCCCAGCACATAGGAGAGGGCCAGGTCAGCTCGCGCACCGGCATCGGTCTGCTCCGGCAGCCCGCCCTGTGCGATCGCCTGCCGGTAGCATTGTTTCAATGACAATTCGAGACGATCGACCAACTGATTGATGCGAAGCTGCAGGCGATCGTCCTCGTTGATCAGCGCATCTCCCACCAGCACACGGGTCATGCCAGGATTGCGTTCGGCAAAGGTCAGCAACAGATTCAAGACCTGCTGCACTTGGTCGAGTGCATTTTCCTCATCACGGGTGATCTGGTTGATCAACCCGAACAACGTCGATTCAATGAACTCGATCAAGCCCTCGAACATCTGGGCCTTGCTGGCAAAGTGCCGATAGAGCGCCGCCTCGGAGACGGACAGCTTGGCCGCCAATGCCGCCGTCGTGACCCGTTCACCCTTCGGCTGCTCCAGCATCTCGGCCAGTGCCTGCAGGATTTGGAGCCTGCGCTCCCCCGGTTTGGGACGCTTTCGCGTCTTGGCCGGTTTGGCCGGCAGATCGGGGACGACAGCTGCTGCCGACACCGGGGGCGCCTCGACCGGTGCCTCGGCCTGCCAATCAGCCGGCGGCGGTGAAGATGGCATCGGCTCGCTCGCCACTGCATGCGCAGACGGTTGATCCCGATGATTCTCAACCTGAGGCTGCCCCAGGGCAACGGCAGGATCGGCCGTGAGCGATCCATCGGCCTGAAGGACGGCCGGCACAGTCTCAGCCCCTTCAGACACCTCGACCACCTCGGACAGGAGCGGTACTTCGCCATCGGCCTCGGCGTCCAGCCCGGCCTCATGCGTCCCCGCCAACCCGGAAACCCCACCTGCTTCACCGGCCGGATGCTGCCCGGTCGGCACAGCCGCAACCCCGCCCGGCCGCGAGGAATCGGCAGAGGCAATGGCAGCAGTGTCAGTAACTTGGGGTTCGACGGACTCGTTCATTTGCGGTCAGGTAGTGCAAAGGGCCACCGCCCTGGCGAACAAATGAAGTGATTGCTCGCAACCGGTGCCCTACATTGTAGCCG
>JAUNKF010000037.1 GCA_030532895.1 Lautropia sp. | reverse complement strand
CCTTCATCACCCAGGATCTCGGAGAGCAACTCACGGATGCCCATCTCGTCATCGACTACCAGAATCTCTGCCATTTCTTTTCCAGCAAATCAAACACCGCTCAGGAAATATTCCCGGACGGCTTGGTGCATCAGCCGGATGGTCTCCGGTCAATGCTTTGTTATTCATGCATGCTCAAAATTGTCTGCTTTTTTTACGAAATTCGCAAAAGTAATATAGATGTAAGCACCGGAAACCATGCGTTTCTTATCCACCACACTTGGGGTTGATGAGTCGTCGTCGTGCAACATCTGCTCTGCATGATGATGATTACCCACTTCGATCGTACCGCCATGCTCCTGCACGATCTTCTTGACGATGGCCAGTCCCAGACCTGTTCCCTTGGCTTTCTGGCTCACGTACGGCTCGAAAACGCGCGGAAGAACCTGAGGCGAGAAACCAGGGCCATTATCCCTGACTGACAACCGGACACCGCTGCGCTCACCTTGGGAATTGTGTATTAAGTCAGTGCTGACCTCAATCAGGCGCAAGCTTTCCTGCTCGGTCGCCTCATTGGCATTCTTTAACAAATTGTGGACTATTTGCCTTATTTGTCCAGCATCTCCCATGATTTTTGGCAAATCAGGGGCCAGTCTGGCCCGGATCGTCAGCGTCGGATCCGTATCGGCATAGAGGGTCAGCAGCTCGGCGATCAGCTCATTCAGATCCAGGGGCGAGAGCTGTGCCGCTGGCAATCGTGCATAGTCCCTGAACTCGTCCACCATCACTTTCAATGCGTTGACCTGGGTCACGATGGTACGGGTATTTCGCGCGAGCAGCTCCTGCCCAGCCTCATCCAGCGCCGGTTCAAGCTTGAACTGCATCCGTTCGGCCGCCAGCTGGATCGGTGTGAGCGGATTCTTGATTTCATGGGCCAGACGGCGCGCCACTTCACTCCAGGCGATCGCGCGCTGTGCGGAAACCACATCACTGATGTCGTCGATCACCAGCACATGGTCGCCCGAACCATCGGGCAACAGAGCACCTCGCAGCAGCAAGGTCTTGCCCGGATTGTTTCGGCCCACCTGGCCGGACGCCTCATCGGCACCGATGACGATCTGTTGCTGCCAGGCGCCGCTGTCGGCATCTCCGGCTTCACGAAAGGCAGCAGCAATCTCGGTCTCGAATTCGCTCAAGCCTCCCAGCGTGGCAAGAGGCAAACCAAGACTGGCTTCCCGATGGATGTCGAGGATCTTCTCCGCACCATGATTGAGCATGGTGACATGGAAATCCCGATCCAGCACGATGACCCCCGCACTGAGGTTGGCCAACACACTGGCCAGACGGGCATTGGCCTGCTCCAACCCCATTCGCGTGCGCACGACCTGACTTCGAGCCTCTTCCAGCTGGCGGATCATGGCATTGAAGGACTGGGTGAGCGCCCCCAGCTCGTCACGCCCGACGTAATCCTTCACCGGTCGAAAATCCCCTTCAGCCACTGCCCTGGTGCCGGCTTCCAGCATGGACAGCGGCCCGGTCATCCAGCCGGCCAGCAGAAAGGCCGCCGCTATGGCGGAAAACACCGTCAGCAGGACGGTCACCGTGAGCGTGATCCGGAAAATCCGCTTCAACCCCCGGCGCGACAGCGATAATTCTTGATAATCCCGAAACCCTCCCTGGACAGCCTCCGCATTCTGGGCCAGCGCCGTGGGAACCGGTTGGACGAACTGCAGGAAACGGGCATCCTCGCCATGCTTGTCCACGCCAGCCGAGATCGGTACCAGCACTCGCATGCGGAGCAGCTGGGTCGTGTTGTCGAGCGGCCCGACCCGCCCTTCGGTGCTCTCGATGGCCGAATAATGCCTGGCGATCCTCAGCTGCCGGAGCGCGACGCTGGAAGGCATGTCGGGAATCAGCGAGGCATAACGACTGCCGCTGCTATGGATGACACGACCAGAGCCTGTCAGGATGACCGCCTCCTGCACACCGAAGCGTTCACGCGCTCGATCGAGCGCCTCGGCCTGACTGACGGTGGTCAACCCCTTCATGTCGGCAGCGGCCAGATTGGCCTTGGTGTTCAGATCGACGAGCATGGAATCAAGGGTTGCCCGGCCCAGCGTCAATCCGGACTCCAGCGCCCTTTCCATCGGCACATCGAACCACGATTCGATCGAGCGTTCAAGAAACTGGACAGCGATCAGGTAGATCAGCATGACGGGAATCACCGTCATCAGCACGAAGGCCAACGCCAATCGGGCCATCAGGCGCGTGCCGAACTGCCGTTGCCGGAAGCGCTGTAACAGGCGGCGCGCCAACTCGAAGGCCAACACGGCCAGGGCCACCGCCACACCTATGTTCAACCAAAGCAGCAGACCGTAATGCTGCTGGAACAAATTATTATTGATGCTGGCAAGCGCCAACAGAGACAGCAAGACAGCAGCAAATGCCACCGACAGAACGAGGGCCAGCCGCAGAACCCGGCTTACGGTTCGGGTGTCGGTCGGGTCGGTACGACGAAGCTCAACCCTTTCCATGCAGATTGGGGATTCCAGTCAGAGTCGGTGAAAGCCGTTATCTGAAACGGCTTGGGCAGGCGAGTGGTGTCCAGACGCATGCGGACACGGACAAGATAGGTACGCTCGGGCTTGAGGTCTTCGATGGATGCAATGGCCCAGTCCTGCTGATTGAGCATCAAGGCCAATGCCTCATCCAGCGTGTTGAAAGCCTCGCTGCCCTTGTCCCAGGAGACCCGATATTGGCGGGTCAACGCATGATACGAAAGCCGCCATTCCTTCTGCCCCGTCGCCACCGTGTCATCGAGCCACAGCGTGCGAGGCCGGATGATTTCAAACTCGGTGACAAAATGCAGTGGCAAGCCGCGGGAGACGGCATCCTGCAAGGCGTGACTCAGGTTGATGGCAAATTCTGCGCCGAGCAGCAATGCGCCATCGGCAGGTGAAAGATCCAGCCGAATGCTTTTCACCTGCATCGATTCACTGGCCAGTGCGGGCGACCGTTGCAACAGTAACGCCATGCCTGCCAGCGTCACCAGAGCACGACGCCTATTCACCGATGCTTGCTTAACAATGCGTAGAAAAATCCATCATGTTCATGGAGGTCGTCAGCACGGGGCAACAATTGCCCTGAGTCGGGCCAGTCTGACCAGGCGTCCAACGTGACTTCCCGTTGCCACAGGGAATCCGGGTGCCGGGCCACGAACGCGGAAACGACAGACTCTCCTTCCTCGGGAAAGATGGAACAGGTTGCGTAAAGCAATTTACCACCCGGACGCAACAGCGGCCAAAGGTTCTCCAGAAGTTGCGCCTGCGTCGCTGAAAATGTCTCAATATCACGACGCTGCCGGTGCCAGAGCACGTCGGGATGGCGTCTGACGATGCCGGACGCGCTGCAAGGTGCATCCAGCAGGATACGGTCAAAAAGGCGCCCATCCCACCAACTGGCAGGCTGGGCCGCATCGGCCACCCGCACATGGGCGCCCCAACCCGTTTCTCCATCGGCAAGCACCGGCAAGCGCGAGCGCTCAAGATTATTCTGAATGATGGATGCACGACGAGCATCGATGTCGAGCGCCCAAACTTCACAATCGGCACGTTCGAGCAGGTGAGCCGTTTTTCCGCCAGGTGCGGCGCAAGCATCCAGGATGCGCTCACCCGCTTGCGGATCGAGCAACTGGGCTGCGCATTGGGCGCCCAAGTCCTGAACACTCAAAAGACCATCCGCAAAGCCGGGAATCTGATCCACCGGTAACGGCTGATCGAGCACGATACCGTCCTCACCGATCACGCGGGCACCAATGCCCGCCTCAGCCAAACGCGCAGCAGCGACGACCTGGCCACCCTGACGGGCGTTGGCACGCAGGCTGAGCGGCGCCTTGCCTAATGAAGCATTCAGAATGCTCTCCCAGCGATCGGGCCATTGACGCCGCACTTTCTCGATCCACCAGGCCGGATGGTTGAAACGCGCCTCGTCGGGCAACGGGTCTGGCATCAGTATCTGTCGCTCACGAACGAAACGACGCAGGGTGGCGTTGATGAAGCCACCCGCACTGCTATTGGCCAACCCTTCAGGCAACTGGCTCACGGCCTTGACCGTCTGGTCGATGACCACAGGCACGGGACGGCGTCCGTCGAGAATCTGGGCCAAGCCCAGGCACTGCAGCGCTGCCAGCAATGGGGCAGGGGCCTTGCGGTTCAACTGCTCGGCGATGTAGGCGAGCAAGCCATATTGGCGCGTGGCATCGTAGGCCATGTTGCGCACGGCTTTGGCTGACGCGGTGGGCAGCCCTGCCACATGCTGGTTGAGACTCTCGTCCAGATGTTCGCCAGCCAGCATGTCGCGCAAAGACAAAGCGGCAACGACCAGTTCATCGGCCAGTGCCGCCCGGAGAACGGAACCGGGGCGTGAGGCCCCGTCGGAACTTTTGTTATCCACCAATGTTCATCGACAACAATCGGCGAATGCGCTCCTCGGTGGCCGGGTGGGTGGAGAACAAGGTCTTCAGCCCCCCGCCGGTCAGCGGATTCATGATCATCATCTGTGCTGTTTCAGGATGTGCCTCGGTAGTATGCAACGGAATGCCCGAGGCATAGTGCTGGATTTTTTCAAGTGCCGAGGCCAGCGCCTTCGGATCACCGGCAATCTCGGCACCACGTCGATCGGCTTCATATTCCCTGGCACGCGAAATCGCCATCTGGATGACGGAAGCCGCCAGCGGTGCGAGCAAGGCCACGAGGATGCCGGCAATGGGATTCGTCGGACGGCCTTCGCTGTCCCGACCACCAAAGAACATGGCGAAATTGGCCAACGCCGAGATGGCACCCGCAAGCGTGGCCGAAATCGTGGAAATCAGGATGTCACGATGCTGGACATGGGCCAGCTCATGCGCCATGACCCCACGCACTTCGCGGGCATTGAGCAGGCGAAGCAGGCCGGTGGTGGCGGCCACTGCCGCGTTCTGCGGGTTACGCCCTGTAGCAAACGCATTGGGCGCATCTTCATCGATCAGGTAGACACGCGGCATGGGCAGGCCCGCCTTCACGGCCAGCTCTTCAACCATGTTGTAGAACTGCGGCGCAGAGGCGGCATCGACCTCGCGGGCGTTGTACATCTTCAGCACCATCTTGTCCGAAAACCAGTAGGCGAAGAAGTTGGTGACGACGGCAAAGCCGAGAGCCATGATCATGCCCTCCCTGCCGCCCAACGAGGCGCCGATCACGCCGAAGAGCGCCACGATCGCTGCCATCAGGGCAGCGGTTTTGAACCAGTTGAACATGCGTTTCTTGTCCGTCTGAAAAAATCGGCGCACGTCACGAACAGGATCGTGTCTGCGCGCGTCAGGTCATGGAAGCTGTCATGCAGTCCGTCATCACCACGCCTTGGCGCGTGCCATGCACGCAGCGATGCTTGGACGCAGACGAGTCGATGCATGACCCCTTCCAGGGGTTGGGTGCCGATGCGGCACGGATGCCAAGCAGATGCGGGTGAATCAAGGGGTTTTCAAGGGCAAAAGCCTGATGAAGGGCTCTGCGTGCGCCAAGGCAACGGCCTCGGCACGTGCAACGCCACTGACAGACAACTTGTCCCTGCCCCCAGGCAGCCAACACAGACCGGTCAGGCCGATCAGGCAGCAGGCACGGACAGGAACTGATCGCCAGCCTTCAGCGGATGACCGCGCACGAAGGCATCGACCGGCTGGCGACGGCCACCTGGCCGCTGCATGGCCCGCAGGCGCAGCACGCCCTGGCCACAGGCCACATCAACCCCTTCAGGGCCGACCGCCAGGATCGTGCCCGGTGCCACCGACGCGGCCTGCCCGCCTTCTGCCCGTCCGTCATCGGCCATGCCGGCCGCCAGCACCAGCGGCTCGAAGACTTTCAGCGGCCCCTCGGACGCCTGGCCCGCCAGCTGCGTGAACGCGCCCGGCGGATCGAAGGCCCGAATGTGGCGGCTCAGTTGCACCGCATCCTGATGCCAGTTGATGCGCATCTCGGCCTTGTCGATCTTGCGGGCGTAGGTGACACCTTCGGCCGATTGCGCCTTGAAATCCAGCCCGCCAGCCATCAGCGCATCGAGCGCCTGGACGATGGCATCGGCCCCAAGGTGCGCCAGACGGTCATGCAGACTGGTGGCCGTATCTTCATCGGTGATGGGTATGCGGCGTTCCAGCCCGACCGGGCCGGTATCGAGGGCGGCCTCCATCTGCATGATGCCCACACCCGTTTCGACATCACCCGCTTCGATGGCCCGCACGATGGGCGCGGCCCCACGCCAGCGTGGCAACAGCGAGGCGTGGATGTTCAGGCACCCCAGCCGGGGCAGATCGAGCACCACCTGCGGCAGCAGCAGCCCATAAGCGGCCACGACCATCACATCAGGCTGAAGCGCTCGCAAGGCCGCCAGACATGCCTCGGCCTCTTGATTGCGGGCTTCGCGCAGCTGCGCCTGCGCCGCCGTCTCGTGGGCAGTGGCCTCACGGATGCGCAGGCTGTGAGGCTGATACACGGGCACCCCGGCCGCCACCGCCCGTTGCTTGACGGCCGAGGGCAACAATTTCTGGCCGCGACCAGCCGGGCGATCGGGCTGACTCAAGACGGCCACCACCGGATGGCGCGAAGCCAACAGCGCATCGAGCGCCTCGGCAGCAAAAGCCGGCGTGCCGGCAAACACGACCCTCAGGCCGTCCTGTTGGCTGGACATGGCGATGGATGGAAACTCAAGCTGCGTGGCGATCCTGCTTGGCCACCTTCTGGCGGATGCGGTTTTGCTTCAGGCGCGAGAGGTGCTGGATGAACAGCTTGCCATTCAGATGATCGATTTCATGCTGGATGCAGATGGCGAGCAGGCCATCGGCATCGAGGGTGAAGGGCTGGCCATCGAGACCCAGCGCCGTCACCGTGATGGCCTCAGGTCGCTCGACCTTGTCGTAGATGCCCGGAATGGACAGGCAGCCCTCTTCATAGGACTGCATGTGCTCACTGTGGGCCACGATCTCGGGGTTGATGAAGACGAGGAGCTGGTCGTGAGATTCGGTGACATCGACGACGATCACCCGCTCATGGACATTGACCTGCGTGGCCGCCAGACCGATGCCGGGGGCGGCATACATGGTCTCGGCCATGTCGGCAGCCAGCTGACGGATGCGATCGTCCACAACATCGACCCGTTTGGCCACCGTATGCAACCGGGCATCAGGATACTTGAGTATGTCTAGAACAGCCATCGGACACTATCCACCACTGAACCTGTCGCCCATTGTCGGCACAGGATGCTGTCAGAAAGAATTGCACACATGTCAAGTCGACAGAGGGATGCACCTGCCACGCGAGGCGGGCGCGCTGCCGACTTCAAGGACCGACCGACCATGCCGATGAAAACGTTTAGCACCCAGGCACTGAGAACCCTGAGTCTGAGCATCGCCCTCGCGATGAGCAGTCTGGTAGTACCCCAGGCAGGCCATGCCCAGCCCCGCCATGATGACATCAAGCTGGCGGCCAATGCCCCTGACCGGTATACCGTCGTCAAGGGCGACACGCTTTGGGGCATTGCCGGTCACTTCCTTCAGCAACCTTGGCGCTGGCCGGAAATCTGGCAGCTGAACAAGGAAGACATCCGCAACCCGCATCTGATCTATCCGGGCGACATTGTATATCTGGATCGCTCGGGCAGCACCCCTCGACTGAGACTGGGCCGCAGCCTGAACACCGATGGGGCCGCCTCGGCCTCAGGCCGTAGTGGCAGCCCCCGCGGCGTCTCCCGGCTGGAGCCGACCGTTCGCGTCACGTCACTCGACAATGCCATTCCGACCATCGCACTGGGCAGCATTCAGGCTTTCATCAACCGGCCGCTCATCGTCGAGCAGAACCAGCTGAAGAGCGCCCCTCGCATCCTCGCCACGCAGGAGGGCCGGGTCAACCTCGGTCAGGGAGATCGTGCCTATGTGCGCGGGCTGGCGGCCGATGAAAGCACGAAGAACTGGCATGTCTACCGACCGGCCCGCCCTTTGCTCGATCCCGACACCCGCAAGCCGCTGGCCTTCGAGGCACAGTATCTTGGCACGGTGAACCTCATCCGCTCGGGCGACCCGGCCACGGTCGAAGTCATCCGGCTCAACGAGGAAATGACCGAAGGCGACCGTCTGGTAGCCGCCCAGGATGACCAGAACTTCAACTTCGTGCCACGCGCACCGGAGGACGGCATCACCGTCAACGCCAAGATCGTGTCGGTCTACCGCGGCATCACACAGGTGGGCCGCAACAGCGTGGTCGCCATCAACCAGGGCCGCGTGCATGGCCTCGACAACGGCCATGTACTCAAGATCGAGCAGAAAGGTCGTGTGGTGCGAGATCGTGAAACCAGGGAAAACGTCCAGCTGCCCAACGAAGAAGTCGGCCAGCTGCTGATCTTCCGCACCTTCGACCAGGTCTCTTACGGGCTGGTGGTTTCAGCGGCCAAGCCGGTGTCGGTGGGTGATCTGATTTTGAACCCCTGATCGATCATCCCTGATCAGGACAGGCAGACGCCTGAACCTGTCCACACGAAGGCTGTCCCGAGCATGACATCGGGGCAGCCTTTCGTTTTGCACCCACAGCACCGGCACGCGACGGGGCTTTCACACGAACGCACCAGTACCCAACACGTTCTAAGCCGTCCAGCGGATGTCAGGCCGCGAGGAGTTTGGCAAGATCGGTACAACCCGATCACGCCGAGCCGCCATGATGCCCTCTCACTTGCCGACCGCTCCCTCCTGCGCTGAACGTGAGACCACCGAACCCCGCTGGCAGCAAGACGACGACTCGCTGGCCAGCTGGCTGAAACTGGCACACAGCGCAGGCATCGGCCCGGTCCGTGGTCAGCAACTGCTTCGGCATCTGGGCTCACCCGACACGATCTTCCAGACAGCTGCTACCACCTTGCGCGCCCTGCTGGGGCAGCCCCGACTCGTTTCGGCCCTGCTCGGCCCGGATCCGGCTCGCGATCGGGCCATCGAGCAGGCACTCAGTTGGCAATCCCGGCAGCCAAACCGCTTTCTGCTGACCCTGGACGATCCCCGATACCCGCCGGCCCTCCTGCATCTGGCCGACCCGCCACTCGTGCTCTATGCCGAGGGCGATCTGGACGCCCTCAGCCCACCAGCGCTTGGCATCGTCGGCAGCCGCCGTGCCACACAGGATGGTCGCCATAACGCCTTCGGCTTTGCCGAAGCACTCGCCCGGCGTGGCATCGTCATCGTGAGCGGGCTGGCCGAAGGCATCGATCGGGCTGCCCACGACGGTGCACTGGCAGGCGCCACTGCCCGTGAACCTGCCACGATCGCAGCACTGGGCAGCGGCATCGACCGCATCTACCCGAGCCATCACCGCCCGCTTGCTGCCAGGATCATCGAGCATCATGGCCTGCTCATCTCCGAGCAACCGCCGGGCAGCGCACCGATGCGCGCCAACTTTCCGCGGCGAAACAGGATGATCGCGGCGCTCAGCCGAGGGGTGCTGCTGGTGGAAGCCGCCCTGCAAAGCGGCTCGCTGATCACGGCCCGGCTGGCGGCCGAAATCGGCCGGGACGTGATGGCCGTGCCCGGTTCGATCCACAACCCCCTCTCACGGGGCTGCCATCAACTGATCCGACAGGGCGCCGCGCTGGTCGAGTGCGTCGACGACATTCTCCACAGCCTCGGCATGAGCGCGCTTCAAGGCACACCACCGCCTCGGTCGACAGCCATGTCAGCCGGGCCACAAACGGACACGATGCAAGCTGCTCACCCCGCCCTGCCGGATGCCGGCCCATGCGCTGGCTCAAGCGACAGCAACGGCCTCGGCACGCATGCTGACAACAGCACCACTGGGGCTGGGGCTGGGCAGGATGATGACCCGGCCCAACGGATTCTCCAAGTCCTCGCTGTCGCTCCCTTGCCCGCCGAAGGGATTGCCCGTCAGCTGGGCTGGCCCATCGACAAGACCCTCGTCCAGATCCAGCTCCTGGAGCTGGCCGGACAACTGGAGCGCCACCTGGATGGGCGCTGGCAACGCCGACGCGCCTAGCGGATGTCATGCAACGGATTGCCTAAGCACCCCATGCACGCATCAACGCCAGGCCAGTCTCCCTGCACCCCATGCACGGGGGTCAGGGCGAATGGGCGCATGGCAAACCCCCGGTAAAGTCGTCTCGGAAAAACCAATGCTTGCATAATCCCGGATCCCCCTCTTACTATGGCGCCGCCATGAGTAAAGCATTGATCATCGCCGAGAAACCCTCAGTCGCCGCGGACATCGCCAGGGCGCTGGGCGGCTTCGTCCGTCACGGCGACTATTTCGAAAATGACGACTATGTGCTCAGTTCAGCCGTCGGCCATCTGGTCGAGATCGCTGCGCCCGACGAATACGAGGTCAAACGGGGTAAGTGGTCATTCACTAACCTGCCCGTCATCCCGCCGCATTTCGACCTGAAGCCGATCGAGAAAACCAGTGACCGGCTCAAGGTGCTGCTCAAGCTGATCAAGCGCAAGGACGTGACCGAGCTGATCAATGCCTGCGATGCCGGGCGCGAGGGCGAGCTGATCTTCCGGCTGATCGTGCAATACGCCAAGGCCAAGCAGCCGATCAAGCGGCTGTGGCTGCAGTCGATGACACAGAACGCGATCCGCGAAGGATTCACGCAACTGCGTAGCGGCGAAGACATGGACGGCCTGGCTGCGGCCGCCCGCAGCCGCTCCGAGGCCGACTGGCTCGTGGGCATCAATGGCACGCGGGCAATGACCGCATTCAATTCCCGCGATGGCGGTTTCTACCTGACCACGGTGGGGCGCGTGCAAACGCCCACACTCTCGGTCGTCGTCGAACGAGAGGAGAAGATCCGCAAGTTCGTGCCACGCGACTACTTCGAGGTCAAAGCCACCTTCGGTGCCGAAGCCGGCACCTATGAAGGCAAGTGGTTCAACCGCGACCACAAGAAAAGCGACGACCCCGAACACAAGGCCGACCGCTTCTGGACGCGGGAAGAAGCCGAAGCGGTCGTGGCGGCCTGCCAGGGCCAGCCCGGCACCGTCACCGAGGAATCGAAGCCTTCCACCCAGATCGCCCCGGCCCTCTTCGACCTGACGACCTTGCAGCGTGAAGCCAACGGCCGCTTCGGTTTTTCTGCGAAGACGACGCTTGCACTCGCCCAGGCCCTTTATGAAAAGCACAAGGTGCTGACCTACCCGCGAACCGATTCGCGTGCGCTGCCCGAGGATTATCTGGGCACGGTCAAACAGACGCTGGGACAGCTCTCGGACTCCACCGTGCATGGCGAATTTGCCCGCACCATTCTGGAGAAGGACTGGGTCAAACCCAACCGTCGGGTCTTCGACAACAGCAAGATCTCCGACCACTTCGCCATCATCCCCACGCTGCAAGCGCCCAAGAACCTGTCGGATGCCGAGCAGAAGCTCTACGACCTGGTGGTGCGCCGCTTCATGGCCGTGTTCTACCCGGCCGCCGAATACCTCGTCACGACCCGGATCACCACGGTGGCCACCCACCCCTTCAAGACCGAAGGTCGCGTGCTCGTGAACCCCGGCTGGCTGGCCATCTATGGCAAGGATGCCGCTGCCAGCGGCACTCAGCCGAATCTCGTCGTGGTCAAGCCCGACGAGGTGGTCAGCACCGACGAGATCGCCGTGTTCGCCCACCAGACCCGACCACCCGCCCGCTACACCGAAGCCACGCTGCTCTCGGCGATGGAGGGTGCGGGCAAGCTGGTGGACGACGACGAGTTGCGCGAGGCAATGGCCGGCAAAGGGCTGGGCACCCCGGCCACACGCGCCGCCATCATCGAAGGGTTGATCACCGAACGCTATCTGTTGCGTGAGGGTCGGGAAATCATCCCGACCGCCAAAGCCTTTCAGCTGCTCACCCTGTTGCGGGGCCTGGGCATTGCCGCACTCAGCATGCCCGAGCTGACCGGCGAATGGGAATACAAGCTGAGCCAGCTTGAAAAGGGCCAGATGGATCGGACGGTCTTCATGGCGCAAATTGCGGCCATGACGAAGGAGATCGTCGAGAAAGCGCGAAACTACGAAGCCGACACGGTGCCCGGCGACTATGCCGTGCTTGAAACCCCATGCCCGGCCTGTGGTGGCGTCATCAAGGAAAACTACAAGCGCTTTGCCTGCACGCAGTGCGAGTTCTCGATCACGAAAATCCCTGGCGGGCGCCAGTTCGAGTTGCCTGAGGTCGAGACGTTACTGAAAGAGAAAGTGATCGGGCCGCTGACCGGTTTCCGCAGCAAGATGGGTCGACCCTTCTCGGCCATCCTGAAGATCACGGACGAAAACAAGCTCGAATTCGACTTCGGCCAGAACGACCAGGACGAGGCTCAGGCCGAAGCCGTGGACTTCAGCGGCCAGGAAGCGATGGGGCCATGCCCCAAGTGCCAAAACCCGGTCTACATCCACGGCATGAACTACATCTGCAGCCAGGCCGTCGGCCCGGCCCGCAGCTGTGACTTCCGCTCGGGCCGGGAAATCCTGCAACAGCCGATCGAACCCGAGCAGATGAAGAAGCTGCTGGCCGAGGGCAAGACCGACCTGCTCACCGGCTTCGTCTCTTCACGCACCCGTCGCAAATTCAAGGCGTTTCTGGTGCGTGAAGCCAGTGGCAAGATCGGTTTCGAGTTCGAGAACGCCCGGCCGAAAGCGGCCAAGGCTGGCGGAGAAGACGCAGCCGACACGGCTGCCAACGGTACGAAGCGCAAGACCACGGCCAAAACATCCGCCAAAACGGCCTCGCGAAGCGGCACCAGGGCAACCACGGCCCGTCGCACGAAAACGGCCAGTGCGGCTGGCGACAACCCTGAGGCTGCCACGCAACCGGCCACCCTCAGCCAAAACAGGGGCGGCCAGGCCACAGCCGACAGCGCAGAAGCCACCAGCGCCGAGGAAGCGTGATCATGAGGCGAGCGGATGCCCTGGACGATGCCGCTCCTTCCACCCAAGGTGCGGCATCCGACCCCCTGGCAGCCCCTCAGACGGCCGCCGCGTTGCCACAGGCCAGCGCAGCGGCCCCCATCAACCAGGTCGCACCAAGCACCACCCAACCGGCTGACCCCACTCAAGCCACCACCATCGCCCAGACGCTGAAGGCATCGAGCGGGCTGGTCTGGCTCAAGACGCCACCCGAGTTCCAGACCCACTGGGCCTTTGCCTATGGCTCACTGATCTGGAGTCCCGAGTTTGAATTCGAGGAACGGATCAAGGCCACCATTCACGGTTATCACCGGGCCTTCTGCGTGAACTCCCATCAGTATCGGGGCACGCCCGAGGCGCCGGGTGTCGTCCTGGGTCTGGACGAAGGCGGCCACTGTGAAGGCATCGTCTACCGCCTGAAAGCCGGGCACGAAGCGGAGATTCTCGACGAGATCTACAACCGCGAAATGCTCAACGATGTCTACGTGCCACGGCTCTTCGACGTGACACTACCCGATGGGCGAACCGTGAAAGCGCTGAGCTTCGTGGCCAATCGTGGCAATGACGATGCCTACGTGAACGGGCCTCGTGAGGAAATCCTGCGCCGCTTGCGCCAATGTGTGGGCTTTCGTGGCCCCAACCGTGACTATGCGCTGAACACCCAGGCCGCCCTGCGCCAATGGGGCATTGGCGATGCCGAGCTGGATGCACTCATCGAGGAGATGGAGGCGCCTTCTCGAGGATGACGGCAAGACAGTTCGCCGAATTTGCCTACCACCCACAATAGCGCGATTTTGTAACCTGATATAGGCAGAGGCGAAACAAGATTGACATGATCACATCGACATGAAAGCGTAAGATGATTCATTCATCCTGCATTCATGCTGACGACATGCAACGCCTCCAATACCTTCTGCTCACCAGCCTGATCATGTCGGGCCTCGCAGCCTGCGGCGGCAGCGACCATGCCGCCGACCCAAGCCGATCGTCGGGTGCGCCAACATCCAGCGGCAGTGCAGCGGCCGGCAACACGGGCGTCACCACCCCGACAAACAACGGCCAGCCCAATGAGGCCGCAACGCTGGATCGTGGCTGGGACATCGCAACTGGCGCCCATGCGCCCGATCGCCAAACACTTGATGAGGCCATACCGCTGTCGATCGCGCTCGACACGCTGGCCGTCAACAGCCCCTCGCCGCGGCTGAGCATCCAGACCACCAGCCCCTCGGTGCGCACCGTCACCCTCGATGGGCAGCCGGCGCTCACCATCACGCGCGACGCAAACGGCCTGACGCTCAACAGCACCGTCACCGGCGCAGCCCGACTTGCCTACCGATTCAGCGGCACCGGCACCACGCCCGTCACGCTGTTCAGCCAAACCGATTACAAGCTGGTGCTCGACAACGCGGCCCTCAACAGTCCAGACGGCCCGGCGCTGAACCTGCCCTCCACATCCACAGCCTTCATCGAGCTGCAGGGCACGAGCACCCTGAGCGACACCACGCAATGGCGCGCACGCACCGGGCCTGACGGCAAAGCGCTCGACATGAAGGCCACGCTCTTTGCCGAAGGTCCGCTCGTCTTCCGTGGCACAGGTTCGCTGAGCATCGATGCCAAGGGACGCCATGCACTGGCCAGCGACAGCCACCTGCGCCTGAGCAGTGGCAAGCTGACGCTGAAGGCCGCCGCACGGGATGGCATTCGGGCGGGCCACGCCTTCATCATGGATGGCGGCACTCTGGACATCGAAGCCCAGGCCGGCAAAGGCATCAAGGTCGATGGCGAGGAAAACGCCAACCAGCCGGCCCTGGGCTTCGTCACCATCAATGGCGGCGCGCTCAGCATCAAGAGCCACGACAAGGCCATGACGGCCTCGTGGGAGGCAGAAGACGATGCCAAAACGCCCACCCTGGCCGATGACCCCGATCCCCGCATCACGATCAACGGCGGCACCCTCAAGATTCAGACCACCGGCCCGGTACGCAATGACTCCGATGATCCGAAAGACCCGGATGCCCCTTCACCCGAGGGCATCGAGGCCAAATCGGTACTCAGCATCAAGGGGGGAGAATTACAGCTCGACACGATGGACGATGCCTTCAATGCCGGCACCCACTTCGAGATGACGGACGGACGCGTGCATGCGCACAGCCGTCATAACGACGCGATCGACTCCAATGGCACGATCGCCATCCGTGGCGGCATCCTGGTGGCCACGAGCCAAGGGCCGGAGCCCGAAGGCGCCATCGACAGCGATGGCAGCGACTTCATCGTGACGGGCGGCACCTTCGTGGGCCTGGGCTACTACAACAGCACCCCCACGGCAGGCCAATCCACACAGAACATCATCCAGATCACCCAGGGTCGTCAGGATGCGGTTTCCCCCGGACTCTGGGCACTGCGCGATGCCAGCGGGCAGCTGGCGTTTGCTTTCCAGGTGCCCTTTGCCGCGCATTACATGACGCTCAGCTCGCCCAAGATTGCCACGGGCAGCACCTATAGCCTCGTCACGGGCGGCACGCTCGATGCCTCCGCCCCCTCCTTTCATGGGCTGAGCACCGATCCGGGCAACCACACCGGTGGCAATGTCGAACTGAGTTTCACCGTTCAGGAACGCCTGACCTCACTGGGCCAGCCCTTCGAGTGGTCGCCGGCCGGGCCATGACACCGGGCCAGCAAGTATCACGGACTGGCGACAGGCTGATCCGTGCATGCACCGTGCCGGCGTGAGCAGCTTCAAAAGAGCCCTCACCTTCCGGCCCAGCCCCGACATCATGCCGTCGCGAATCGGGGTCACTGGGCCGCTTTGCCCTCGGTTGACCGCCCGTCGCGCCTGACACGCTCTAGAATGTCGGCTTTCAGCAGCCACCGACACCTGTCGGGTGCCAGCATGGCAGGTGGCCCCTCATGGTGGCCACCCGTTGTGGCGAACCCGGCATCGTCAGCATTTTTTGCGGAGCATCCCGTATGGGCAACACCATTCTCCAGAGCCTGCCGATCGGCCAGAAGGTCGGCATCGCCTTTTCTGGCGGCCTCGACACCAGCGCCGCCCTGCACTGGATGCGCAAGAAAGGCGCCATCCCCTACGCCTACACGGCCAACCTCGGCCAGCCCGACGAACCCGATTACGAAGAGATCCCGCGCAAGGCCAAGCGCTACGGTGCGGAGCTGGCCCGGTTGATCGATTGCCGAAGCCAGCTCGTGGCCGAGGGCATTGCGGCGCTGCAGTGCGGTGCCTTTCACATCTCCACCGGCGGCATCACCTACTTCAACACGACGCCGATCGGTCGGGCCGTGACCGGCACGATGCTGGTGGCCGCCATGAAGGAAGACGACGTCAACATCTGGGGCGACGGCAGCACCTACAAGGGCAACGACATCGAACGTTTCTACCGCTATGGTCTGCTCACCAACCCCTCACTGAAGATCTACAAGCCTTGGCTCGACCAGCAATTCATCGACGAGCTGGGCGGCCGCGCCGAAATGTCGGCCTTCATGGCGCAAGCCGGCTTCGACTACAAGATGTCGGCTGAAAAAGCCTACTCCACCGACTCGAACCTGCTGGGTGCCACCCACGAAGCCAAGGATCTGGAGTACCTGAACAGCGGCATCCGCATCGTTGAGCCGATCATGGGGGTAGCGTTCTGGAAGCCCGAGGTGGAGATCAAGCCCGAAGAGGTCACGATCCGCTTCGAGGAAGGTCAGCCCGTCGCGCTCAATGGCCAGCACTTCGACAACCCGGTCGAGCTGATGCTCGAAGCCAACCGCATCGGCGGCCGTCATGGTCTGGGCATGAGCGATCAGATCGAAAACCGCATCATCGAGGCCAAATCACGCGGCATCTACGAAGCCCCCGGCATGGCGCTGCTGTTCGCTGCCTATGAACGCCTCGTCACCGGCATCCACAACGAGGACACGATCGAGCAGTACCGCATCAACGGCCTGCGTCTGGGCCGGCTGCTGTATCAGGGGCGGTGGTTCGACCCCCAAGCCATCATGCTGCGCGAAACCGCCCAGCGCTGGGTGGCCCGTGCCATCACCGGCGAAGTGACGCTGGAACTGCGCCGCGGCAATGATTATTCGATCCTCAACACCGAATCACCGAACCTCACCTATCACCCCGAGCGGCTGACGATGGAAAAGGGCGACTCGGTCTTCTCACCTGCCGACCGGATCGGTCAGCTCACGATGCGCAATCTCGACATCACCGACACGCGTGACAAGCTGGCCGGCTATAGCCGTGTCGGCCTGCTGTCGGCCGGTGTGGGCCATGAGCTGCCACAGCTGAAAAAGGACTGAACCGCCCATCCGGCCCACGGAAACCAGGGCTGCCTGCGACCAGGCAGCCGCTGGTCAGAGCGTCGGCGTGATGCTCGGCCAGAGATCATCCCACAACGCCGACGCGGGTGTCCCGATCTTCAAGCTGATGACGGGATTGGCATCCTGATCCGGTGCCGCGGCGCTCATCAACAAGGGCAGGGACAACGGGACACCCTGCCCGTCTGAACCTGGCCCCGTCACCACAGCCGCCTGCCCACCCCTCGAAACGTCCGTGGACGACCGCACCGAGGCAGACACCAAGTCATCATCGACTGAGTGGGCCAATGGTGACGTGACAGACGCCACGGCCTGCCCCGAAACGGCTTGAATGCCGGGCTGGCTCGTTGGCCCATCATCCCCGTCGAGCACATCCGTCTCGCCCAAGCTCACCAGCTTGCCCTGTCTGCCCGTATCCACCGCCCCGGAAGATGGGGCTTCACGGAACGAAATCGTGACGACCGTATCGGGCAGAATGGTGGCTGGCGCACTCGTGACCGAACCGACGAATGCCCCATAGGCCGGATCCACCTCGGCCACCGTGATGCTTCCTCCCTGGTTGTTTTCACTTCGCCACGCGAAACTGCCCAATTCTGCAGCGCTGTAATAACCATCCAGCCAGACCATGTTGTGCTGCGACTGGTCACTTGCAAACTGAAACAGCGCCGGCTTGTACCGGTCATACTGCACCACGAAAGCATTCGACTGCGCCATGCCATGGCTGCTGTCATGCAGCACCTGATCGAAGTTCGTCCCCTGAGCCTTGAAAAAATACTCATCCAGCCAGGCCCTGTTCTTCGCATTCTCGACCTGCAGCAACTTGCCGCCTTTATCGAGGGCCATGCGTGCCGCCACCGTCTTGTTGACGGCGTTGTCGAGCGTCACCAATTCATAGGCTTTCGCCTCCGACCCCCTCATCAGCACATAGGGATAAATCTTGCGCCCATCCTCCGTCTGTTCGGTATAGGAGAGGAACCGATAGCGTTTGCTTCCCATGTCAGCCTGAGAAGGCAGGCCCAAGACATTGAAGAACACATCCTTGTCAAAACGACTGATCGTGTCATGGCCCACAACTGGCGCATCCAGCGTGCCCTCAGCCAGTGGAATCGGGCCTGGCATCAGTCGAAGCTGAACGGCCACCACCATGTCACTCTGCTTGTGGATGTAATGCCCGTTACTGTCGATCGGGATGAAATAAAGACTGCCGACCGTACTGCGCGTGGCATCCCAGTACAGATGATCAAAATCCTCTGATGCAATCCGGTCATTTTCCTTGACCGGCACGACCTCGCCGGATGGGCGACGAATCGTCAACAGCGGCAGTGAGGTGTCCTGATTCAGCAGGGCAGAAGGTGCCAGATACACGGCAATGGCATGCGGTTCCTTGCCGGGATCAGTACCGGCAAACAGACTCCTATCCAGCTTTGTCAGCTGGTTGAACGGAATGTCATGATCATGCCGGATGTATTGGACATAAGAACTTCTGGACGGAAGATAATGACCAGATGTCGACTGCTGCGATAACGGCGTACCTTGGTAGGCGGGCACCGGCCCAAACTCGATCACACGGTATGTGATGGACGAAAGCCCCTCGATCGGCTGGTGCAGGCTGTCCAGCGGTGTAAACGTGAAATGACCTCCCCGATTGGCACTGTTATCCCACGAAAAACGGGAAATATCCTCTCTGTCCACGACATCGTTCACGCGGATATCCTGCCGGGGCTTGTAGTTGGCCGAGCCAGGGGTTCCGACAGCGTCGAGCATCAACGCCGATGCCGTACGATCAGCATCATCAATTTCGTGGATGGCATCGATCCGGATGGCATTGGCCACGAAGCCATAACGGTCATAGCCCAGCAGGTCGGATTCGCTATACCGGATGGTCTGTCCATCAGGCACCTGCTCCTTCGAGGTACCCAGGCCACTGATGACAGGCAGCTGTGACCCTTCCTGCACCGAAATCTTCTGCGTCTCGATGCCAATGACCCGTTGCTGACGGCTGTCCAGCACGTCATACTGGATTTCCCCGCCCCGGTTGTAGCGGGCGTTCCAGAACAGTTTGTCCAGCTCCTCCCGGCGAATGACCTGATCCTGCTCCACCGGCACAATGTCACCCGATCCACGGTTCAGCACCAAGGGAGAGTACCCTTTGGACGGACGCACCTCATCATCATCCCGAAAGAAGCTCCAACGAACCCGAACATGATCAGGCGCCTTCGACGGATCATCAGCGCCAAACTGCGCCAACGGAATTTTGCCGTGACCATTGAGCACAACCAGAACCTTCGGCAGGGAGGATCGGACGGACGAACTCAGATGGACAGGTGCCGTCTTGATCATTTCCTCCAGCCTGAGCACCTGTTCGCCCGTCTCCGGCAGCACATGGCCATCCGTGTCCAGCAGCACATAACGGATGGTGCCATCCCGATACTGGCTGGTTCCTTCCCAGTACAGCGTGTTCAACGCGTCAATCTCCAGGATCTGCCCAGTCTTCACCCGCGTCGCACCAGACGGGCTTCCACTTTTGGCCTGATCCCAGAGCAGGGGCGTCGATCTCCCAGGCTCCAACCCATCAGCCTCGATCGATTCAATGCGGATGGCGGCAACCTGAGGTTTTTCCTTCGATCCCAAAAAGGCTTCACGGCCCAGCAAAGCCGTTCGATCCCGAACGATCGTTCGCACCAGCTCGCCCTCGACCTCGGACGGATCGACGACTGGGGCTGGCTTCTCCTGCACCGAGATGGTTTGCGGATTCACGCCCACGATCTCACGACCACCCGGATCGAGTGCCACAAACCGGAAAGATCCCCCCTCGTTGGTCGAAGCATCCCAGACGAGCTTGTCAAAATCCTCAGCCGCCACGGATGTTCCGGCCGTGATCGGCTGAGGTGACAACGGGCCAGCACCATCCCGATCCAGCTTCAACGGCTCAGCCCCCCCTGGCACCGGTTGATCTGGCTGGATGGCTTCCACCCGAATTGCCGCCGGCTGCCGACTGGGGTCGGTGCCCGTGAAAATGCTGGCCGACAAGGCGAGCATCGCATCATGATCCACCGACAGCGTTTGCACCGTATTCGGATAGCTGGGCTGCAACGCCGCTTCCTCGACGGTCACGGTCTGAGGCGAAGCACCATGGATCGGGCTGCCGTCGACATTGACTGGCTCGAACTGAAATGAACCGCCATGACCCACCTGGGCGAACCATTGCAAACGGCCGAATTGTTGGGCACTGATGACCTGGTTTTCAGCCACCACACTGCCATCCTGCAACCGAAGCGCTCCCTGTGCCGCATCAGCACCAGTCGGCGATACCGACAAAATACGGATGGCCGGTGGCGATTTGTCAGGATCGGTTCCCCGAAACACCTCGGCCCCGATCCACACGCGGCTGTCGTGTTCCACATGCAATGTCGTCTGGCCCTGATAAACCGGCAGCGCTGCCCGTTCCTGAATGCTCAGGGTATGGGTGTCCGCCCCCAGAATCCGCATGCCATTCGCATTGACTGCCTCAAAACTGAAGCGCCCTCCTTCATTGGCAGCGGCATGCCAGGTGATCCAGCCAAACTCGTCGGCCTGAACCAAACTGCCCACACCGAGCGGTCTGGCCACGCCCGGTTTGGTCACACTCAAGGCCGATCCGATGTCAGCGCTGCCGCCAGCCGCTTCAATCTGCGTGATGCGGATGGCCAAAGGCTTCTTGCCGGCTTCTCGCCCCACAAAATGGCTGTCATCCAGAATCAGATCGGTATTGTGCTCGGCCCACAGCGTGGTGGGTTGATCAGGATAATCCGGTGGTACAGGATGTTCGACGATCTTCACCCGCTGTGGCACGGCGCCCAGCAAGGTTGTACCGTCAGCATTGGCCGCCTCAAACCGGAAACTGCCCCCCTCATTGTGGGCACTGTCCCAAGCAAGCTGATCAAAATCCTTCGCGTGAATGAACCAGTTGACCGACACCTTTTCCCGATGTGGCCCAAAGACCAGCGCCGGGGCATCGTCATCCGTCGGGTTTCGCGGATTGATCGCGGTAATTCGGATACCAGCAGGCTTGCGTGTCGCATCCAGACCGGCAAACAGGCTACCGGCAATGTCCCTGGTGCCATCATGTGCCACCTGGAGATCATCAATCGTCGATGGATAATTTGGCGGCTCAGGATGAACGGAAACACCCACGGTCTGAACCAGCGATGCCTCGATGGGTTCTCCGGAGGATGACAGCGGCGTGAAGCTGAACTGCCCCCCCTGATTGTCCTCGGCATGCCAACGGATGCTGTCGAAATCAGCCCGCTCGATGATGTCACCCGGCTTCAACGCCACCAGCCCCTCGGGCGTGGCTTTGAAAAGCGGCCCCGACATGCCCACCACCATGCCCTTGGCCTGAATGGCCGTGATGCGGACGGCATCCGGTACCTTGCCCGGATCAATACCGGCAAAGGTGATGCGCGATATTTTCAGTTCACCCTCATACGCCACCGGCAGCGGCGCCTGATTGTCCGGATACACCGGCACCTCGGCCGGCTTCGTCGGCGGCTGAGCATCAGGAGATGCCGAACCATCCGGTTCCGACGGTTGGCCCGGTTGGGCAGGCGGTTGGGCCGGTGTGTCGCCTGGCGCGGCCGGCACACCCCCACCACCAGACGGTGTCGAAGGCGCGGGAGCACCCGTCGTCGGCGGTGTGGCACCGGTTGAATCGGTCGATGTACCCGTACCCCCTCCCGCCACACCCGGCGGCGTGCCCGCTGGCGTCGAAGTATCGGATCCCGCCTGACCACCACCCGTCGGTGGGGTTGGGGTTGGCGTTGGCGTTGGCG